>CALXCR010000099.1 GCA_944386855.1 uncultured Oscillospiraceae bacterium
CGGTATTTCTGCCTACCGAGCAGCTTTACGATCTCGGGATGGAGTCCGCGCACGCCCGTTTCAAACACGGCGCGCTCGCCCTCCGCTTTGATGGTCGTGTCCACCTCGCGGCGCGCTTTTTCGACCATCTCTTCGATACGCGCGGGATGTATCCTCCCGTCGAGTATGAGCTTTTCAAGCGCTATCCTTGCTATCTCTCTTCTTACCGGGTCAAAGCTCGATATCGTGATAGCCTCCGGCGTGTCGTCTATTATAAGGTCTACGCCTGTTGCATTTTCTATGGAGCGTATATTACGCCCCTCGCGGCCGATTATACGGCCCTTCATCTCGTCATTTGGCAGGGGAACCACTGAGACGGTGACCTCGGCGACGTGGTCTGCGGCGCAGCGCTGTATGGCAAGGGAGATGTACTCCTTTGCCATTGCGTCTGATTCTTCTTTAAGTCTTGCTTCGGCCTCTTTGATCTTTAAGGCGACCTCATGCGTCACCTCTGATTCTACATTGCTGATAAGATACGCTTTTGCTTCGTCGACGGTGTAGCCAGATATTTTCTCCAGCATTTCGAGCTGGCCGCGCTTTAAAAGTGCGACCTCTTCTTTCATCGCGTCAACATCTGCCAGTTTTTTTGAAAGCTGATCATTTTTCTTTTCGATGGAATCCGTCTTTCTGTCGAGGTTTTCTTCTTTTTGCTGTATCCTTCTCTCCTGTTTTTGTATATCAGCGCGTCTTTCCTTGATCTCCTTATCTAATTCTGTACGGCTTTTATGGATCTCCTCCTTCGCCTCGACCATGGCCTCGCGTTTTTTATTTTCCGCGTCTTTGATCGCTTCGTTTATTATGCGCGTGGCTTCCTCCTCGGCGCTTGAGATCTCTCGTTCAGAAATTTTACGTCTATAAGTATATCCAAGATATGCCGCTGCCGCAGCAGCCACCACTACCGCGATGACGCTGATGACATAAAATATTGGTCCGGGCATATGTTGTATACACACCTCCTGTTTCTAAAATAAATGTTTTGTTTTTATAATATTGCGGTATTTTTTAAAAAAGTTTATTGAAACTCCCCATTGTCTCAAAATCTTTCAATATATTTTACCGCGCTGATTTATGTGTGTCAAGCAGTATTACCGACAAATAAGATGCAGTTATAGAAAATATTGTTTATGAAAAAAGTTTTCAAATGCACTTGACTTAGCCTCTTCCGTGTGCTAAAATATGTGCATTGAAAAAATTCTATATCGCGGGGTAGAGCAGCTGGTAGCTCGTCGGGCTCATAACCCGGAGGTCGTTGGTTCAAATCCTTCCCCCGCAACCAAATCGGAACGAGTTACGCTCGTTCCGATTTTTATTTCATAAAAATCAGTCACCCGCTCCACTGTTCCTCCTTTCCGAATTAAAACCGCTTTGCTGGGTTTCAATTCGGTTTTGCGGCGAGACGCCGCTTTTGGGAAGACTTGCGGCGACTTTTTGTAAAAGTCGCCGATGCCCTCATTCCGCTGCGTCTCCTCTCAAAAAGCACAAACACTCCGTTCGGTTTGTGTTTTTGTTATTTAGACTAATTTAAAAATCAGTCACCCGCTCCGCGTCGTCGCGCACCTAGGTATATCATGGACACATCATCATAACTACACCAGGCGGGCGACACATGCGACGATAGATACGCATTATACTTCACAGCGTTACTCGCAACCACGTCAGTGCGTGGAATGCATGAACATGTCAGTACAATGTACCCACTGCGTGCGTTTGGGGGTATCAAGGGGGAACATCCCCTCTTGACGCCCTTTTCTTTGGGTTACCGTTTCTTTTTGGCGTTAAAAAGAAATGGTAACAATACCGCCGCACCATTGGCGCGGTAAGTCCGTCCGCACGGCGGGTAAAAACAGACAATTTACGAAAAGGACGGTGACAATATGTACAACCCTCAGCTTGAGACGTTTTTGTGCGTGGCGGACTCCGGCAGCTTCAACAAGGCGGCGGAGCAACTCTATATATCCCCGCCGGCAGTTATAAAGCAGATAAATCTTCTCGAAAACAGTCTTGGGATACGGCTTTTTACACGAACGCACCGCGGGCTTACGCTGACAAAGGCCGGCCAGTCGATGTATCAGGACGCAAAATACATAATTCAATACTGCAAGGACTCGGTCACCCGCGCCAAAAACGCGATGCGCGACAGCGACAGCGTCATTAGGATCGGCACCTCTCCCATGACGCCGGCACAGGTCCTCGTCGATCTGTGGCCGAAATTGCAGGAGTACTGCCCCAACGCAAAATTTCAGCTTGTCCCGTTTGACAACACGCCCGAAAACGCGAGGGAAATACTGGGAAATCTCGGCCGGAATATCGATGTCGTCGCCGGGATATTCGATCAGACGATGCTCGGCCTGCGCCGCTGCGCGGGGCTTGAGATATCAAAAGAGCCAATATGCTGTGCCGTCTCAATACATCACAGGCTCGCTCAGAAGGACAGGCTGACCGTTGAGGATCTATACGGCGAAAAGCTTATGCTGATGCGCCGCGAATGGAGTCACTACGTCGACGAGCTGCGCGACGATATATGGAAAAACCATCCGCAGATCGAGATCGTCGATTTCGACTTTTACGATGTAGGCGCGTTCAACCAGTGTGAGAACAACAACTGCGTGCTTATGGCGGTCGAAAACTGGAGATATGTCCACCCGCTGCTCAAGATACTGCCGGTCGACTGGGGATATACGATCCCATACGGGCTTCTGCACTCGCCCGACCCGTCGCCGGCCGTAAAACAGTTTCTGCAGGCGGTTGAAAAGGCTGTCGCAGCCAACAAATAGGACAGCGTTTTAACCTTTCGGTAAATAGTGATTAACATATCGAGACTTCTTATGAGGTCTCGATATGTCTATAATAAGCCGTGAAGAAAGTCACGCGGGGTTTGAGCATCCTATCCCGCGCAGGACTTAATATACGGTCTGTTTGCTTATCACATCAGCCGGAAAGGAACGCTATCATGAACAATTTTATCTTTCAAAACTCGACTAAAGTATATTTCGGAAAGGGATGCGTCAAAGAATACCTGTCCTGCCTCACTAAAGACGCCGGTATCGTCATGCTGGCATACGGCGGCGGCTCTGTAAAGCGAAACGGTGTATATGATGAGGTCATGGACATTCTTCAAAGCACAGGCAAAACCGTTGTGGAATTTTCAGGCATAATGGCAAACCCGACGTACGCAAAGGTGATGGAGGGCGCGCGCATAGCGCGGGAGAGCGATGCCGATATGATCCTCGCCGTCGGCGGCGGGAGCGTTATGGACTGCTGCAAGGCGGTATCGCTTGCGGCACGGTACGACGGTGATATCTGGAATGATTTCTGGGCGCAGCCCGGCGTTATCGAGACCGAGCCTCTGCCGCTCGGCGTTATAGTAACCGCCGCGGGTACGGGAAGCGAGTGCAACGGCGGCGCCGTTATCACAAACGAGGAGCTGCGCGTAAAGACAGGACGCGATTATCCGAAATTAAACCCGCGTTTTGCGCTGCTCGATCCCGTTTATACATACAGCGTACCCGCAAGCCAGATGGTGTCCGGCGGCTTTGACATACTCAGCCATATTATGGAGACGTATTTCAGCGGGCCTGACGAAGACAACGTCTCCGACGATATAATGGAAGCGCTGATGCGCGGCGTTATACGCGATCTCCGCGCCGCTGTTAGGAATCCTATGGACTATACGGCCCGCAGCAATCTTATGTGGGAGTCGACAATGGCCGAAAACCGTGTTATAAAGATGGGCAAGAGATGCGACTTCGAGTGCCATAATATGGAGCATCAGCTAGGCGCATACACCGACTGCAACCACGGCTGCGGCCTTGCGGTACTGCACCCTGTATATTACAGACATATATACAGAGAGGGACTTTCAAAATTTGTCCGCTTTGCCGAAAACGTATGGGGCATACCGCGCGGCGGGAAAACCGACGAGCAGCTCGCACTCGCCGGCATCGACGCTCTCGCGGCGTTTATCGCCGAGCTCGGCCTTCCGGCTACGCTAAAGGAGCTCGGCGCAAAATATGATGATCTGGAAAATATCGCAAATTCCTGCGGCATATCTCAGGGCAGCTATAAAAAGATGACCCATGAGGAGATATTTGATATATTCAAAGAGTGCTACGAATAAACGAAAGGAGTATTTAAAATGAAAAAATTTATCGCACTGTTTCTTGTAGCCGCGATGGTTCTCGCCATCGCCGGCTGCGGCGGCAGCCCATCGTCTTCCGGCTCGTCCGACTCGTCTGACAGCTCGTCGGATTCTTCGTCATCAGAAAGCGCGTCCGGCGCAGATACGGCGGAAACTTCAGACTCGCAGTCCAGCAATACAGGAGACACTGCGGACGACAGCTCTTCCGGCGGAGAGAGCGGCACACTTGTCGTATATTTTTCAGCGACCGGCAACACCGCGGAGGCCGCGGGGTATATCGCTGAGCTCACGGGCGGCGATCTGTTCGAGCTTGTGCCCGCAGAGCCGTACAGCGACGAGGACTTGAACTACAGAGACGATGACAGCCGCGTATCGCGCGAGTACGAGGATGAGAGCCTGCGCGATGTTGAGCTTGTATCCGACACGGTCGAAAACTGGGATAATTATGATACTGTTTTCATCGGCTACCCCATATGGTGGGGCATCGCCGCATGGCCCGTTGACACTTTCGTCGAAAACAACGATTTTACCGGCAAGACTGTCATCCCGTTCTGCACCTCCGCCTCCTCCGGCTTAGGAGACAGCGCCGAGCTTTTAGCGGAGCTTGCTGGAACTGGCGACTGGCAGGAGGGCGAGCGCTTCAGGTCTAGTGTCTCCGAGGAAAACATCCGTGAATGGCTCGAGGAGCTTGGATTCTAAGCTTCAGCTAAATATCCACAATTGACGGCGCTGCTTGTTAGCAGCGCCGTCTTTGCATACTTCGGAAATTTGATATAAAAAGTAAGTAATACTTGTCCATTCAAAAAAACAATGGTATAATTTTCTCGGGAAACTAAAAATAGGAAAGGTAGGAAACTATGACTAATCTTTTTGATCTCACCGGCAAGATCGCTCTCGTAACGGGCGGCTCTTCCGGACTCGGCGTACAGTTTGCTAAGGCTCTTGCCCGTCAGGGCGCTGACGTTGCTATCTGCGCACGCCGGCTTGACCGGCTCGAGGCCGTTAAGAAGGACGTTGAAGCTCTCGGCGTTCGCTGCGAGGCCTATAAATGCGATGTCCTCAACATCGAGGACATCAAGGCCGTTGTTGCGGCTGTTGAGGCGGACTTCGGCCGCATCGACATCCTCGTAAACAACGCGGGCGTAGGCGATACAGCCCCCGCTGAGGAGATGACCGACGATATATGGAATCGCGTCATCGGTACAAATCTGAGTGCAGTTTATTTCTGCGCGCGCGAGGTCGGCAAGGTCATGCTTAAAAACGGCTACGGCAAGATCATTAACATCGGCTCCGTGCACAGCGAGGTTGTTATGAGCCCCAACACATGGCCTGTAACGGCTTATGCCTCCGCTAAGGGCGGTGTTAAGATGCTTACAAAGGGACTCGCCGCAGAGTGGGCGGGCCGCGGCATTACTGTAAACGCTATCGGTCCGGCTTACTTCAACAGCGAGATGACCGCCTCGATCCTTGAAACCGAAGGTGCGTTTGACGGCGTTGCCGCCGCTTACTGCCCGATGAAACGCCCCGGCCTCGAGGGCGAGCTCGACGGTGCGCTTATCTACTTCGCGTCAGACGCCTCCTCTTACACCACCGGCCAGCTTCTTGTCGTTGACGGCGGCTGGACCACCATCTGATCCGGCTGTCAGATTAAAATCAGAAAATCCGCCGCAATTTTTTGCGGTGGATTTTTCTCTTTATGCTCCGGATGCAGTGATCTGCTGGGTAAGCGCTTTGCGGTAATAACCTGTATGTTATCACTGCGAAACTTATCGAGACTTCCGTATTTCACGGAAAAAGCCTATAATCACTGTTGTAGAATAAAAATCGGTTCTGCGAAACCGGGAAAGGGAGCTTTTGATCATGGAATATGTAACATTAAATAACGGCGTAAAAATGCCGATGCTCGGCTACGGCGTATATCAGGTGACAAACGACGAGTGCGAGCGCTGCGTGCTCGACGCTATCGGCGCAGGCTACCGCGCTATCGATACAGCGCAGGCTTACGGGAACGAGGAAGCCGTCGGCAGCGCTATGAAGAAAAGCGGCGTTCCGCGAGAAGAGCTTTTCGTTACGACAAAGGTTTGGATATCAAATGCGGGCTATGAGGCGGCGAAAGCGTCTATAGAAGCGTCTCTTAAAAAGCTTCAGACAGAATATATCGACCTTATGCTTATCCATCAGCCGTTCGGAGACTACTACGGCACATACAGAGCGATGGAGGAAGCATACAAGGCCGGAGTGCTCCGGGCTATCGGCGTCTCAAACTTTTATCCTGACAGACTTATCGACCTTTGCCAGTTTGTGGAGGTAACACCCGCCGTCAATCAGGTTGAGACGCACGTTTTCCAGCAGCAGCAGACGGCGCATGAGTACATGAAGAAATACGGCGTTCAGCACGAGTCATGGGGGCCGTTTGCCGAGGGCAGGAAGGATTTCTTCACAAATCCCGTGCTCACCGAGATCGGCGAGAAATACGGCAAATCCTCCGCGCAGACGGCTCTGCGTTTTCTTTTACAGTCCGACGTCGTCGTCATACCGAAAACGACGCACAGGGACAGGATGGAGCAGAACCTCGACGTGTTCGACTTCACCCTTAACGACGAGGACATGGCGGCGATCAGGGCGCTTGACGAAGGCGAGAGCCTGTTCTTCTCCCACTACGATCCGGCAACAGTCGAGATGCTGACCGGCATGGGCAAAACGAGAAAAGTGTGATAATAATATTTAGCGCTTCAAGGCAGCCGGGCAATGCCCGGCTGCCTTGAAGCGCTATTTAGTCCCGCTTATAGCTGACATTTGCCGCCTTCGGGACTAAAGTAAGGAGAAAAAATGAGAACACTAGCCCTCTTTAGACAGTAAAGTTATACATAAGATGCTTAAAAGGATTAAGACAGAGCCGAGCAATTTTATCGTACTGACGCTTTCTCCGAGTACGACTACTCCGCACAAAACACTGAAGATAGGCTCAAAGGTGGAGCATATCGCCGACGTGAGTCCTCCTATGATTCTCGTGCCGAATTGCAGCAGTACTGTGCCTGTTACAGATATCATGAGTGAGGCGAGTATCATATTCGCCCATGCTCCCGCTGTCAGTGAAAAAGTTATGCTCCTGCAGGCCGCGCAGACGATACCGGCCACTGCGCATGATATCAGATTTGTGTAAAACAGCAGTTTCAGGAGAGGCATTTCGGCAAGACTGCTCCTGCCCAGATACTGGAGATAGAACGCAAATGTAAAGCCGGATATAAGCGCCATAGCGATGCCCTGCCACGCTATAGCTCCGTCTTTTTCAAAGAAGCAGACGACACCCGCCGCACACAGTGCAAGCGCCAGCAGTTTCGCTTTATTAAGCTTTTCTCTCCACAACATCCTGCCTAAAACCGCTGCGGCGACCGGATATACGAAATGTACCGGCGTCGCGACGCTTACAGGGATAAAATCGTAAGATCCTGACAGCAGTACACTCGTAATCCCCTGCCCCACTCCTATACACAGAATCAGGTCTTTAAGTTCCGCTCTGCTGACTTTAAGCGGGATTTTTTTAATCAGCACAGCGGTATATATTCCCGGCAATATTATAAGCGATCTCAGAAACGCGGCGTTCATACCGCTGTTTCCGCCGGAAAACGTAAGCGTAACAATGGTCGGGGCTATTCCGAATATTATAGCCGACAAAATAACGGCGATGATTCCGACAGTTTTTCCGGTATCCCTCCGCTTTGCGGCCTGACCGGCAGACTGGCGCGTATCTCTCTTACTTTTCACATTTGTGCGCATGAACGCTCCCTTTTCTGAGCGGATGTGCATCAAACTCTCCGCATATGCGCACCGGCTCGATTGTTACGCCGTCTCCATCAAAGATAAAGTCAACATCTATGGAAAAACTCGTCTGCACCCAGCGGGCATAGACTCGGAGGGTGTTTTCGGCCGCCCACTCTCCGTCAAAATACGCCATATCTATGTAATCCAGCTTTTCAAGCGGATATTTGTTCAGCCTGCGTGCGCCGTCCATACTTATAGTGATGCTGCGGCATTCGCCCTGCTCTTCAAATTTCATAACGCACAGGCGTTTATCATCAAAGTCGAATTCAAACCAATTCACCCCGTCTACCGGGTCGATATGGTCGCAGTCCGCTATATGATTCCACAGCGCTTTTCTGAACGTAAAACGCTTCTCCTCCGTTTCATACCTAACACCGGAGATATTCTCCGAAAAATCATTGTACTGGCTTACACGCGGATTTCCCAGCGACAAGGTCTCAAGCCTGCGCTTCAGTTTTTCATAGCTTTCATGATCATCCGGCAGCGGAGCATCTGAGGCCGAAGCCCTTATAAGGCCGATAACGTCGAGTATCCCGCTTGAATCCCCACCTATGCCGGAACTGCCCTGCGTATACGAAATAACGATATCCTTTTCGGGTATTCCCACGCCGATCTGACCGATCGCGCCGCGTGCCGCGAAAACGCCTGACATTCCGACAAGGTCTGTCCATATTTGATATCCGTAACCCGGTTCAACTCCCGGATCTGCCCATTTTTCCGATATCTGCGGTCTCTCCTCTGCGGCTATTATCTGCGATGTTACAGCCTCCTTTACATAGTCCTCGGCGAGTATTCGTTCGCCGTCCCATACGCCGCCCTGCATATAGAGCTGTATAAGTCTCATGGAGTCCTCGTTCGAAGCAAACAGCCCGCCGCAACCGATAACGCTCCCGTCCGGCAGTCTTGCCCAGTATATCTGACAAGGATCTATCCCTATTTTTGAAAACAGCTTTTCATTTAAATATTTATCCATCGGAACGCCGGTGACCTTTTGCACTATTGCCTCTATGCTGTGCGTATCTTCGCAGCTATATGAGAATTTTTCACCCGGCTCATATTTTGAGTCCATTTCATAGAAATGACGCGCCCAGTCCACTGTACTGCACCTCTGCTCCGGCTTTCCTGACGCCATTCTCAGCACGTCGCGCACCTTTATCCTCGCCGCGCGCTCATCCGTATTGCACCCGCTGTACTCGGGAAACAGGTCCACAAGGCGGTCGTCCAGAGAGACAAGCCCTTCGGTATACGCGATTCCCAGTGCCGTCGCCGTGTATGTCTTTGTCATGGAAAACAGCTCGTGCGGTATCCTCTTTCCGTACGGACTCCACCACCCCTCAGCAAACACCTTTCCGTGCCGCATAAATACGATTCCGTGGGGCTCCGTACCTTCAACGCTCTCGAGTATGTCGAGTGCTTCCAGCACTTTTTGGCTCGATATTCCGACCGATTCGGGTGTCACGCGCTCAAATTCTCTGCGCTCCATTTTAACCTCCCCCTTTTGTATTTTTTGAAAATTTTGAATACAGGACACACAGATACATCAGCAGTATCATAGAAATTGCCCACATGATCTTTAAGATATTGCCGTCGCTTGAAACTATCCCGAGGCTCTCAAGACCGTTTGGCAATACAAAGGCTATACCCGTCGCTATTCCGATGGTCCGCAGTATTACCGGGATGCTCGCGCCGGCAAGCTTTTTATACAACGCGCCTTTAGACGGCAATATATTGCAGAATATAAGATATACGCCGAGCGCTATCAGAATAATGTTTGACGACATTTGCCCCTCATCCTTTAAAGGCGCTTTTCGGCCGCTTTGCTTCTGAGTATCTCAACGATCACGGCCAAAAGTATAACTATACCCTGTACAAATTTTGTCGCATACGCAGATATGCCGAGCAGGTTTATTGCGTTGTTTATAACGGCGACAAGCAGTATTCCTACCCATGTTCCGATATGGGTGCCTCGTCCGCCGCTCATCGACGTACCTCCAATAACTATTCCCGCTATAACATCAAGTTCGCAGCCGTCGGCGGCCGTCGGATATGCCGCTCCCACCCTGCCGGTGAGCACTACACCTGCGATTGCATAGCAAAAGCCCGCAATAACGTAAACGCTCATTATTACGTTTTTGGCATTGATCCCGGCAAGCCGTGCGGCCTCCCTGTTTCCTCCGACAGCGCTGACCTTATGGCCGAACACCGTTTTTGAGAGCAATATATAGCCTATAATATACAAAATGATCGAAATAATGATCCCTGACGGTATAACGTCAAACACCCTTGTCGAGCCCCACCGCGTATATGCCTCCGGTATTGAATGGACAGTCAGAGACTTGGAATACATCAGAGACAGCCCCTTGAACATGTTCATAGTACCCATCGTCGCGATAAACGGGATAAGGCCGACATGCGCCACCAAAAACCCGTTTAAGAAGCCTGCCGCGACTCCTATTGCAACTGCCACTAAAATAGCCAGATACGGGTTAAGTCCGAAATTTGCGCACAAGTCGGAGCTTATAAGCGCACTCAGGCATACGACCGACGCGCTTGACAAGTCGAATTGCCCAGCCGTGATTATAAATGTTACGCCGACACCCATGATGCCTGTCGTCGTCGCCTGATTCAGTACATTCATCAAATTCCTGCTCGTCAAAAAAATCTCTGAAAACAGCGACGTGACGATGCTGATAACGAACAGGCTGACGAGCGCCGGCAAAAACAGCTTGATGTTGTTTGGTATTTCAAGTTTGAGCTTTTTGTCCTTCATAGTTGGCTTCCTCCCGTCGCATAATTCATTACCGCTTCCTGTGACAGCTCATTTTTTTGCAGCTCCGCTACTATTGTTCGGTCTCGCATGACGAGGACTCTGTCTGCCAGTCCGATTATTTCCGGCAGATCGGACGTTACCAGAATAACTGCACTTCCGGATTCCGCCATCTTTATTATTTCTTTATATATCTCCTGCTTGACGCTTACATCTATCCCTCGGGTCGGTTCGTCAAGCAGGTATACGTCCGGTTCTCCGTATGTAACTCTCGCCATCAGCACCTTTTGCTGATTTCCTCCGCTGAGCTGAACTACCAGCTTTTCGGAAGAGGTGGTTTTTATGTTAAACTGCGATATTGCCTTTTGAGTCGCCGCCTCGACCGCTTTATTATTTACAAAAAGCGGTTTTGCGAAGTCTTTAAAATACGGAAGTATATAGTTGGTCTTGATTGAATCCATGAGAATCAGCATATCTTTCTTTCTGTCCTCCGACAGAAACGAAATGCCGCTCGCAAGCGCGCTTTTCGGGTTTTTGATCTTTACCGGATTTCCGTCAACTTTTATCTCGCCCATGTTGTTGTGGTACGCGCCGAAAATCGACTTCAGCACTTCGCTGCGTCCGGCACCGACTATGCCGGCAAGTCCCAGTATTTCTCCTTTGCGCACTTTTAGGTTGATGTCATGAACATACCTGTTGGTAAGTCCTGTGACTTCTATGGCATAGGGCTCGTTATATCTTATCGCCCCCTCTTTTTTCTGGGGGAACTGATTGCTTACGTCTCTGTCAACCATAGCCTGCACAATCGAGTCAACAGTCCAATCTTTAGTAGCCCGCGTTTCGATGCCCCTTCCGTCCCGCAGGACCAGTACGCGGTCTGTTATTTTAAACACCTCTTCCATATGGTGAGAGATGAATATTATGCCGTATCCCTCGTTTTTTAACTGCTCTATCAGTGCAAACAGCCGCTCGGTTTCATCGTGGCCGAGAGAAGATGTCGGCTCGTCCATTATCAAAACTTTGGGATCTCGTGATATGGCCTTGCCTATCTCTACCATCTGCTGCGCGCTTATGCTTATGTCTCCGGCTATAGTCCTGGTATCCATCGCAAGCCCTATATGATCCATTATCTTTCTTGTATCGGCATGGAGTTTTTTGAAATTTATCATTCCAGTTTTGTAGCGAGGGACTCGCCCCAGGAATACATTTTGAGCTATGTCGAGCTCGGAAATAATGCTGAGTTCCTGATATATGACGGAAATGCCTAGTGATATCCCCTCTTCCGCGGACTGTATATTCACTTCGTGCCCGTCTACCTCAATAGAACCGGCGCTTGGCTGATAAACGCCGCTCAGGCATTTTATCAAAGTCGATTTGCCCGCGCCGTTTTCTCCGCATATGCCGAGAACCTCGCCGGAGAAAAGATCAAAGTCCACTCCGTCCAGCGCCAGCACACCCGGAAAGCTTTTTGAAAGCCCTCGGACAGATAACAAAGCCTTTTTGTTTTCCATTAATTCACCTTCTTATTTAAGAATTAGGGCGGGCACAAGAACTCTTGCAGCCGCCCATACTTCATAACCGCTAGAAGCTGATATCTATCTCGTCTACCTCTTCCGCCCAGAAGTATTCCGCCGCCTCGTCAGTATCTATGTTCTTATATGTTATTGCAAAGTGAGGCACTTCAATCTGGCCATCCTCATCGACATCAGGCACTGTACCCTCTGTCAGATACTCGTATATGGTTCTCGCGGCCATCTCGCCCATTATCACGGGATTTTGTGCCACGGTGGCGTCCTGCCTGCCGTTTCTGATATTTAACAGGCCGTTTATCTCGCCGTCAAAGCCTACGACTATTATGTGATCGGGGTCGCCGATCTCTTTAAACCGGCCTGCACCGTCTATTGCCTGGCACGCCATGTCTGCGGCTGTATCGCCGGTAGTGAACACCGCATCAAGATCGGCGTACTGTGCAAGAGCATCCTCTATGACCGTCAGGTTGTCCTCCGAAACATCCGCAAACTGCTCAAACACTATCTCTATATCCGGATATTTTTCAGCCATCGTGTCTTTGAATCCCTGTACGCGGGCCACATGAGAGCTTATGTTGGCCTTGCCCATATTCAGGGCGACCGTCCCCTCATACGCCCCGTTCTTTTCGTTTATGAGCTCAGCCATAGTTTCCGCCGCCGTAACCCCAGCTTCATAGTTGTATGTGCAGAAGCCGGCGAGGATTACGTCTGTTTCCGCCTGCAGGTCAACCGTGCATATCGGAATCCCCTCTGCCGCCGCGTTCTCTATAGCGGGAACTGTGCCGTTGGAGTCGACCGGTGCCAAGATCATACCGTCGACGCCGAGGGAAATCGCGTCTTCAATGTTTTTAAGCTGTGTCTCGAGTTCGAAGTTCCCGGGATTGAAAAACTGATATTCGATGACGGTCTGGCCCGCTTCCTCGTTGATCGCCTCTACCTCCTTATGTACGCCCCAGCCAACGGCAGTCCAGTACGGCGCTGCCGCCACAGGAATACTGAAAGCGATCTTATAAACTTTGTCGCTGTCCTGCGAGGCGGTATCGGAGCTTGACGGCGATCCGCTGTTTTCTGCACTGCCGCTCTCGCTCGTCTGCCCGCCGCAGCCTATGCATGAGAGCAGCATCAGCATTGCTAAAATTAGAGCTAACCATTTCTTCATACTCAAATTGCCTCCTTAAAAAATTTAAAAAAAGTTTCCGATGACACTATGATAGTATCATCGGAAACATATGTTGAAAATGCTGTAAATTTTAGTTTAAGTGTGTCAATTTTTGTTTATTTGTTAAAAAATAGTTTTATTTTTAATTCTTCCCGCCTATATGAATAATTTTGTCACAAATCGGTTCGACATTGCTGAGCTGAACAGAAAACATCAGTATTGCCGTGCCTCCGTTTTTAAGCTTGTCGAGCAACGAAAGCAAATATTTTCTCGAAATAAAGTCAAGCCTCTCAATTGATCTGTACATTACAAGCACTTTCGGCTTTATAAGAGCCTGCCGAGCTATATAAAGCCAGATTTTGTCCTCCACGCTGAATCCGGCGACGCTGCTGCCTTTTTCAATTATTTTCTCAAATCCGAACCTTTTTGCACATTCACGGTAGCAATATGCCAGCACCCTGTTTTTTACTATTCCCCATCTGTCTGACAGCTTGTCGAGTATCAGGATGTTTAAATTCTGTTCAGCTGTCATATCCGGGAAAAGGTTGTCCCTGTCCGAGCAGCTTATAATATAACCCATACCGCTGCGGTACAGTTCTCTTATACTGCTGTCACACGCCGGCATCCCGTCTGTCCATATATTTATGCACTTTTTGCCCGTGCGTCCCGGTATGAAGCCTGTAATATCTACAGATCCGCTCATATTGTCTTCAACAAAGCCTATAGTTTCTCCCGGGTAGACTTCAAACGATAATTCCCCGGTCGTGCCGCGGTTTATTGTGACCTTGGCCACAGGCTTGCCGTGTATAGGAGCGCTTTTATATGCTGTTCTAAACTCCTGATCCGTCAGAAGCCCCTCAAATATGCGCTCGCTGAACTCGCTTTTAAAATATACGCCGACATTTTTGCCGTCTTTCAGAACCATAATCCTGTCACAGATGTCAGTCATTGGCCGAAGTTTCGAGTCCATGAAGATGACCGATATACCGGTATCGGCGAGCCTTTCTATATATTTCTCCAGTATCTCGCACTCGTCTTTGCCGTAGTGATATGTAATCTCGTCTATTATAACTATTTTGGCGTCTGAAATGACTGCTTTGAGCATTTCGACGAGGCACTGCTCTATTCGCGTCAGCTCACTGACTGTTTTTGATGCGGCAAAATGGAGTCCCCACTCATCGAGCAGCTTTCTAAGCTTCCGATAGTTTCTGCCATCCCATATGTTTTTGGCCGGGGCTATATAGTTTTCACTTCGGTTCAATACTCTTCCCGCCGCAGGATATTTTGACGAAAACCTTTCTCTTATTTTTATCATTTTCCGCTCTGATTCGCGTACCGCGAGCAGATTTTGGGCGATGTCCAGATTCTGCAGCAGGCCTGACTTCTCGCGTATGCAATATATCCCCAGTGCTTTTGACTCGTCTAAGTCCCTTATCGATATCAACTCTTCAGCGTAATATATCTGGCCGCTGTAATCAAAATAGTTGCCGGTCAAAATATTGCTCAGTGTGCTCTTTCCGGCTTCCGATCTCCCTAATATCCCGAAAATTTCACCCTTATACAAATCAAAGCAGAGAGAATTGAGCAGCGGCGGCCTTTTCGCGGTCTGGCTTGTAATTCCTTCGATACGCAGGATAGTTTCGTATTCCATGGTCTCACCTACTCCTTATATTGCAGCGGCAAGGTGAGCTGCATCACGGTTCCTTCCCCAAATACGCTTGATACACTAAGTCCGTATTCCTCTCCGAAATAAAGCTTTATTCTTTGATTGATATTTATAAGTGCTACATGTGCTTTCTCGTCCGCCGAATTTGAGACTATGTATTCCAGTCCCTGCTCTATGCTCTCTGTCAGGGCTTTCAGGCGGGAGGGCTCTATTCCGACGCCGTCATCGGATATTCTTACAATAAGTCTGTTCTGCGTCGCATAAATCCGTATCGTTATCGTCCCGCGCCCGAGCTTTTCCTCAAGCCCGTGATGTATGGAGTTTTCGACAATGGGCTGTATTGACAGTTTCGGTATAAGGCAGCGCATTATCTTTTTATCGTCTCTGTCAAACAGGTAGTGTACGTCAAAACGGTCTCCGTACCGATATCTCTGCACAACAAAATAGCTCTCGGTGTTTTCAAGCTCGTCCTCCATAGTGCAGACATCTTCGGAGTTGCTTATGTTATATCGGAACATAGCCGACAGCGCCTCAGCCATTTCGGCGACCTCGCTCACTCCGGAAGTAAGAGCGTATCCGCGCATTACCTCCAGTGTATTATATAGAAAATGGGGGTTTATCTGGCTCTGAAGCGCATTTATCTGTGCCCGTATTTGAAAAAGCTTTGCCGCCGCGTCATTGTCGACCGCATCTTCAAGCAGGCTTGCCATATATTGCAGAGTCTGACTGAATTGATCTTCGCTTGCATCGTAGATCATTTTTGTAAGATAATTTCTTTCGTTGCCGCCGGATACCGACGGATTTTCCAGTGCGCGGGAGAGCGCGACTGCGCATTTAAATCCGCGCGACAGCACCGGCGAAACTACCGTTTGCACTATAAATATCCTTGCAATCCATAACGCAGTACACAGGGCACAAACGGCCGTTGATGCAAAATGCCCGGTATATGCCAGCACAGCACCAAGAAGGAAACAGGCAAAGCAGACGTAGTCAATAATCTTTGTCCCTGTTATCCATTTCTGTATGGTATTCTCATCGACCGATGACCGCACCTTAGTTCTTAGCTTTATCACTGTTATTCTCCTGTTACGAATGCAATTTACGGTATTCTTTCGGCCTTATGCCGACCTCTTTGATAAACAGCTTGCTAAAATAGCGGGCATCGCTGTATCCTACCCTGTATGCTATATCTGCGATACCGAGGTTTGTCGTCTCAAGCAGTATTTTTGCCGCGTTAATGCGCACCTCCAGAAGGTAATCGCTGAAGAGCATGCCCGTTTCACGTTTGAACACGACACTGAAATACGTCTGCGTCAGATGCACATGGCCGGCTACCTTTGCAAGTGATATCTCTTTATTGTAATTTCTTTGTATATACTCTTTGGCCTGTTTTATCGGCTTTGTCTCGCGTGTGCGGTGATAATCTTTTATTTCTGCTACGATATCCAGTATTTTTTCGCAGAACCGTTCTTTCATTTTTTCGATAGACATACTGTTCAACATGCTTTTCCAAAACTTTAAAACAGACAGAGATTCCGCCGTATTCGCGGCAGAGATCTCCTCGCCCATAAAATCAATACAGTGTATATACATCTCAACGCATCTGTTTAAAGGAGAATAGGTTCTCTTTTTAGCGTAATCCTGAAAAAACTCGTCTATCCATTTTATAAGCGGCGTTTCCTGAAGCGATCTTACATAATAACTGAACTCCCTGAGCCGCCCTTTGTCAGGCATTTGTTCCTTGTCCGAAAAATTATCGTTTAGGCTATGCGGCAGTATTACTTGGTTTGTCCTCAGAAATATACGCGAAAGCATCATGTTTTCCGCCTGTCCCATCGCGCTGCCCACCGCTTCATACGGCATTAGATCGCTCATCCCTGCGGTTAGCTGCACGTTGTGAATCTGTCTTTTATGCCGCTGTATTATCAGGGAAATTCTTTTCTTTACCTCTTCATACTGCCCGACAGACGCTTTGGCAACAACCCATGCGATACTTTCGTCCCGGTAAGTATACAATTTACATCCGATATCGGCCATGATGGCGTCGATTTCATTGTAAATGCGCTCAGAAAGGGTCTCCATATGTACCAATACGCCATCATCGCCGGTTATGTCAAGCTTTAATACAGCCGCAAAAACCGTGCCTCCCAGCGCTGTTATTTCGCTCCCGAAAAAGTCCGTCAAGTGCGTCTCCCATGTGTAATAGGGATCTCTGCGCTGTAATATAAGGCTCTTATTCCAGAGATTCTTTTTATTTATCGCAAAACGCTTCCTGTTTTTGTCCGTCTCCTCCGCGTCGTTATGGCTCTGTACCAATTCCTCCTGAATTTTTTTAAGCAGTCTGTTAAGCTCCGATTTTTTTATCGGTTTTAACAGATATTCGTCCGCTTTATACTCTATTGCCTGTTTTGCATATTCGAATTCCTGATATCCGCTCACAATAATAAAATGGCTTTTTATATTATTCTCACGGCATTTTTTGATCATCTCAAGGCCGCTTACACCCGGCATTTTGATGTCTGTTATGACTATGTCCGGTTTTTCCGTCAATATTTTCTCTAATGCGTCAACGCCGTTTTGAAATACGCCGTTCAGTTCAATTTGCAGGCCGTCGAAATCTATGAGCGACTTTATCAGTTCACATACCATAGGTTCGTCGTCAATTATAAAAAGAGAAAGCAACTGGTACACCACCTCTCTGTAAAATATAAGCCAGAGTGTATTACAATTCCAATATAAAGGCCGTAATCTGACCATTTAGTTTAAAGTATATCCTATTTTAAAATCCGTAGCAATGGGGTAATATTTTGGAATTGTGGTGTAAAATTAGCTACTTTTACCGGCCAAACGAGACAAGCGTGATAAGGCACGGCGGCCGAAAAAGCAAAAACAAAGCCGTACGGCAGCAACCGTACGGCTTCATTTTTTCATATCCGCTTCCTCGAATCAAACTCATGCCGGCGTACAGCGTATTTACCGCCGCTTTACCGCGGTTTGACCAAAAGAGGGTGGTTTTCATGCCGAAACGGCGTATACAATGCAGGCGTGATATGATTTTAATACTCTGCTGTTTTCACGTCTGAACGCGGAATTTAAACACGGCATATCGGCAAAAATGAGACGCCTATCGTGACAGGCATCATCATCTGCGGCAGCTCAACACTCTGCGAAGAAACGCTCTCCGAAAAGGCAGGCGTTACTGCCATACCGGACAGCGTCGCGCCGGACATATCCCATATGAGTACTGTCGTATACATAGGCGGGTTTTACGCCGGTTGCCCGAGTGAGGTGAGGACCATGTACAAAACCGTCACGATTAAATACACGCCGAAGGTCAAAGATATGGCGCAGCGGATAGAAGATGCCGCAAACGAGATGGAACGCAGCGGCCTTGAGCTTGTAAGCTGCACCGTAATGCCTTCGGCAAAGGCTATACTCGTAGTTAAAACGGCCGCCGCAGACGGCGGCAGCGACGCCGAGGCCGCAGAACAGATCTGACCTTTCATAAAAACTCACGATACCGGCGCGCCGCAATATAAAAACAGGAAATGCAGAAGCATTTCCTGTTTTTTTGGTTTGTTATGAGTACATCTCAAAAATGTATTTTTTCAGCAGTCCTGCGTAGTGGCTGAGCTTCCTGTCTTTTTTCCAGACCATATAGATCGCTCTTTTTATACTGAACTCGCCCGGGTCGAGCAGACGCACTCCGGACTGGCCAAGCTCCGGCAGGTCGGGGATTATCGTATACCCGTATCCGGCGGCAACGTGCGCCGCGGCGCTGCGGCAGCCGTCCTCTGTGCAGGCAATTTTCGGCGTTATGCCCTGCTCCTCGAAAAATCTGTCGACGGCGCGGCGTATCATCGTCTTGTCGTCTATCATAACGATAGGCTCGTTTTCAAGCATCTCACGCGTCACGGGCAGGCGGCTTTTCGCCATCGGATGCTCCTGCGACACGGCGAAAAACAGGTTTTGATCAAAAAGCTTCTTGCTCTCGACGGTATCCGGCGGGTCTGTGCAGAAGACAAGCTCCGCCTGCCCCGTTTCGAGTGTCTCGAGCGCAGCGGCGTTTGAATACTGCACGTTATATTTCATATCTATATTGCTGTCGTCTTCAAAGTCAATGATAAAGCCCGACAGCATGTTCTGTATATCTCTCGACACGCTGTATATGTACCCGACGGCTATGCCGCGCTTTGCCTCGTCGGCAAAAGCCCTCATGGCGTTTTTCCCGTTCTCGAGACTGTCCAGCGCCGTTTTTACATATTCAAGGAACGCTCTGCCCTCCTCCGTCATCGGAGAGTTTATGCTTCTCCTCTCAAACAGCCTTACCCCAAGCTCTTTTTCGAGCTCTGAAACAGCCGAGCCGAGGTCAGATGCAGCCACCATCAGCGCTTCGGCTGCGTCCGCAAAATTGCCGCACTCGGCAACGGTCTTAAAACAATAAAGCTGATGCAATGTCATATCCATACCCCTTTCGTGCTTTCCGACGCCGAATAACTCTCCGGCGGAGGCTTGACCTGACTACGTTCGGTCAGGTATAATCTGTTTAATCAGAGTTTATCATTTTAATCGAATTTATGCAACACATTAAACGCAGGGATTTTTTTCTTCCCGTAAATATTTTCGCCGCGCGGGACGCTTATGCGGAGGACGTAAATATCCGCCGCATGCCCTTTAAAAAACCGCCGGCGGACGCCTGAGGATACAAAAGCGGTGCGGGCGGGTCGCGCCCCGTCGGCGCGCGCGGCTGCAAAAACGCGGGCGGCAGGTTTATAATTTCGCGGGTTCGAGGAGGAACAATGTTATGGGAAAACACATTTGTATATTGCAGACGAGCTTTGCAAAGCGCGACGACACGATAGAATATCTTAAGTCGCGTATGCCGGATCTTCGCATAAGCTTTATAACGGACAGCGTCATGCTTGAGGACGTGAGAAACGCCGGCGCTCCGACGGCATCGGTGCGCGAACGGCTTATGCTGTACGCGCTGGCGGCGGAGAAAATGGGCGCCGATCTGATACTGAACACCTGTTCTACCGTCGGAGACGTGGCAGACGATATCGCGCGGATCATATCTGCTCCGCTTGTGCGTATCGACGCGCCGATGGCACGGCAGGCCGCATCTCTCGGCGACAACATCGCCCTTATATCGACGGTCGAGACGACCGTCGCACCCAGCAGAAACATCATAGTCCGCGAGGGCAGGGCGCTCGGCCGCGAAATAAACATATCCGCGTTTGTCGAGCAGGCAGCGTGGGAGGCATTGTCGTCCGGCGACACCGCGCTCCACAACCGGCTTCTTATAGAGCGGATATCGGATCTCGACGGCAAATACGACGCCGTAGTTATGGCACAGGTCAGTATGCGCGCTCTGCTGCCGGAGCTCTCCGGTATGAAAACTCCCGTACTGTGCAGCTTTTATTCGGGACTCGACGCGGCGCTCCAAATGCTCGGCCTGTAACCGAACTTTATATGCGCCGCGGCGCGGGAGGGAAACCCTCCCGCGTTTTTTATCCGTAAATTTTATTTTTCCGGTTGACAAACGGCTTTTCGCAATGTATAATCCGTTATAGTTAGTCTTAACTAACTATAACGCTTCTACCGGATCTTCTTTTTCACGATAACATATCGATTCCGCGCGGCAGACGGTTGATTTTGGCGGGATCAGGCTTAGAGTGCGCCGCGTATGGCTGCGGCGCGCAATATCGGCAAGCTTGATTAGTTTAAACTAACTTATTGGAGGGATGTTATGTCAGAGGAGATGATAATACGCCACTGCTCGCCGACGCTTGCGGGGATGAAGGCGGGAAATATGTTCACTTGCCCTTTCGCGAGCAGCGACGAAATGAAACGCAGTTTCCGCCGGTTTAATATGCGTCTCGGAAACAAGGGGCTGCGCGCGATACCGCTTAGATTCACAAAAGGCCGGGCGCTCGTTTATATATACCGGCCTTCTCATTTAGTTCGCGATCTCCGCAAAAGTGTCGCCGTGAGCATACTGCGCGAGCGCGGGTATTGTTCGAACACGGCTGAAGGCTGTTTGATCCATCTTATGAAGCGCATTTGCGAATGCGATGAGTTCCCGCATGAGATCGGGCTTTTTCTCGGCTATCCGCCGGAGGATGTCCGCGGATTTATCGAAGAGGGCGCGGCAAAATGTAAATGCACCGGCTGCTGGAAAGTATACGGCGATGAGGAGCTCGCAGTCAAGACGTTTGCAAAATACAGGAAATGTACCGATGTATACTGCGCTCGGTACGCCAAAGGAACATCTATAGAGCGGCTTACGGTAGCCGTATGATATAAATTTTAACGAAAGGTCAGGTAAATGACGATGAGTAAGATAGCAATAGTTTATTGGAGCGGCACGGGAAACACTGAGGCCATGGCCGCGGCCGTCTGTGAGGGAGCAAAAGAGGCCGGCGTCGATGCGGTGGTATTCACGGCCGCTGAGTTTGACGCGTCCATGATATGCGAGTACGACGCAGTAGCTTTCGGCTGTCCGTCTATGGGCGCGGAAGAGCTTGAAGACGGCGAATTTGCGCCGATGTTCGAGTCATGCGAGCCGAACCTCACGGGAAAAAAGATCGCACTTTTCGGCTCTTACGGCTGGGGCGACGGCGAATGGATGCGCAACTGGGACGCGCGGTGCAGAAACGACGGCGCCGTTATGGCGTGCGACTTTGTCATATGCAACGAGTCACCCGACGACGATGCGCTGAACGCGTGCCGCGCACTCGGCCGCGCGCTCGTTTAAAACTGCCGGCGGCCGGCTGATATTTTATCACAGATATATCCAAATTGCTCTACAACATAAAACGGCGCGGCCACTGTCATGTGACCGCGCCGTTTTATATCGTGAACGCTCCGGGCTTTACGCCGCGTTATAAGACATACCTCGCTATACATATGAACTGCATAACGCTGCCGGCTAAGACAAACAGGTGAAAAACAGAGTGCATATACATTTTCTTTTTGCCGAGGCCGTATAGGACCGCGCCGATCGTATATGACACACCTCCCGCGACGAGCCATACGATCCCCGCTACAGGCATCGCCTGAATAAGCGGCCTTATCGCGATTATTATGCACCAGCCCATGCCTATATAGCAGGCCATTGAGAGCTTTGAGTATTTTTTGAGGTCTATCGCCGTAAACGTCGCCGCTATGAGCGCAAGTCCCCAGACTATGCCGAACAGCGTCCAAGCCCAGCCGGGGAAGCTGCGGCGCATTGTACACAGCAGTATCGGCGTGTACGAGCCGCCTATAAGCAGATACACCGTGCAGTGGTCGATGACCTGCATGACCTTTTTGGCCATGCCCTCCGGCAGGCCGTGATAAATGCTCGACGCGGTGTACAGCAGTATCATCGACGCACCGTACACGGCGCTGCCGACGACCGCCCATACGTCCTGATGAGCGACCGATATGACAAGGCATATTACAAGCGCCGCAACGCCGAATGCGGCTCCCGCTATGTGTGATATCATGTTGAACATCTCTTCCCCGTGCGTGTAGCCGGGGAGCTTTCTGAGCGACAGTTTCGTCCTTGTCACGCTTTTCCCTCCCTTGGTGTGTCTGACTTCGCCGTGTGCTTAAATCAAAGTGCCAAATACGCTAACCCTTTTATTCCCGCTTAAGGCCGGACATATGCCGCCTGCGGTACTACTTATTTAATTTAATTATACGCTTTTTAAGCGGCAAAACCCAATCTACGGCGACTCCATCATGTAAACAGGCTTAAGAGACGCGGTTTTTGACTCTCACGATCCGAGAATCTCCCAAAATACGCCGTTTCCGACGCCGAGGGCATGACAGTAAAGAGTGCGGCACTCAAGCGGCGACACCGCAAGGATATGCAGGCGCAGGGACAGTCAGAATTGTACCGGCGTATAATCCCTCACGTCTTTTACGGACGAATACTCGTAAAAGAGATAAAATATATCCTCGCATTCCGCGTTTGAGGCGCACGTTTTCTCCACGAGGCGCGTTTTCCCGCCCTCTTCAAGGCCGAGCTGTACGACGGGCTTTCCGTTTACGAGACACGCCTGCATAAACCTTATGCCGTTTACGGCTTTCGGCTGCGTGAGCGTAACGAATTGGTCCGGATCGCCAAACAGGCGTTGCAGATATTCTGCGAGGTCGCTTTTCGCCGGGTCTTCGATGCGCCCGTTCTGGTTTTCCAGAGTAAAGGCTTCGCCTTTTACCGCCGTAAATTCAGGTTCAGCGTGCTTTTTGAACAGATTCTTTAAAAATCCCATTTAAAGCTCCTCCATTGTATTTATAACTGAGTATATTATACGATACGGGTGTGCCGTTTGCAATAAATACAGGGCACAGTAAGACGTATAGGCACGTTTTTATTTACTTTTCCGGCGGGGTATCATATAATCGTAATATACCTGACTCGCGTGCGGGCCGGTGTTCGGCCGCTCGGGGAAAAGGCAAAATCAACACTAAATCAAGGAGATGAGCTTATGCAGGATTTCAAGTATTACGCCCCTACGAAGGTGTTTTTCGGAAAAAGCGCCGAGGACAACATCGGTCCGGCGCTTAATGATCTCGGCGTAAAAAAGGTGCTTTTGCATTACGGGCAGAAAAGCGCCGAAAAAAGCGGACTGCTTGACCGCGTTAGGGCACAGCTTGACTCGGCCGGCGTCGGATACACGGAGCTCGGCGGTGTTGAAGCAAACCCCAAGATCGGTCTCATACGCGAAGGGTGCGCGCTTTCCCGCTCCGAAAACGTCGACTTCCTGCTCGCCGTCGGAGGCGGAAGCGTTATCGACTCCTGCAAGGCAATCGCGCTTGCAGTCGGAAGCGGCATAGACGATCCGTGGGACATTTTCGCAAGAAAAACAGCGCCGGCTAAGGCGCTGCCCGTCGGCGCTGTGCTCACCATCGCCGCCGCCGGCAGCGAGATGAGCGATTCCGTCGTTATAACAAACCCGGATATACCTCAAAAACGCGGCTACAATACCGACCTTGTGCGTCCGGCCGTCGCGTTTATGAATCCGGAAAACACTTTTTCCGTACCGCCGTACCAGACCGCCTGCGGCATCGTCGACATCATGATGCACACGCTTGAGCGGTACTACTCCGCGGAGGAGCGCACCGATCTCACGGAATATATAGCGGAGGCGCTGCTGCTCGCCGTTAAGGAGGCAGGGCATGAGGCGATGAAAGATCCGCATAATTACGAGGCGCGGTCGACGCTTATGTGGGCGTCGTCCCTGTCGCACAACGGGCTCACCGGCTGCGGCAAGTCGCTCCGCGGGCTTACGGTTCATCAGCTTGCGCACGCCGTCGGCGGACTGCACGACAACGTGGCGCACGGCGCGGCGCTAGCCGTGCTTTATCCGGCGTGGTCGCGGTTCATGTACAAATACGATACGCGCCGCTTCTGCCGTATAGCAAAGCACGTCTGGCAGATCCCGTTCAACGAGTACGGCAGCGACCGGGAACTGACCTCGCTCGCCGGCATACAGGCGATGAAGGGGTATTTCAAAAGCCTCGGAATGCCCATAACCCTGTCGGAACTCGGCGTATCGCCCGACGAGTACGGGACGCTCGCCGATATGATAACCATGGGCGGCACGATAACGATACCGTCGTACATCCCCATAGGCAGGGAAGAGATACTCGAGATATTCAGTCTTGCCGAATGATATCGCTCCCGCCGGACGCGCACCCGTCCGGCGGGCTTTTTTCCGTCTGGCCTTCCATTTCCGATACGGACACCTCAAACGCCGTTTTCTGCACCGATACGCCGTCGGCTGTCTTTATGTAATCCCTGCTTTGCAGCCTCCCGGAGAGGCGTATTTTCGTGCCGGTGACCCAGTTTGACGCCGCCACCGCCGCGTGACCCCATGCGATGCACGGCAGATAGTCCGACCGGCCGTAGCGGCGGTTTACGGCGAGCATTATGTCGCATATCTCCCTCCCCATCGGAGTTATACGCAAAACCGGCGGCTTGCATATCGTCCCGGCAAGCTCTGCTATATTGCAGTCCTCATCGCAGGACGGCTCTATGCGCTTTGCAAAGACCGTTATTACAAGCCTGTTGCCGACACCGCTTTTATTATTGAACGACCGTATCTCACCCGTAACTTGCAGCCGCGCTCCGGGGCTTATGATCCCGCTTTTCGCCGCCTCTTCCCGTATTATTACGTTTATCGTATCGGTGACGCCCGAAAGCCGCAAAACAGCTATCGGAAATGTATAAAACGCCTCGTCTCTGCCCGAATGAGATATCACGGGAGCTGACGCGCACGTCCCGCGCAGCTCTATCCTGTTATTTGATCTTATCACAGCCTTTTGTCCTCCCGTTTTTGTCTTCAAAGACAATATATGAAAGGCTCGCCGCTCTTAGACTTAAATGTTCCCGCAAAGGCGTCGCGACAACACGGCGCTGTTGCGGCGTCACTCTCTCTGTTTTTGATGCAGGAAGGCATTATTTTCTTGATGTTTTTATAATTTCGGTTACTTTTTGGGCCAAAAGATGATATACTGTTTTTATCCGTTCCGCATGCGCTGGACGCGGTGCTTTTACATTTTATTTAATAAAGAAGGTTGATATCATGGGACTTAACAGTACGCCTGTCGCAAACAGGATACACATAGCCTTTTTCGGATGCAGGAATGCCGGAAAATCGAGCCTTGTAAACGCCGTTACGGGGCAGGATCTCGCCGTCGTGTCCGAGGTCAAGGGTACTACGACCGACCCCGTATCAAAGACGATGGAGCTTTTGCCGCTCGGCCCTGTAGTCATTATAGACACGCCGGGCTTTGACGACGCGGGATATCTCGGCTCGAAGCGCGTTTTGAAAGCAAAGCAAGTCCTTAACAAGACGGATATCGCCGTATTAGTCGTCGACGCGGCCGAGGGCATAAACGAATATGACGAGCAGCTTTTGAATCTCTTCCGCGAAAAGAACGTGCCGTACATCGTCGCATTCAATAAAAAGGACGCGGCCGAAGCGCCGGCTACGGACGAGAACTCCATCGCCGTCTCCGCTCTCACCGGCGAAAACATATACGAGCTCAAAGAACGCATCGCCGCATTGCAGCCGAGCGGAAACGCGCGGCCGCTTGCGCACGATCTCGTCTCTCCAGGGGACGTCGCTGTGCTTGTAACGCCGATCGACTCCGCCGCCCCTAAGGGCAGGCTCATCCTCCCGCAGCAGCAGACGATACGCGACCTGCTGGACCACGGCGCGATGGCGCTCGTCACGAGGGAGTTTGAGCTTGAAAAATCGCTGATGAGTCTCGCCGCTCCTCCCGCTATCGTGATAACCGACAGCCAGGCGTTCAAGATGGTGGCGGAGATAGTTCCTGAGGACGTGCCGCTGACGTCGTTTTCCATCCTGATGGCGCGGTACAAGGGATTTCTCGACACGGCGCTGCGCGGGATCTCCGCTATCGACAACCTGCGCGACGGGGACACGGTGCTCATCGCCGAGGGCTGCACGCATCACAGGCAGTGCGACGACATCGGCACTGTGAAGATACCAAAATGGCTTTCCAAGCACACGGGCAAAAAGCTGAATATAAAAACCTGCTCCGGAACGGAGTTTCCGGAGGATCTCTCGGAATTTGCCGTAGTCATCCACTGCGGCGGCTGTATGCTGAACGAGCGCGAGGTCATGTACCGCATGAAATGTTCTGTCGATCAGGGCATCCCGTTTACAAATTACGGCACGGTCATCGCCCACATAAACGGCATTTTGGCGCGCAGCATCAAGGTCCTCGGACTTACGGTGTAACCGCGTAAAAAGTGATGTCCCCCAATCGCGAACGAGTGGAAAACACGGGGATTTGCCGTATGCCGGCCAAAAGATCATAAGCCCGTATTTCGGGTACGCCGAAAAACGTGATGCCGCATCAGACTCACGGGAAAATGCCGCGGAGGAAAGTGAAGCACTCTCCTCCGCGGCTTAAAACTTTTTGTAATACCTCTAAATATTTTTGCCGCGTACGGGCCTCTCCCCGTGCGCGGCCGTTATTTTATTCTTATCCGAGAAACGTCACGCTTACGGAAAGCGCGAAGAAGTTTATTATCATATGCAGCACGATCGGCGCCCATATGTTTCTGCCTCTCTCGTACGCCCATGCAAGCACTATCCCGCCCGGCAGATACTGGAGCATCTCTATAAACAGCGTCGGATCGTAATCGAACGCAAGATACGACCACAGGTGGTACACCGCAAACGCGGCGACAGACACAACGTATGCCCATAAACGGCTTTTCCGTCTTACCGTACCGAATATCACGCCGCGGAACAGCACCTCTTCCACTATCGGCGCCATTATCGCCGCGACGGCAAACATTATATTCTTGTTCTCCAAAAACGCCTCTATGACCGCGTTGTTATTCGGGTTTGACGTCTCTCCCGTTGCGGTGTATACGACAAGGTTTATGAGATATCCGAGCAGATAGTAAAACAGGTATCCCGTCGTCACCGCCGTTACCGTGTTCCACTTGTTTTCGCACAGGTCGTAAAAATTTGCCTTTAAATAGTGGTGCATAAAAATAAATATAAGGATAAAGCCTATGCCGTAGTACAGCAGGTTGAAGTACCTGTCGCTTATCACGATATCGACCCGCGCAAGCGCACGAAGCCCCAGCGCAAGCAGAAACGGCATGACAAAAACGTGCAGCACTACATATATCCATCCAAAGACTTTTTCCGACGTGTACATCGGGTGGCTAAAGCCTTTTCTCGTCATTGTTCCACCTTCTTTTTGAGTGAATAGAGCATATTCATCGCCTCTATCGGCGTCATCGTATCTATAGAGGCCGAGCGCAGCTCTTCTATCACTTCTGCCGACGACATGTCGAGCATCGACATCTGCGCGCTATCTTCGCCTCGTTTTTTCAGGCGATGCGGTGCAGGCGTCTCCCCACCGCTCTCAAGCGACGCGAGCACCGTTTTGGCGCGGCGTATTACGGCGTCGGGCACTCCGGCGAGCCCCGCGACCTCTATGCCGTAGCTCTCATCGGCACCGCCCGGAATGATCTTTCTTAAGAATATCAGGTCTCCGCCGCGTTTTTTCGCGGATATGCTGAAATTCTTTACGCCGTCCATCTGATCCTCAAGCGCCGTAAGCTCGTGATAGTGCGTTGCAAACAGCGTCTTTGCGCCTATTTTACTCTTGTCGGCGCAGTATTCCAAGACCGCTCTGGCTATCGCCATGCCGTCGTACGTCGACGTACCTCTGCCTATCTCGTCGAGGATTATGAGGCTGTTTTTCGTCGCGTTTTTCAGTATATCGGCAACCTCCGTCATCTCAACCATGAATGTCGATTTGCCGCCGGCGAGATCGTCCGACGCGCCTATCCTCGTGAACACGCGGTCTACTACGCCGATATGCGCCGATTTTGCCGGGACAAAGCTCCCTATCTGCGTCATAAGGACGATGAGCGCCGTCTGGCGCATATACGTCGATTTGCCGGCCATGTTCGGCCCCGTTATTATCGCGGCGCGGCAGTTTTCCTCGTCGAGTGACACGTCGTTCGGGACGAAAAGCTGATCCCTTTGCGTCTGCTCCACTACCGGATGGCGGCCGTCTTTTATCTCGAGCCTGTATGACCCGTCTATCTCCGGCATACAGTAATTATTCTCGACGGCGACGTTTGCAAACGAGCACAAAACGTCTAGCTCCGCTATGTGCGCGGCGGTCTCCTGCACGCGGACGACGTTTGCCGCCGCCATTTGGCGCACGTCTAAAAACAGCCTGTACTCCAGTTCCTCCAGCCGCTCCTTTGCGTTTAAAAGCTCTGTCTCGAGCTCCTTGAGCTCCTGCGTTATGAAGCGCTCGCTGTTGACGAGCGTCTGCTTTCTTATATAGTCGTCGGGCACGTCGGACGAGACGGAACGCGGCATCTCGATGTAGTACCCAAACACCTTGTTGTATCCGACTTTCAGCTTTTTGCCGGTCCTCTCGCGCTCTTTGGCCTCGATCTTCGCCATAGCCCCCGTGCTGTCCTCCAAAAGATCGCGCAGACGGTCGACCTCGGCGTTAAATCCGCGGCGTATCATGCCGCCCTCTCTTATCGAAAACGGCGGGTTGTCGGCTATTGCGGCGCCTATCTGTTCGGCCATGTCGGAGAGGATGTCCATCTCCGCGATATTGCGCAGCATATGACTCTTCATACCGTCGAGCTGTGATATGACGGACGGTATGGCTTTTATCGAATCGGACAGCGACAGCATGTCGCGCGCGTTCGCGTTTCCGTATACGGCGCGGTTGGCAAGCCGCTCGATATCGTTTATATCGCGGAGGCCGAGCGTTATCTCCGACCTTTTAACCGTCTCGGCGACAAGCTCCGCCACCGACGCGTGACGCCGCTTTATCGCCATGGGTGCGAGCAGCGGCTTTGAGAGCCACGCCCTTAAAAGGCGCGCGCCCATCGGAGTCTTTGTCTTATCGAGCACCCAAAGCAAGCTTCCCTTTTTATCGAGCGTCCGCATCGTCTGCGCAAGCTCCAGATTGCGCACCGTTTGGATGTCAAGCTCCATATACTTCCCCTCGGAGTAAAATTCGAGCTTGTTTATATACGATATATCGGTCTTCTGCGTCTCTTTCAGATATGATAGCACAGCGCCGACGGCACATACCGCGCCCGGCGCGTCGTCGAGTCCGTACCGCGCTATCGCGTCCTCGCCGAACTGTTCGCACATGTGCATCGCGCACTGCATGAAGTCAAACCGCTCCGGCGCGGGCTGTATCATGCACTCTATTTTATCGCGCAGGAAGCCCATTATCTGCTTGTTCTCGGCAGCACCGGACGATATCACGCACTCGGCCGGAGAAAACCGGCCTATCTCATTTAAAATATGCTCCGTATCGCTTTTTTTAGCCGCCGTCGCGCAGATCTCTCCCGTTGAGACGTCCGCAAAGCATATAGCTATAGAGGACGCGTCCTCATATACGGCGCATATGTAATTTGACCTGCCCTCATCGAGCATCGACGTCTCCATAAGCGTACCAGGCGTTATTACGCGCACGACATCCCGCTCGACGAGGCCTTTTGCCGTGGCGGGATCTTCCATCTGCTCGCATATCGCGACCTTGTAGCCCTTTTCGACGAGCCTTGCTATGTACGCCTCGGACGAGTGGTACGGGACGCCGCACATCGGTACGCGTTCCTTCGTCTCATCGGGCGACCTGTCACGGCTCGTCAGGACGAGGTCGAGCTCCTTCGACGCTATGCGCGCGTCGTCGTTGAACATCTCGTAGAAATCGCCGAGCCGGTAAAACAATATGCAGTCGGCGTGGCGCTCTTTTATTTTCATGTACTGCTTCATCATCGGCGTAGTCTCAGCCACAGCTAATCCCCCCTTTTGTACAGCAGCCGGTTATTTATCGCTGTCGCGCTTTTTTCTCTTTTTCTTATCTTCTTCCGGTTCTTCCCTGTTTTCAAACGCCTTCATAAA
>CALXCR010000100.1 GCA_944386855.1 uncultured Oscillospiraceae bacterium
CCCTGTCAGACAGCCTCACGACCTGTCCCTCCAGCGTCGCTGCAAGCGGATCTGTCGTATGTCTTACAATTCCGTCACGCACCTCAAATGTAAGATTGAGGCCCACGCCGTCTTTTTCAAGCTTATCGACCACCCGAAGGCTCTGATCGTAATGCCTGAAGCCTCCGTGGCCGGCCATAAGCTCGTTTAGCGCGCGTTCCCCAGCGTGACCAAACGCCGTATGCCCGAGATCATGTCCCAGTGCAATAGCCTCGGTAAGATCCTCATTTAACTCCAGCGCTCTTGAAATCGTCCTAGCGATGCGCGACACTTCAAGAGTATGCGTCAGCCGCGTACGGTAATGATCACCCTCGGGCTGCAAAAACACCTGAGTTTTATGTTTTAAGCGGCGAAACGCCTTTGAATGCGTTATCCGATCGATATCTCTCTGAAAATCGGTCCTGACGGGGCATTTTTCCTCTTCAACAAGCCTTCCTTTTGAATCGGCCGCAAGGACGCCGAGCGGTGAAACTATTATAGACTCCGCTATTTCGCGTTTTATGCGGATATTATCCATATTTCAACTCCTTCCCGCAATTAAAATCAAAACCTTACATTTACTTATACTCCGCCGACACTTTAAAACCCTTTATTTTTTCAAAAAAACTGCTCGTACAAAATTTGCACGAGCAGTTTAGTTATTTAGTTATTTAATTGCAGTAACGCCAAGCAACAGCAATTACATAGTCATTACGATACCGCCTGCAACGTCGATACCGTCGCCTGTAACAGCGTTGGACTCGTCGCTTCCGAGGAATACGAGAGCATAAGCAACCTCGTACAGAGAAGCAAGCGGATGATCCTTTATAATGGAAGGAGCCATGCCCGGTCTAGCCTCACCGAACTTGAATCCGCCCGGCAGCGGCTTACGCGGCAGGGAGCCGAGCTCCGGCAGTCTTTCAAACTCTGACGTGTCGAGAGAGCCCGGGATGTACGGCACAAAGTTGATGCCGTAAGGAGCAAGCTCAACGGCGAGAGACTGTGCAAGGCCTATGTTAGCAGCCTTTGTCGCAGCATAGGAAACGGCAACGCCGCGCGGGCCGCGTCCGCCGAGGGAAGCGAAGTTGATGATGTGGCCGCTCTTCTGAGCCTTCATGTAAGGCAGAACAGCTCTTGTGGAGTTGACAACAGCCGTTACGTTAACGTCAACAGCGAGATCCCACTGGCTTCTGATTATGTCTTCGGTATGGCCCTGGCCGTGGAAACCGGCGATATTGATGACTATGTCGATCTTGCCGAACTTCTCAACAGCAAAAGCCATGGCCTTTTCCATGTCCTCATACTTTGTGCAGGCGCCGACGAATGTCTGTATTCTGTCAGGACCGTAGTATTCTCTTTCCTTCTGAGTTCTCTCGAAGTATTTTTCGGAAACGTCGACCTGGAGAACCTTTGCGCCCTCTTCCATGTATGCTCTAAGGCAGACAGAAGCAACAGCAGAGCCGCCGCCGACAAATACAGCAACTTTATCTTTTAATCTATTCATGATTTTACCTCCTAAAATATTCCAGTATACAATCAGACAATGATCCTGCCGCAGCTGACGTCAAGAATCTCACCTGTGTTATATCCGGAATAGTCGTCAGTTACATACATCATGCCGTAAGCGACATCGTCGGGAGTGACCTTTTCTCTACCCGGGATGATGCCGAGGCAGTTTTCAAAGCCGTCAAATTCAGGATCGCCCTCAACAGGACCTGCGGCGACGCCGTTGCAAACGATATGGTACTTGCCAAGCGTGGTAGCGAGGTTGCGGATAAGTCCGCCAAGACCTGCGTGAGCAGCAGCCTGAGCAAAGTTTACGCCCTTGAGGCCTGTACGGCCTGCGATGTTCATGATAACGCAGATGCTGCCGTGACGGCCTGTCTCCTCTGCGATTTTGATCATCGGCGGGATCAGGGGCTGAAGCGTATAGAGAGAGCCGGTAAGGACATTGTCCATAACCTTCTGGTAAAGATCCATCGGCATATCTTCGATCGTGCCTTTGCCTGACGGTTCTGTAAGTGCGGTGACAACAGTGTCAGGAGTGCCGAACTGAGCAAGAGCCCATTCGCCGGCGGCCTTCAGCTCTGCATCGTCGGTGTAGTCTTTTACGACGATCGTGCGAAGGTTTTCATTGTTTTTGTACTCGCCGAGATTGTCGAAAGCAGCCTCGCTGTTTTCATAAAGGACAACCTTTGCGCCCTCGTCAAGCAGCTTCTTAGTGCAGGCCGCACTGATAAGTGTGTCTTTGCCTGCGACTATGACAACTTTGTTTTCATACCTCATGTGGATACCTCCAATAATTATTTTAATAATCATATTTTACCATTTTTTTTGCGCTTGTCAAATAGACTTTATATTTTCGTCACTTTGGCAAAAAATGATTTTACTAACATCGTAAAGAGCAAAATATTCCTTGATTTTCCCGCTCTTTTTTTGTGTTTTTCAGATTTGGCAAATTGACAAATTCCTTAATAAATATCCCCTGTCAACACAACTCCGCCTTCATCGATAACATAATATTTGTTTTTATCAGCGAACAAATATGTCGGATCGGAGATTTCCGGGCTGTTTTCTATGGGTGTCAGCTCGAACGTATCGGAGTTGAACAGGTACAGCGTATAAAACCCGCCTGTGCCGCGCGGAACAAAATGCGCAACGAGAAAATCGCTGCCCGTCCATATCATGTTTGAAACATTGAAGTCTTCCAAATCCGTAAGCTGCTGCGACTTTGCCCTCGTACCGAGATCAAGCGGAACGCGGCATATGTTTTCGTAATCGTAATACCAGTAAAAGCCTTTCGCGATTATCCCGTGCGGCATCGCGTCAAGCGACATAGTCTCTCCCGTCTCCGCGTTGCATACGGAGACCGAATCACTGTCCGTCTCGTTTCTGTACAGAAAACATTCGTTATATCCCGTAAAACATGTGTGATCAAAGACCTCGAATATCTTTTTAACTTCCCCGGTTTTCAAATCAAGGCCGTAATGCAGGCTGTTTTCAAGGCCCGGGGATCTGAATCCGCCCTTTGTCTCTATGACCTCAATATTTATCCATTCGTCGGTCGCCACTATATCCTGGATTCCGTACGACCGCCATGACGAGCGCCACTCGACCTTCCTGTCGTTTCCGTCAAAATCCATGGAACACAGCTTCTTTCCGTCGATATAATAAAATCTCCCGACGCTGTCGACCCACGTCAGGTCGGTAACGTAGGGTATCGTCGCGACATCGCCTGTGGACAGGTTTTGGCGCTCATAATGGTAGTTCATATCGCCGTCGAGTCCTATACCGTCGCTGATTCTGGTAAACGTGTAAAACACCCCGTCAATCTGCATCGCCATATAACGGCTCGGTTCGGCAGTGCCGGCCGCCTGATTTGCTCTCCTGTTTTGCTGCGAAACGTAAATAAGCGCGATCAGCCCGATAGCTACAATTATGATAACGATCTTAAAGCCCCAGCCGGAGCTCCCCTCTTCAGGGTTTTTCTCCCGCGTTCCTCTCGGATCTGAACTCATCGATTATCCCCCTCTCAATAGGCCTGCCTACACACGGCACGGGCGCTGTACACGCATATGCCTGCATTCATTCCATAAACTCACCCATAAAATAAGTAATAATATTTTAACATATATGGTATTAGATGGCAATACCATTTTTCTCATCTTGCACCTTATGAGATCCGAACCCCCGCCTCCGTACACATGAAAAACAGCATTCATAACCTCAAAACGCCGATATATAGCTGTATTTATGCAAATTTACCTCAAGTGCTATTAATGATTTTAGTTTCCAAACAAAATTGCCTCTTCCTTTGCATTACAACCGGCGTTATAATACTATAGACTCCACAAAGATAATCGAGGTCAGATATGGAAATAACAGAACTTAATATAAACGAGAGCAAAACGACGGCTTTCAGAAAAGGTATGCGCGACGGCGTACCTATCGCCTTGGGATATTCTGCCGTGTCGTTTTCGCTCGGCATCGCAGCGAAAAACGCCGGGCTTACACCGTTTCAATCCTTTCTCGCCAGTCTCTTGTGCAATGCCTCTGCCGGGGAGTATGCAGGTTTTACGCTTATAGCCGCCTCTGCGACGTATATTGAAGTCGCGATCATGACTTTCATCGCGAACGCCCGTTATCTTCTCATGAGCTGTGCCATGAGCCAGCGTACCGCACCCGGGCTAAAACTTCGGCACAGGATGCTGATGGGCTTTTATATAACAGATGAGTATTTCGGCATTGCTATAGCCCGTCCCGGGTATCTAAACCCGTATTACACATACGGCGCCGCCGTTGTCGCTTCACCCTGCTGGGCTGTCGGTACGGCACTCGGTACTATAATGGGCAACCTTCTACCGCTGCACATTGTCAGCGCCCTCAGCGTCGCGCTCTATGGGATGTTTCTCGCCGTTATAATCCCTCCGGCGAAAAAGAGCAGGATAATCGCTTTGGTCATCGCTTTCTGTTTCGCCGCGAGCTATATTTCAGCCTATCTTCCGGCTCTTTCCGGGATCTCCGACGGGACGCGGACAATAATCCTGACGATTGCTATATCATCGCTCGCCGCGGTTATATTTCCAAAAGATGTCGCAACGGAGGGCAAGCAATGACGCATAATACATATATTTACATCCTAATCATGGCCGGCGTGTCATACGCGATACGCGTTTTGCCGCTCACACTCATCAGAAATCAGATCAAAAGCCGCTTTTTGCAGTCATTTCTGTACTATGTGCCGTATGTCACTCTTGCGGTCATGACTTTCCCCGCCATCCTCGAGGCGACGCAGACGCCGATTTCCGGCGCAATAGCGCTAGTAGCCGGTATAGCCGCTGCATGGCTCGGCGCGGGGCTGTTCAACGTCGCGCTCTGCTGCTGCTCGGTTGTTTTGATCGTCGAGTTGATAATATCTCTTATTTAGCAGCCATGCCGGTGCTCCTAATAACGTAGTACTGAAAAGAAGTAACATATATTTTCCTCCCGCAAAAAAATAAGCGCTACAATCACACCACTAAGACCTACGGTGTAATTTTAACGCTTTCCCGTCCGGTGACGGGTTGACCGTTTATTAAATTCAAATAAAATATACCATGAGAAGCACCGGTTGTCAACGGCATTTCATTCGCTGTCAAACCACAGCAAGCAGCTCAATCAGTCGTAGGCAAGACATATAAACCATAACTCCGCGCTGTCCGGCCCTGTAATGATTATAATAAATGCGGAAAAACCGCATTAAGCACCTTTACCGCATTTTCCCGTTCCTAATGCTTATTGCTCAGCAGTCTCCGCCGCCGTATCGTTCAAGCATCTCCTCCCAATGTCTGTTATCTCTCATAAATCCGTAGCTCTCTTCATCTCTAAAACTGTTTATCAGCTCGCGTCTTAATCCATCGGTAAAACTTTCATCTATTTTTTTAAATGTCATATGTTCGTAAAGCGGGGATTTTGTAAAAGCGGATAGCTTTCCCACGCTCGAAAGTATCTTTTCCGCTATATCAGCCGTTTTTTCCGCGTCTTGTTCCAATACGGCAAGGTCAAGCCCTCCGGACACTTCATAATACTCGCCCATTTCAAAAAGCCTTGCAAGCGCCGTCTGTTTTTCGGTATAAAGGTGTGCCCTCTCCATGTTGCCCTCCTGCACAGCAAGCATATACAGCCCATTGAATACCATTACGACCATCTGATAATAAGTCATCAGAAGTTCTTCATATTTTTTATACGCCTCTTCCACACGCCCGGTTTTACTCAAAATCACGGCGTATTTCCGCTTCCTCTCGGGGTTTTCATCCGAAAAGTATTCAAGGTACTTTTCGGCCTCATCGTACCTCTCTTTCCTCATATGAAAATTGTACAGAGAGTCGGCCGCACAATGCCGGACACTTTCTTTTTTGCTCTCAAGAGCCCTCAAATAGCACCCTGTTATAAAGCCGTCGTATTTGTACGAATCCTGCACGTCCTTTAATATACGCTGCGCGTCGAGTATCTGCGCAAGCTGCCATATCAGCTCGTCGCAGTTCGGGTATTTTTCGATATACTCCTTTACCGCCTGAAATGACTCTTCATACGGGCGCTTTTTGAATTTCGCGTCGATATCTGTGACGATATCTCGTATCTCATCCTTCGTCAGCTCGCTTTGAAAAGAGAGCAGTGTGTCTAGCGATATGTCCAAAAGCCTTGCTATCGGCGCGAGCATCGTGATATCGGGAAATGAATTTCCGTTTTCCCATTTGTTCACGGCCGGAGGCGTCACGCCAAGCCTGTTTGCCATCTCCTCCTGCGTCATGTCACGCATCTTCCTGTATTTGCGTATGGTCTCACCTATCTGCATAAAGTCACTTCCCTAGGTTATAAACTCTATTTCAGTATAACAGGCCCTATCTCTTAAAACAATTGACCAGACGTTAATTTCACCCATCTAAAATTTAACCGCAGGTTAAGTTTTTTGATTCACGCCGCCATGAGTTGCCATATCCGTTTCACTGTGCTATCATTTGTATGGGAAACAGTAAAAAGGCACTATTTGCGGGGTGTATTCAACTTGAAAGATTTTTGGAGCAGACACCATGCCAAGGTTATCGGTTTTCTTATTTTGGCTGTTATTGCGCTTTGCGTAATCTCCGTTATTGCTATATTCGGCGGAGTAATCATGCGAATATTTGGACTGGAGTACGATTCGATAGGCAGTATTATTTTATTTTTTATAATTGCAACTATTGTTTCATTTCCGATCAGTATGATAGCCGAAGGACTACCGCTCGTGCTATTCTTTAATTATCAATGCCCCAAGCAAATTGCCGTTATTATTTATCTTGTTTTAGATACGATCGCCACAGCTATCGGATTAAGTATTGTAGATTATTTTATGAAAAGTGTGACAGCGACAAATATTTCCATAATTGTTGTATCGTTTATTTTATCGCTATGGAGCGTAAAAGATTCTCTTGAAAAACCGGAGGGTAAGTGAACGGTAATAATCAAATATTTGTTTACATGGACAGCCGAAAAAATCGGCTTCCCTTTTCTGCACCTATAGGTAGAGAGTGGTATCTCACGGCACATCGTCGGGCGTCATCCCATGTATATAAACAAATAAACAGAAAACGGCATGGCAAAAGCCATGCCGTTTTTTAATAATATCACTGCTAACATATCCCACGCTCATCACACAGGGTATGTTCAGCCCAGACAATATTAAAGCGGTCAGTTTTTACGTTTTACAAGGTACACAATAAGCAACGCAAAGCCGGCAAGGCGCATGATATCGCTCACCACAGTGCCCCAAATATCTCTCGCTGGAAAGCTTCCAATCAAGAGTACCACTGTTGCTATCGCCATTATCCAGATTTTCTTCAATAAAATCAACCTCCGATTGCAGGCATACGCTCGTTTTAGGATTCATCGCTTTTTGAACGTCCAATCATCGTTTTGCGTTTTTCTCTCCGCGCAACAGCCGCATGGCATATCTTTTAAATCAGCAATAGAATTATCCAAATCAAATACCGTTCTTAAAGATACAAGCCTTGCTTCATCAGTCTCATGTGTCGAACCGCATAGAAACTGCCACATTCCGTCATCTTCATCGTGGGACACAAATAAAATAGGATCACCGTCATTTAGTATATGGCAGCAAATAATCGACGCCGTATTAGGCGCATCATAAAAAGGGAAATTCATATAGAGCCCTCCTTTTTAGGTCCAAGCACAATGCCGGACATATCAATACTTTTCGGCACGTTTTTCTTCCATTATATACAGCTGCTTCTGCATCTCCTTCAAAACCACATAAATCTTCCGTATTGCATAGGTAGAGCCGAAACATTGCCACAATCAGTAATAATTTTGAGCTACTTGTAAAAAATATCAATACGACGGATAGCTCTGCCGGTAAACTACGAAAAGGAATGCTGTATAAATGGCTATATCGATAATCAGAACCATACTTCTATTTGCACTTATCATGGTATGTACACGGATAATGGGCAAGCGCCAGCTCGGCGAACTTGAACCGAGCGAGCTTGTCGTTGCCATTATGCTGTCCGATATCGCCGTGCATCCGCTTCAGGATCCCGGCATACCGCTGCTGTATGGCGTTGTGCCCGTTTTGACGCTGCTATGCTGCGAGATTTTTGTATCATATATGGTTGTAAAAAATATAACACTGCGCGCCATAATATGCGGCAAGCCTAGCATAATCATCGACGGCGGCAAAATAAACCAAAAAGAGATGGCCAAAAACCGCCTTACACTTGATGAGCTGACCGTTGAACTCCGCAAGCAAAATGTCACCGATATCAATATGGTTAAATACGCTATCCTTGAATCAGACGGCTCACTGTCCATTATGCTCCGTGCCGGAGACTCTCCCGCCACACCAAACCAAATGTCGCTTAGTGTAGACGACCCTGGCTTGCCGGTCATGCTTATAAGCGACGGACGCACTTTACAAAACAACCTTGAGTATTTAAATTTAAATGAAGCTTGGCTCAAAAACGAGCTTAAAAAACGCAACATTTCAAAGCCGGAGGACGTATACATTTTTATGACCGATTCCTCCGGCAACATATATTTTTCATTAAAGGAGGGCTGAGATGAAAAAAGAGCTCATGGCAGTGCTTATTTTTATCTTAATAATCGCTGCGTCGATATTTAATATCGCACAAATAAGCACGCTGTCCTCCAAAATGACCGTGCTCGTACAAAACGCTGTCTCTTCTGCGGAGAAAAGCAACTGGGAAGCAGCCGCATGGTATGCAGAATCAGCCGAAGCGCTTTGGGCTTCACATAAATTATATATTTACACTGTTTTCAGGCATGAAAGCACAGATAACATCAGCGACTGCATCTATGAACTGCTTTCCGAGGTCTATTCAAAAGACCCGGATCACGTCAGCGAAGCGGCAATGCGCCTTACTGCATACCTGGAGATCCTCCGAGATATGGAAAAGCCGACGCTGGAAAGTATCTTCTAACTACTTCTCCTGGAGTATCTTATTAAGCTCCTCCATAAAAGTATTTATGTCTTTAAATTGGCGGTACACAGACGCAAATCTGACATATGCTACTTCATCAAGAGTTTTCAGTTCTTTCATAACCAGCTCGCCGATCTCGCTCGATGAAACCTCTCTCTCAAGAGAGTTCTGAACCTCCTGCTCTATATTGTCAGCAACCTCCTGAAGCTCCGCGACCGTGACGGGACGCTTTTCACAAGCTCTTATCATGCCGTTTAAAAGCTTGACCTTGTCAAACGTCTGCCGCCGGCCGTCTTTTTTCACAACGACAAGAGGTATGCGCTCTATTATCTCATACGTTGTAAATCTCTTTTGGCACGACTGACACTCTCTTCTTCTCCTAATGGTCGTACCCTCTTCCGCCGGACGGGAATCGACGACCTTGCTCTCAGGGAATCCACAATACGGGCATTTCATGGCAAAACTCCGTTCTCGATTAAAAAATATTAATAAACACGGCGGCAAGTGCCCCCGGTAAATAATACAAAAATCATGCCCAGCATATATCAGCCGGCAATCCGCGCTTATTTTAATCGCCACGCACAGGTGAATGTATAAAAATACAGATATGTATATTATAACATTTTTAAAACCGTTTGTACATATCATTTTTATCATCTTTGCGCTGGAAGATTTTTTGCATTGCGGTGAAAAATAATTTTATGTATCATAAAAACATAAAATATTTTTCCGGTGATGCCTATGCAGACGCTGCGAGCTCTTTTCAGATACATAAAACAGATGCACCGCGCAACATATCTTTTCCTTAAAGCCTCAATAATCGTATCGTGCATATGCCTTATCGCCGCCACAGCGCTGCATCTGGCCGCGTATAGAACCGATGGCAACCCTCTTACGCTTATCCATCTTGCCGACGAGCTCGGTCAGATGCCTCAGGCGATATTTCTTCTTGCGGCAATCGGTTCTGCGTGCATGGAAGACATGCGGCCGCATTAAAAAATTCCTCTTTTGTGTATAATACGTTTAATACGTCAAGCAGGGCATTTGATGTCATCCGCTCGGGAAGCGCAAGCTTTTTTAAAAGATCCGCTCTCCTCTCCCTGCTTCCTTCCCTTCCCGTAAGACCGGTCTTAAATAGATCGGTCTTCGTTATTTCCGTCTTTTTTTCACGCGGCGGCAAGTTATCAATAGTCGCCCCGCATTTTACGAGCGCATCGAGCAACACGTCTGGCGGCATACCCTCAACGCCCAGCTTGCCCTCCTTAGATGGCTTTGCTTTCCTCTTCTCCTTGCCGAAAATATCCGGAATATACGCGTTTTTTACGTTGCAGCCATTTAAAATTCCCTTCAGTTTATTTCGTATTACAAATCCTGCGCCGTCGCTGTCGGTGAGTATAATGACGCCTCTTTTTTCCGCAAGTCTCCTTATCAGTTCCACTTTTTCCTTATCCGAAAAAAAGCCGAATCCCTTTGTCTCTATGATCGTCGCGTCAACAAAGCCGCTCAGCTTGTGCTTATCATATTTGCCCTCGACGATGATGACTTCTTTTACCGAATACATCTCGACCTCTTTTCCGCCCGACAGCTTATCGTTTTGCATCATTACGCACACCCGCACGTCCGCCGGAATACGTCAGTTCTATCAAAAGCCCCGCGAGCACGGCTTTCGCTTCCTCACCGCTGTTCAGACGCAGCGCCGCATCGGAGCATAGCTTCACATATTGGCAACACTGCTCCATCGTAACCTTTGCGGCGGTGTCCCAAAGCCCGCGGGCCTGAAACTCATACCGAATACCGCACATATCCATAAGTTCCCGCACATTTTTTCCGCTTTCACGGCACGCTTTCGCTATCATAAGCTGCCTGTACTTCATCGATACACTGAAAAGTATCCTGTGCGCCGCCTCCTGCATTGCAAGGAGCGTGTCGAGTATCCCTGCTGCGGCGTCATAGCGCCTCTGAAGGAGCGCATCGGTCAGCTTATATGCCGCGGCATCGAGTACGGGGATTGTAACGGCGTCGATACAATCTTTTGTTATCACACTTCCCGCAGTGTATGCGGCGGTTTTTTCTATCTCCGATATTATCCTAGTCATCAGGCCACCCGTTATGAAAGCCAGATATTCCGCGGTCTGTGTGTCTATCTCTTTCCCAAGCGCCTTATACCGTCTTTTGATGCCGCCGACAAGCTCCGACTGCTGCTGTATCTCAAACTCAACCGTTTGAAACAGCCCCAGGAGTTTTGAATTGTGTTTAAGCCGCTTATCAACGGCAAATTCTATCGTGTCAAACGACATGACGACGCACGCATACTCCGGCATATCCTCCAAAAGCTCCAAAAAACGCTTTCTCGTATCCTCCGGCGCTTTGAAAATACTGTAGTCGTGTATTTCTATAAGCGTTTTCTCGCTCATGACTGGCAGCGCGTTTAACGCCTCGTCAAAAAGATTTATATCAAAGCCGGACGCGTTGAAGGTTTTTAAGTTAAACTCCTCCATTCCCTCCGTCACAAGCATTTTTCTGAGTTTATTTAAATAGTACTCCTGAAGATACTTTTCTTCCCCGTGGAAAATATACATATTCCCGACATCACCGGCATTTATGTCCTTTTGCAGCTTCTTATAGCCGGCGTTTTTTCTTTCCGCCATTCGTGCCACCTCAAAGTTCTATTTTGCGCCCACCGTAACATTGCCCAGGATATCGGTGCGCAGTACAATTATCCCCATGTCCTGAAGCCTCTCTATCACTTCGCCCGACGGATGTCCGTAAGAATTATTGCCGACCGATATGATTGCCGTCTCCGGCGTCACGTCATAAAGCAGCTCGCTCCCCGTAGAATAGCGCGAGCCGTGATGTCCCGCCACCAGGACCTCTATATCCGGCAGCTCATAATTATTGATAAGCTCCCTCTCCGCCGCCGTATCTATATCTCCCGTTATCAAAGCGTCAAACTCCCCGCCGGAGCAAATAACGACAAGACCCGAGTTGTTCTCGTCCGCCCCGCCGTAAGGTTTCATCGAGATAATGCTGACGGTCATCTCCCCCACCGACATTGTCATATCACCCGATGCGTCTATGACCTCAATGCCGTGAGCTTTGGCCGTTTGAATTACCTCCTCCGGCAGATCCGTGTCCGATATATCCGGGCTCGGTATCACGAGCGCGCCTATATTTATGCGCGATGCGAACGTCTCAAATCCGTTTACATGATCTGAGTCAAAATGTGTGAATATCGCGGCGTCAATGCGGCCGTTTCCGCGGCTGAGTACATATTCGGCGGCGAACTTCCCCGCGTCCTCGTAATCTCCGCCGCAATCCACCATAACTGTCCTCCCGCCGGCGCTTATGACGATACACTGCCCCTGCCCCACATCAAGTGCCGTGACCTGTATACCCGAGTTATCAAACGACACCGTGGAAACAACGGCGATAACGCAAAATGACGCCGTCCCTATTATACACGCGGTCAAAACTCCGCGCAATTTCGTTTTAAACACCGCAAAAATGAAAACGATCGCATAGATCATCACAAGCCATATCGTTATATACGGATTTACGGTGTATATGGCCGAAAACTTAAAGGATGCAAGAACGGAAACGATATATTCCACCGCCATTGATATCAGTGACGGTATAAGTCCTATAACAAACCCTGCCGGTGCGCAGAAAAGGCCGATAATAACGGCAAAAAGGCCAAGCTCAAAGCACAGCGGGATAAGCCAGACGACCGCAATGTTCGTAACGACAGATATAAGTGATATGTATCCGAAATATACCGCTGTAAGCGGCACGGTAAACACCATGGCGGATAGCGTTGTCGCCGCAAATCCGGCGACCGTTTTAAGCGCCCGACCCGCAACTTTGCTTCTTTTCGATAGCCGCGTTGAATAATCGCCCGTAAAGGTCTCGTACATCCTGCCTCCAAGCAGTATTATGCCGAACGTGGCCGCAAACGACAGCTGAAGCCCTATGCTTTTCGCCGAAAACGGATTGATTGCCAGAATCAGCGCGAGCGCCGCCGAAATTGACGTAACGGCGTCATACTCCCGGTAAAATATTGGCGCGGCAATTACAAAAAGCTGCATGATTACGGCTCTCTGTACAGACGGCTCAGCACCCGTCATAAGCATATAGACGATGAGCGCCGGCGCCGTTATCACCGCGGCGAGCCTTCTGTTTTTGTTGCACAAAAGCATGATAAGGCCGACGAGGTATATAATGTGCATGCCCGATACGGCGACTACATGGAAAATTCCCGAAATCTGCAGATTGTTTTCAAACACCGAGTCCTCATACAGTTCGGTCCGTTCTCCCAGTATTATCGCTTTCATAAACGGGATCACGCTGTCTAAGAACACGACGTCTGCCGCGTCACTAAGCCGCTTTGCGGCAAACTGCGGAAAATATTTTATCTTAACGCCGTCGCTCTGAATGACGTTCACAGGGACAGACGTCTGCTGATACGCGAACAGATATATCCCCTTAGACCGAAAGGTATCTATCTCCTCACCGTATATTTCGTTTGACATCTGCATCCGCGCTCTGAGCTCAATCACGTCTCCGGGAGCTATATCATCCGCCTCCATATTGTAAATATAAAGAAGAGATGCGACTTCTCCGCCGTTTCCGTCGTCGAGCTTTACCTCGACCCTGATGCCGTACTCGCGCTCCTCAGGGAAGTCGACGGCTTCCGCTCGTATGTCGGCTATATTTCCCGCGAGCCTCTCGGCGTCGGCCAGCGCAATATTTGCGTACACCGCGCTGTAAGATATGCCCACCGCCATGGGCAACAGCAGTAACAGTGCGATCTTTGCGCTCTTTTTGCGCACGGCAAAACACACTGCCCCGGCCGCAATCAGCGCGTAAAGTACATAAAGCGCAATACTTCCGAATGGTATATATTGCTCAATATAAATGCCTGCGGAAAACGATATGGCCGCAATAGCAAGTATTCGCATTTTCCTCCACCGCCCATCTTCCGCCGGTAACTTTTTCTAAATTATACTATAATTTCGCTTATTTCACAATCGCCCTGTCCCGCCGCGCGCCATTATTTAATATTTGATGAATTTCTTAAGGGGCTTATTGATTCTCCGCGAAAATCCAATATAATGGAAATGCGTGGCTCACTTTTTACATTTACCTGATTTTCTAAAGGAGGCTAAATGTTATGACCTGTAAAATAGAAAAATGGGAACTGTCTTATGCAAAACAGCTGGCCGAATCGTTCTCAAACAAAAAAATACACGACAACCTGCGGGACGGCCTGCCGTTTCCATATACAGAAGCGGATGGTCTCGATTTTATCTCCGCTATGCTTGCCGCCGACAAAAACGATACTTTTGCTTTTGCAATCACCCTGGACGGCGCTGTTATAGGCAGCGTCACGGCATACCGTCAGTCCAATGTACACAGACGGACAGCCGAGCTGGGCTACTACATTGCGGAAAAATACTGGGGTCGCGGGATCATGACAGAGGCTGTCAAGCAAATGTGCAGATATATCTTTGATAACAGCGACATTTTGCGCATCTATGCCGAACCGTTTGCCTTCAACGCGGCATCGTGCCGCGTACTTGAGAAAGCGGGTTTTAAGTATGAAGGTACACTGCGTCAAAACGCCGTCAAAAACGGGAAAGTCTTGGACATGAAAATGTACTCGCTTCTAAAATCCGAAATACAGTGATTACTTTCGCGAGGCGTTAATATTATGAAAGCTGTTATAAAAGCCATACTCATAATAATCGCCGTGCTTGCCGTTTCGGTTTCTGTAATTATAGGCGGATTTATATATCAAACTGAGTTTAAGCAAAATGAAGTCAATACTTATTTTTCTGATGACGGAACGTACAGCTTGACGATATATCAAATAGGCAATCCCGATTGGCCTTTCGGGAAAACAGACTGCCGATTTGTTCTGTACGGCAACGGAGGAACAATAAGTACGAAGGATTTTTCTGTATATAATGACGGCGGGAATGTATTTGATGATAATTTCAATGTCCAGTGGCATGAAGATAATGTCTCTATAACCGTAAACGGTGAAGAACAGAGTGACCGGACATATATCCTGTATTTTAACGGCGAAACAGAATAGCAGTAAAATCAAAAAGGAGTGATATTGGATGGCACAGCACGTCATCGTCGTGGATTATGACCCGCAGTGGGCGGAAGAATATAATGCCGAGGCCGAGAGGATAAAATCGATCCTCAAAACAAACTGCGTCGCCATATACCATATCGGCAGCACCTCCGTCCCGGGTCTCGCAGCCAAACCGGTCATCGATATAATGGCCGCCGTAAAAAGCCTCCCAAGCGTCGATAAGCAAGCGGGAGAATTTGAGAAGATCGGGTATGAGTATCTCGGAGAATTTGGAATAGCCGGCCGGCGTTATCTCCGCCGCGGCGGTGACGAGAGGACTCATCAGATCCACATTTTCCATGTCGACGACGTTCAAAACATATGGCGGCATCTCGCCTTTCGCGACTATATGCGCAAAAGCGAAAATGCGCGCAATGAATACGCTAAACTGAAAAAAGAGCTTGCGCGGCGCTTCCCTTACAATATCGACGCTTACTGTGACGGCAAAGACAGTTTTGTAAAAGAGCACGAGTCCAAAGCGCTTGCGCAATATAACGGGATATGGGATATACTGTATTTTGCTGCGCGGAAAGTTCAAAACGGCAGAACGGTATCACCGTTTGTTGAGGCGGGCGGCGTTGCCGCAGCGCTGCTCTCCCAGGGCGGCGGTATATACACAGGCGTGTGTATCGATACCGCCTCATCACTCGGAATGTGCGCCGAGAGGAATGCTGTCGCCAACATGATAACCGGCGGTGAAAGTAAAATTTCGTGTCTTGTCGCTGTAATGCCGGACGGCAGCGTAGGCACGCCGTGCGGCGCGTGCCGCGAGCTTATGATGCAGCTCGATAAAAACAGCGCCAATATTGAGATACTGTGTGATTACGAAACAAAACGCACCGTCACGCTCGGAGAACTTATGCCGGACTGGTGGGGACACACGCGGTTCAAATAAGCATAGAAAACAGAAAAAATAGGAGCTCATTAATCTGAGCTCCTATTTTATTAATCATATTCTTAATTAATCCCTGTCGATATCATACTCTATGATCGTGCCGTTTGCGGCGTTGATCTCATAGTCGTACTCATAAGTCCCCACGACGAACTCGATCTCATATTTTGATATACCGTCGTCATAATCGAGCTTGGTTTTTGTAAATCTCGCGTCAGCCGCCGAAACGCCGGCGTGCGACAGAGCAATGCTCTGCGCCTCCTCGATTGTTATGTTGCCGCTTCCGGTATTACCGCCGCTCGTACCGCTGTTGCCGCCTGTACCGCCGAATGTTTCGGCCTGTTTTGAGATAATATCGCCTGTAGATGCGTCGATCTCATAGTCATACTCGGTATCGTCCGTTACAAAATCGATATCATAGTGCAGACGTCCGTCGTCTCTGTCAAGTTCGGCTCTTATAAATCTGACCGCGCCTTCCGTCAATCCCGCATCTGCCAGAGCGACAGCCTTTGCCTCATTCTCTGTAAGAGAGGCAGAATTGCTTACATTCCCGCTCGTTCCCGTCTGGGTGCTGTTGCCGCTCGTGCCTGTCTGCGCGCTGTTGCCGCTTGTACCGGTCTGACTCGAGTTTCCGGCTGCGGAGCTGTTCTCCTCCTGTCCGCCGGTCTGCGCTGTATTGCCCGTCTGCGCCGTGCTGTCATCTGCCGCAGAATTTCCCGCCGTCTGCTGGTCATCCGTCTGAGGCGCACCGGGCTGCCCCGTCACACCCTGCGTTCTGACGCCCTCGGTGTCAATTTTCAGGATCACGCCGTTTGAAGCTTTTATCGTATAGTCGTATTCGATGCCGTCTGCTACAAACTCGACCTCATACTCGAACATCCCGTCGTCATATGACAGATCCGTCCTGCTCATAGCAATTTGATCGGCCGAATATCCCGCATCGGTAAGAGCTATCTCAAGCGCGCGGTCTTTTCCGATCGACTGGTTGTCGACAACTGCATATACCGCAAAATATGAGCCCGCTGCCAAAATCGCCACGGCGCAGATCACGCACGCGACAAATATTGCCATTTTCTTCGGTGTCGATGTCAACTCTTTTATTTTATTCATTGTAATCGTTCCTTTCTTTGTTATGCCACGATAATACAACGCCAAAATTAAAATAACATTAAAGCCGCTTAAAATTCAAAAATAAATATGCTTCCTTCGCCCTCGGCGCTCGAAACCGTGATCTCGCCGCCGTGAAGATGGGCAATCTCCCGCGCTATGGCAAGTCCCAGACCTGTCCCTGCCCTGCTTCTTGAGGCGTCCGCCCTGTAAAACCTGTTGAATATCTTGTCGAGCTTATCAGCTGATATTCCCACGCCGTCGTCGGCCACAGTGAGTGATATCTTTTCACCGTCGCGCCTAAGCTTTACGTCTATATGTCCGCCTTCCCTGCCGTATTTATACGCATTTGACACGAGATTGCTGACAAGCCTGTTCAAAAGTCCCGCATTTCCGACAGCAGCTATCCCCGGCTCTATATCCGCCGTCAGCGTTATGCCGCGCTCGCCTATCGCAGCCATCTCGTCACATGTCTCGGCAACGAGCTTTGAGAAGTCGAGATCCGCCATAGACACATCGGTCGTTTTCTGCTCAATGCGCGTAAACTCAAGCATATCCGATATTATATCAGACATCTTTTTGCCCTGACGCTGAATTGTCTCAAGCGTTTCCATATATTCCTCTCGGCTGCACGACTCCCCGAGCGCATACTCGCACTGTGCCATTATCACCGCGACAGGCGTCCTCAGCTCGTGCGAAGCGTCGGATGTGAATTGCTTTTCCGACTCGAACATTTTTTCAAGCTTGTCAAGCATCATGTCAAACGTGTCGGCAAGCAGATGCAGTTCGTCGTTGCCGCTCTCCAAATTTATGCGCCTTGAGAGCGTCCCCTCGCTCGATATCTCGTCCGCCGTCTCGCGGATCTTGTTTATCGGGTCGAGCATTCTGCCGGCAATAAAATAGCCGCCCGCCACGGCAAGCAGAACGATCCACGGCATGACAAGTATGGAAAGTCTCACTATAAACGACAGCGAGTCGTTTTTCTGGCTTTCCGACACTATGCCGCGCACCCAAAGTCCGTCAAGGCCTGTCCCTGTCAGAATATTATCGAAAATATAATACGTCCCGGAAGACGTCTGGACGGTCTGCACCCGCCCTGTTACCGGCTCTATCGTCTCGAGCTGCGCCGATATAAAGTCCTCACCGTAGATAAGATTTCCGCTCGAATTATAAAGCGCCGTATACACGCCTCTGTAAAGGCTTCTGAAATCGTCATCTATCACTATATACGCGCCATTATACGCGATGCTCACACCGTCGTCCGAGCTTTGAAGGCGGTATGTCACCGCGCCGGAATTTTCAGCGACCGTCTCAATAAGCGCGTCCATCACGTTGTTAAGTATCACGGAATCGCTTATGTACATCGTCACGAGAAACAGCACTGCCATTATCAGTACAAGTATCACCGAATACCAAAGCGTTATTTTCGTCCGAACTTTAAGAGCCATCACTTGCCCTCCCGAAGAACATACCCGCTGCCGCGCACCGTGTGTATAAGCTTTGTGTCAAACCCCTCGTCTATCTTGCGCCGCAGATATCTGATGTACACGTCAACGGCGTTCGTACCGCCCTCATAGTCAAAATTCCAGATGTTGTTTTCTATCTTCTCGCGTGACAATACGACGCCTTTGTTTCTTATCATAAACTCGAGCAGCGCAAACTCCTTTGCCGAGAGATCGATCTCCTTTCCGCCTCTGACGACCTTTTTTGTGGCCGTATCGACGGTCATGTCCGCGATCTCGTAGATATTCGTTGCATTGCCGCTTGATTTCCTCACGACGGCGCGCACCCGCGCCATCAGCTCGGCGAGCGAAAACGGCTTTATAACATAGTCGCTCGCCCCGAGGTCCAGCCCCGCGATCCTGTCCTCGACGCTGTCTCTCGCCGTCAGGAATATTACAGGCGTCGAGATCCCGCACGACCGGACCGTCTTTATAAGTTCAAACCCGTCCATTTCCGGCATCATGACATCGAGTATGATCACGTCGTATTCGGCGGCTTCAATATATTCAAGCGCTTCTTTTCCGTCGTAGCAGGCGTCTGCGGAATAACCCTCCGCAGTAAGCTTTTTACACACAATATTATTGAGGTCGCGCTCATCCTCCGCAACTAGAACACGCATCCTGCCCGCCTCCTTTCAATATATCATCACTAACGGAAACAGCCCGTTTGCCCTATTTCGTCAACTGCTCCATATTCTTTGGTTTTTTCTGCTGCGACATCCAGACTTTCATAACAAGCGTGTGCGGCAGATGCTTTACAAGCCTTGTCTGCCATCTGATAAGAGCACCGTGCATGGAAACATCCTTATTTGTTTTATACAGATCGCGCAATGCCGTCGCTACTACGTCTTTTGCCTCATATATTTTATTAAAATATTTTATCTCCGACTGATTCGTCGTAAACGCGTGCTCAAAAAATTCTGTTTTGACCCACCCCGGGTTCACCGACATGACGCGGATGCCGCGCGGGGCGAGTTCTTGGTTCATGGCGCGCGAGTAGCTCAGTACAAATGCCTTTGTCGCTCCGTATACGGTTATATACGGCACCGGCTGAAATGCCGACAGACTGTCAAGCTCAATGACCTTAGAACCGCTGTGCATATACGGCAACGTCAGCTCCGTCATCATGACCAGCGCCTTGCAGTTTAGGTCTATCATTTTCATACTGTCTTCAAGCGGTATATTCTCAAATTTACCAAACTTGCCGAATCCTGCGCCGTTTACAAGCAACGATACCTCCGGCTTTTCCTCTTCCAGCATTGTACTGTATTTTGTAAAACTCTCGCTTTCGGTTAGATCGAGCGATATGGGCCGAATCTTTGCGCCGACTTCTCCCTGAAGCTCGCAAAGTCTCTCACCGCGTCTCGCGATCACCCATATCTCGTCCACCGTTATATACTGCTCAAGCTGTAAAACAAATTCCCGTCCCATTCCGGAACTCGCGCCCGTTACAACCGCAATTTTCATATACTGATCCCAACCTTTTATTTTAAATAAACATATTTGACCTCACACCCGTAGAGGACTCCCTGCTCGATGCCTGATTATAAAATTATAACATACAAAATGCTTTGCCGCAATTTTCCATATCCCGCCGGCAACATTTTTGATATCTCAACGGCGTTTTACCGCTTTTATTGGCTGCATATAACGTCAGCACCTTCTTCTGCACGCACTGGCGCATATTTCCCGGAAATGATACCGCTAATTTTGCACACGATAAAATAAAATCTTGCAACACTAATTTTCTTGTTGTATAATCCATTTGAAGATTAACAAATATACAGATTGGTGGCGAAAATATGGATGTATTGATGCGCTTGCAACAGCTTATGGACGCGCGCGGCTGGAGTGAGTACCGCCTTGCCAAAGAATCGGGACTGTCCAATTCGACTATCTCAAATATTTTCCGCCGCAACAATTCTCCGACTATTCCAACGCTTGAAACACTGTGTGCTGCTTTCGGACTGTCGCTTTCGCAGTTTTTTTCTGACGGGGACGAGCCTGTCGAATTGACCTCGGATCAGAAGATGCTTTTTGATAAATGGATAACTCTAACGGCTCGTCAGAAAGAAATAATTCTCGCTATTATAGAAGAGATGTGACAGCGCAGGCGATCCGTACCTGCTGCATAGGTATAACCACCGACAGAACAGCAGGGCCGGTGCGGGTTGTTTGTATTTCCCCGGCAATTGTAAAGTGTATTTTAAAATCAGCTTGACAATCAACGGCGGTTCAGATTATAATGTTCTCATAAAATGAACTTTTCGGAGGGTCAAGCAATGGAAAAAACAGAGAAACACGGCAACGTTCTCGATATCGTCTATATCGGCGTCTTTGCCGCCCTGATTGCGGTATGCGCATGGATATCGATCCCGACTACAATACCGTTCACACTGCAAACACTTGGTATTTTTACTGCCATCGGTGTACTGGGCGGAAAACGAGGCACCGTTTCAATACTTGTTTACATTATTCTCGGCATGATCGGTCTTCCCGTTTTTGCAGGGTTTAACGGCGGCATCGGCGTACTTTTTAACGCCACGGGCGGCTATATCATCGGGTTTTTAGCTTCCGGCCTCCTTATGTGGGGCATTGAAGCTGCTTTCGGACGCAGCAGAATAATACTTATATTGTCCATGATCGCAGGCCTTATATTGTGCTACGCTTTCGGCACGGCGTGGTTCATGCTCGTATACTCGACGAGCGCCGGCGCGATCGGGCTGGGATATGTGCTCGGCAATTGTGTGATACCGTTCATCATTCCCGATCTTATAAAAATATGTGTCGCAGTCTTTCTTACATCAAGGATAAAAAAGGAGGCATCGTTGTGACAAAGGACTCCGTCCTCGCCATACTGAGAAATGCAGGCGACTATGTCTCAGGCGAAAAAATAAGCAAGCTCCTCGGCGTAAGCCGCTCAGCCGTAAATTTAGCTATAAAATCACTGCGAAGCGACGGCTATGATATATTGTCGTCGACTAACAGGGGCTACTTTTTAAAAAGCGCGGCCGATAAAATTGACGCGAGAGAGATTTCCGCGCATCTGCCGGCGCAGCGTATGCTTTCCGTACGGTGTGAGGATACTGTTGATTCCACAAACAATCTCCTGCGCGAGCTTGCGTTTAAGGGCGCGCCGGACGGACAGGTTGTCGTCGCAAACGAACAGACGCAGGGCCGCGGCAGACGCGGGCGCACTTTTGTCTCTCCTAAGGATAAAGGCATATATCTGTCTATGCTTTTCCGTCCGAATACATTGCCGTCAGATACTGCCGAGATAACGGCGTGGACTGCCGTTGCCGTCCGAAATGCTATTAAGCGCATCTGCGGCATCGATCCTTCTATAAAATGGGTAAACGACCTTTTGATAAACGGAAGAAAGATATGCGGCATTTTAACCGAAGTTTCCATAGAGAGCGAGAGCGGACTTGTGCAGCACATAATAATCGGTGTCGGCATCAATGTAAACGAATCTCTGCGTGATTTCCCGGAGGAGCTTCAGAAAGTCGCCTCCTCCCTGTTCATAGAGACGGGCAAAAACTTCTCCCGCGCGGCACTTGCTGCCGCTATTATAGAGGAAATGGACAATATGCGCGCCTCATGGCCGCACGATAAGGAGCAATACTTGAAGGCTTATACAGAAAACAATTTCACCATAGGCAAGAAGGTCTCCGTCTTATACGGTGCAAGCGAAAAATATGGATTTGCTGAAAAGATAAACGATGATTTTTCACTTGCGGTACGTTTCGTCGACGGCACTGCCGCAAACGTATCGAGCGGCGAAGTAAAGCTTATCGGCATATGATGTTCCAAACGATCCCAACACCCCTGGCGCTTTTTAGCTCCGGGGTGTTTTATAATACGCGGCAGTATTTCGGATTTGGCAGTTTGTGCACAAAATATAGTATTTTTCCACTGTAGTTTAGTCGTTTTATCCCAGATTTTGACTATTGACATTGTGCGAATATGTTGTATAATGTTATGAAGCATATCGCGGGCATGAAATCGTTCTGCCCATTTGGTCTTGTCATCCGGCAAGATTTTTTATTGCGGCAGCGGCTTTTGGAAAGGAGCGGAGCAATGTCTTTTATCATAAAAAACGCAAACATTTTCAAAGATAAATTTGAGACCGCTGATTTTCACATTTCACACTGCAACGGTATCAGTGTTTCTTCACCCGACAATCCCCGTGTTTTTGAATTTAATAATTGTATTGTTATTCCCGGTCTTGTTGATGTTCATGTTCATCTTCGAGAGCCGGGTTTTTCTTATAAAGAGACTATCGCAAGCGGTACGCGCGCGGCGGCTCACGGCGGATATACCGCTGTATGTCCAATGCCGAACCTATCCCCCGTTCCTGACTGCATGGAAAACCTGAATCCGGAGCTTGATGCGATAGAGCGAGACGCGGTGATAAAAGTCATCCCCTACGGCGCTATAACAAAAGGGCAGCTCGGAAAAGAGCTTGCCGATATGGAGGGGATGGCAAACAGCGTCATTGCGTTTTCGGACGACGGACACGGCGTGCAGGATGACGATGTGATGCGGCGCGCTATGAAAACCGCGAAAAAGCTCGGCAAATTGATCGTCGCGCACTGCGAGGACAACAGCCTTTTAAACGACGGATACATACACGACGGCAAGTACGCACGGCTTCACAATCACCGCGGCATATGCTCCGAGAGCGAGTGGCGGCAGATAGAGCGCGATCTTGCGCTCGTGCGCGAGACTGGGTGCTCATACCATGTGTGTCATGTCTCCGCAAAGGAGAGCGTAAATCTGATACGCCGCGCAAAAAAAGAGGGGCTGGACGTCTCGTGCGAGACAGCCCCCCACTATCTGGTCTTTAACGATATGGATCTGCAGGAGGACGGCAGGTTTAAAATGAACCCGCCTATCCGCGGCGAAGAGGACAGGCTTGCCCTTATCGAGGGGCTTTGCGACGGCACGATAGATATGATAGCGACAGACCACGCGCCGCACAGCGCAGATGAAAAAAGCAAAGGCCTCGCGGGCAGCTCAATGGGTGTCGTAGGACTTGAGACCGCGTTCCCCGTGCTATACACAAAGCTTGTAAAGCCCGGGATAATACCACTCCATAAACTTATAGAGCTCATGAATATAAATCCATGCCGCCGGTTCGGCATCAGGCAGGTCGAGGACTACGCCGTATTCGACCTCGATGCCGAATACACCATTGACCCGTCTGATTTTCTCTCGACGGGAAAGAGCTCGCCGTTTTCGGGAATGGCTGTCTGCGGCAGGACTCTTATAACGATATACGATTCAAATGTTGTGTGGATAGACGATATATTTAAGCAGGAGGAAGAAAAATGGCAAAAAGGACAGATCTGAAAAAAATACTTATAATCGGCTCCGGTCCGATCGTTATCGGACAAGCCGCGGAGTTTGACTACGCCGGAACACAGGCGTGTCTCGCCCTTAAGGAAGAGGGCTACGAGGTGGTCCTGGTAAATTCCAACCCGGCGACAATAATGACCGACACGACCATTGCCGACAAAGTGTATATGGAGCCCCTGACCTTTGAATACATCTCCAAAATACTGCGTTACGAGCGTCCCGACGCGATAGTACCCGGTATCGGCGGACAGACGGGACTCAACCTC
>CALXCR010000101.1 GCA_944386855.1 uncultured Oscillospiraceae bacterium
GCGCCGATGAAAAAGGAGAAGCAGATGGCAAGAAAACCGAAAAAGCAGCCGGAGAAAAAGGAGAAGGTGGACGCGTCGAATGTTGTCGGCCTGCGGGCCGAGGTCCTCGAACAGCCCATAGTCGACACGCTCGAGGAAAACTACATGCCGTATGCGATGAGCGTTATCGTGTCGCGCGCGATACCGGAGATCGACGGGTTCAAGCCGTCGCACCGAAAGCTGCTCTATACAATGTATAAAATGAACCTGCTCACCGGAGCGAGGACGAAATCGGCAAACATCGTCGGCCAGACGATGAGACTGAACCCCCACGGCGACGCCGCGATTTACGAGACGATGGTGCGCCTGTCAGCCGGATACGACGCGCTGCTCGCGCCGTTTGTCGACTCGAAGGGCAATTTCGGCAAGGTCTACTCGCGCGACATGTCCTACGCCGCTTCGAGATACACGGAGGCGAAGCTCTCGCCCATATGCGCGGAGATTTTCCGCGATATAGACCGCGACACCGTCGATTTCGTCGACAACTACGACTCGTCGATGAAAGAGCCGACGCTGCTGCCTACCGCGTTTCCGAATGTGCTTGTAAGCGCCAACACCGGCATCGCCGTCGGCATGGCGTCGAACATATGCGGCTTCAACCTCGAGGAGGTGTGCCGCACGGCGATAGAATACATCAAAAACCCGCAGCACGACATAATGTCGACGCTGAAAGCGCCCGATTTCACGACGGGCGGCGAGATAATTTACAACGCCGAGGAGATCGAGAGCATCTACCGCACGGGGCGCGGCAGCGTCCGCATCCGCGCGCGGTGGCGCTATGTGAAAGAGGAAAACCTCATCGAGGTATACGAGATACCGTACACGACGACGGCCGAGGCGATAATCGACAAGGTCGCGGAGCTTATAAAGGCCGGCAAGATAAAAGAGATCTCCGACATGCGCGACGAGACGGACCTGTCGGGCCTTAAGCTCGCGATCGACTTAAAGCGCGGGACGAACCCCGAAAAGCTGATGCAGAAGCTGTTCCGCCAGACGCCGCTTATGGACAGCTTCGCCTGCAATTTCAACATACTCATCGCCGGCATGCCGCGCGTTATGGGTATCGCCGAGATACTCGACGAGTGGACGGCGTGGCGTATGGAGTGCGTCCGCAGGAGGGTATACTGCGAGCTCGGCAAGAAAAAGGAGAAACTTCACCTGCTTTTGGGACTCGGCAAGATACTGCTCGACATCGACCGCGCGATAGAGATCATACGAAACACCGAGGAGGAGGCGGAGGTCGTTCCGAACCTGATGATAGGATTCGGCATAGACGAGGTCCAGGCCGAATTTGTGGCCGACATACGTCTTCGCAACATAAACCGCGAATATATTTTAAAGCGCACGGCCGAGACCGGCGAGCTCGAGCGCGAGATCGCCGACCTTGAGGACATTTTAAACAGCCGTACGCGCGTAAAAAACATCATAACGGACGAACTCGCCGCCATAATCAAAAAATACGGCGCGCCGAGAAAGACCGGCATCGTATACGAGGATGAGATAACGGATGAGGACGAAGGCGACTCCGTACCCGACTACCCCGTTACCGTATTCTTCTCCCGCGAGGGGTATTTTAAGAAGATCACGCCGCAGAGCCTTAGGATGAGCGGCGAGCAGAAATACAAGGAAAACGACGGGCTGTTCCAGTCGTTTGAGACGAAAAACTCGGCGGAGCTTCTCGTTTTTACCGACAAGTGCCAGGTCTACAAGGCGAAGATATCCGACTTTGACGATATGAGGGCCTCGCAGCTCGGCGCTTATCTGCCGTCCGCCCTGTCAATGGACGAGGGCGAGAACGCGGTATATATCGCAGACCCCGGAGACTACACCGGCAGTATGCTGTTTTTCTATTCAAACGGCAAGGCGGCGAGGGTTGAGCTTGCCGCATACGCCACGAAAACGAACAGGAAAAAGCTGACCGGCGCGTACTGGCCGGGGCAGCCGCTCGTCTCCGTCATGGCGCTGTACGAGGATACGGAGGCTGCCGTATATTCGACGGAGGGACGCGCGCTTATATTCAACACGGCGATGCTGTCGCCGAAGTCGACGAGAAGCACGCAGGGCGTCGCCGTTATGACGATAAAAAAGGCGCAGCACCGCGTCTCGGCGGCGAAGTTCTTATCCGATACGCAAATCAAAAACGTCTCGCGGTATCGCGTAAAGACACTCCCCGCCGCCGGCGCGATATTAAAGCCGGAGGATTCCGAAGAACAGCAGCTTTCTATCTTGTAATAATTTAAAGTTTGTTGTATAATATGTATGTCCCGCACGCCCTCTGGGCTGCTGTGAGACTCGCGCGGGGTTTTTCTTTTTTCTCCCCCGCGCAGCACGATCGGCGCGGGGTTTTCCCACTCTTGCCCCGCGCCGCACACAAAATCAATCTGCGGGAGGATAATCCTTCCGCTTAATCAGACCTGAAACCGGACGCCTGCCGTCTGCGGCCGGCTGTTTCCGTCTGCCCTCCTGTTTCGCCCGTCACGGGTGAAAGCGCGGCCGCACTACGGGAATAAAGGCGGCCGCAGGGCTTTTCCGCGTGTATTTACGCACAATCCCTTTTTAAGCATAAGGATGACTGGCACCATGACAAAAAGGATCTCCCGCATAACCGCAATACTTCTTATAGCACTGTGCCTTTCCGGGTGCAGCGGCAGCTTGTACGAGCGCGAATATGTAATGATGAGAGAGCACAGCAATTTCCCGTCCGACGGCGATTCCGATGGCGAGATCATAGCAGAGGTCTCAAGCGCCGCGGCCATACGCGAGGCGTGCGTCAACATGATACGCGACTATGTGCGGTACGGTATAATACTGTTTGCCGAGGATTACGACGGAGATCCGGCGGAGGATGTGCCCATTATATGTCAGGAGACGGCGGAAAACACGTCGCTCGGCATTTACGCGGTAAATTCGATAAATTACGCCGTCATGCGGCGCGACGGAGTCCTTGAGGCGGAGATAAGCATCGATTTCAAGAAAACTTCGCAGGAGATAAGAAACATTCAGTACACGGGCAGCCGGCGCGATATAGAGGAACTCATATCAAGCCGCCTCGAGCAGGCAGAAAGCGGCGTTACCTTCGTATCTCAGCTGCGTGATATAGATGAAGAATATATACAAAACTATATAACGGAGCTCTATTACGGAGACGCGCTTTTATCGGCGTATGAGCCGAACGTCACGACCGAAATTTACATAGGCTTTGACAACGAGATAATCGTCGAGATCGATTTCGGCAGGCGGTATTCCCAGACGAGGACGCTCGAGATGCTCGAGCAGATGATCGGCGAGGCGGAGCTGTATCTGACGGAGTATTCCGGCTCGTCTACCGGGCAGTGGCTTATGCACGTCTGCGACAAGCTCGGAAACAGCGTGCGCTATACAAATCCGTCGAGCCTGTACACGCGGACGATAAACGACAACACCGCCTACGGCGCGCTGTGCGAGAAAAAGGCCGTAAGCGAGGGGTTTGCGATGGCGTTTAAGGCGATATGCGATTTAAACGACGTCGAGTGCTTCGTCGTGCGCGGCCAGAAGGACGGCGCGGAGCACTTTTGGAATATAGTCATGCTCGATTCCGAATACTATCATATCGACACGACCGTCGTCTCCGGCGAGGGGATGTACCGCGCGTTTTTGAAAAACGACACGTCGCTCGGCTCCGAATACACATGGGACAGGAGCGCATACCCCGAATGCACCGGATTTACGACGTATTACGACCTCATGCAGGAGGAAATTTACTGATAAGACCCGTTTTTTCCGCAAAATGACGCGAATTTTTATTTTTTCGGTTGACATGCCGCCCCCTTTCTGATAGAATACACTGGCGTTCCAAAGACAGCAGGTGGCAGCGCACCGTGAGGCGGGCATCAGCCGGAGGACAAGAGTCCGCGGCAAACGGGCCTTTTATACACGGGCAAGCCGTAAATCCTGCCGAGGATAGCTTAAAATGAAGCTTTTCTGTCCTCACGCTTTGGCGTGGGGATATTTTTTTGAACGCGGATCATATTTCCGGAGGTGAAAAAATGCCAAACGCACAGGTTTTAAACGAGAAAAAGGCTGTTGTCGCCGCTCTCATAGAGAGGCTTAAAAACGCAAGCGCAGGCGTTTTCGTCGATTACAAGGGTATTACCGTCGCTGAAGACACAGCTCTCCGCGCAGAGCTTCGCAAAAACAACGTCGAATACTCCGTCGTAAAGAACACGCTCGTCCGCTTTGCGCTCGACGATACGGGCCTTTCCGAGCTTGACCCGATCTTAAACGGTACGACGTCCCTCGCGACGTCCAGCGAAGATCCGATCGCTCCCATCCGCCTTATCTGCGAATACGCAAAGAAAATGAACGACAAGTTCGAGATCAAGGCCGGCTTTATGGACGGTAAGGTCCTCCCGCTCGAGGATATCATGAAGATCGGCGAGCTGCCGTCTAAAGACGCTCTCTACGCCAAGACTCTCGGCACGATGCTCGCACCTATCACGAGCCTCGCAGTCGTCCTCGGCCAGATACTTGAGCAGAAGGGCGGCGCTCCGGCAGGGGAAGCCGCAGCCGAGTAATCGCAGTTGAGCAAAACGCGGCCGTACGCCGCAAAATATTCCCCGCACCGCGGGATGTAAAAACGACCTAGCAAAGCGAAAGACATCGCTTTCACACAAATTTTATGGAGGTAAATTACAATGGCAAGCGAAAAAGTAACTGCTATGATTGAAGAAATTAAAGCTCTTACCGTTCTTGAACTGTCAGAGCTCGTACATGAACTTGAGGAGACCTTCGGCGTATCCGCCGCCGCTGTCGCAGCTCCCGCCGCAGGCGGAGCGGGCGCAGGCGCTGCCGCCGCTGAGGAGAAGACCGAGTTTGACGTCGTTCTCACTGCTATCGGCGCTGAGAAGATCAAGGTCATCAAGGAAGTCCGCGCTATCACCGGCCAGGGCCTTGCCGAGGCAAAGGCTACCGTCGAGGGCGCTCCGTCCACGATCAAAGAGGGCGTTTCCAAGGACGAGGCCGAGGAGCTCAAGGCAAAGCTCGAGGCTGTCGGCGCTTCCGTCGAAATCAAATAATTACGTCTTATATTCGCCCGAACGCAAGCGTTCGGGCGACATTTTTTCGCTCAAACGCAAGCGTTTTAGCGAGTTTTACAGTCCCGCTGCGCGCACTCATTTTATTCGCACACTTGCGTGACTATTTGTATTTTTCGTCCGGCGCATGTCCGTACGAAAAATGGATTTTAATTTCTTTGCCCCTTGCGGGGCAAATTCTGTGAAGCATTTCGATAAAACGCAAGCGTTTTATCGAGGTCTTTTTACTTCGCGCAAACGCCTGCGTTTGTGCGAAAAATAAAATTCTGCGAAGCCGTGTTCTATGCGGCGGATAGCTCTTGACATTCGGCTTTTCTTATGCTACCATGTGCCGGACAGTAAAATATCGGGACTGCCACCGGGTAGTCTGCGCATTGGCGCTCCAAAACACGTCGTTAGGTCTTTGAAGACGCGTTTTCGGGCGCTTATTTTTTGGAGGGAAACAACATGAACGTCAAAAACTCGTTTAAAAACCTGTCGCGGTTCGAGCTGTCGCTGTGGCTTTTTTCATGCGCGGCGATCGTGCTGTCGCAGATATTTTCCGGCAGCGCCGATATGCTGACGGCCGGCGCGTCGCTCATCGGGGTTACGGCGCTCATATTCGTGGCGAAGGGCGACGTTCTGGGACAGCTTCTCACCGTCGTGTTCAGCCTCGCCTACGCCGTCATATCGTTCGCGTTTAAATACTACGGCGAGATGCTGACGTACCTGTGCATGACCATGCCGATCGCGGCCATGGCCGTCGTATCGTGGCTGCGCCACCCGTTTGAGAAGGGCGTGCAGGAGGTAGAGGTAAACAGGCTCACGCGGCGCGAGCTTGTCTTTGCCGCCGCGCTGTCGGGCGTTGTAACATGGGCGTTTTATTACGTCCTCGTGTACTTTGACACCGCAAACATCGTGCCGAGCACGATATCGATAACGACGAGCTTTCTCGCCTCGTACCTGACGTTCCGCCGGTGCGACCTCTACGCGCTGGCATACGCGGCAAACGACGTCGTGCTCATTGTGCTGTGGTCGCTCGCGTCGGCGGAGGATCTGAAGTATATCGCGATGGTCATATGCTTTGTCATGTTTTTCGCAAACGACATGTACGGCTATATGAACTGGCGGCGCATGAGAAAGCGTCAGGCGCGCGCGAAAACGGCGCGCGCCGCCGCCCGTTAATCACGCGCAGAATGCGCCGCGTCTTATCCGACGCGGCGCTTTTTCGCCGGAGGACGGGGCGTTTTCGCATTCTGCGCGCGGCGGCGGCCGTCTTTAAGGCAACATGCGGGTACAATCCCGCCGCCCGCAGGAAAACCGCGTTATTTTGTTACAATTTCACCGTTTTGCGTTGCATTTGCAACGGAGAAACGCATATCGGATGGGTATAATATCCGATAGACGGATATTATATTTGTCATTTAAGTACAATAGCCTCGCAGAGTTTGCCCCGCAAGGGGCAAAGAAATTCAAATCCATTTTTCGTACGGACATGCGCTGGACGAAAAATACTTATCATCGCGCAAGCGTGCGAATGAAATGAGTGCGCACAAGCGCGATGCGAAAAAACTCGATAAAACGTTTACGTTTTATCGAAATGCTTCGCAGAGTTTGCCGCACAGCGGCAAAAAATGTGATCCATTTTTCGTACGGACATGCGCCGGATGAAAAATACAAATAGTCGCGCAAGCGTGCGAATGAAGTGAGTGCGCGCCGCGGGACTGTAAGAAACCTCGATAAAACGTTTACGTTTTATCGAAATATTGTTAGGAAGGTCTTAGCTATGAAAAAACTGATATCACTGCTGCTTATGGCAGCGCTCGTGCTTACGCTTTTCGCCGGATGCGGCGGAGACAGCGCGACATCCTCGGACACCGCGCAAACGAGCGGCACGGTCTCCGACACGGCGTCCGATACCGCCTCCGACAGCTCGTCCGAAACGGAGGAAGAACCCGTCACGATCCGCATCGGCGGCCTTAAAGGGCCTACGTCCATCGGCATGGTAAAGCTCATGGAGGACGATGAGAACGGCGAGACGGAAAACGACTATGAATTTACGCTTGCGGGCGCGGCCGGCGAGATCTCGCCTCTGCTGGCTTCCGGCGAGCTTGACATCATCGCCGCTCCCGTAAACCTCGCCTCCGTGCTGTACAACAACACCGAAGGACAGGTCCGTTTCGCGGCCGTCAACACGCTCGGCGTTCTGTATGTCGTGCAGAAGGGCGGCGACCCGATCGAGAGCATCGCTGACCTCGAGGGCAAGACGATATATGCGACGGGCCAGGGGCAGACGCCGGAGTATTCTCTGCGCTATCTGCTGACGGAAAACGGCCTTGATCCCGACACTGACGTGACTATCGAGTTCAAAAGCGAGCCGACCGAGGTCGTCGCGCTGATGAATCAGCAGGAGACGGCAATCGCAATGCTTCCGCAGCCGTTCGTCACCGTCGCGCAGAACAGCGTCGAGGGGCTTGAAATCGCGCTCGACCTCACCGAGGAGTGGGATAAGCTCGACAACGGCACCGCGTTTGTAACGGCCGGCCTTATCGTCCGCGCCGACTTTATCGAACAGTATCCGCAGCAGTTTGAAAAGTTCATGGAGGAGTACGCCGCATCTACCGAGTACGCCAACGAAAACGTCGCCGACGCGGCCGCACTCTGCGAGAAGTTTGACATAATCGCCGCCGCCGTCGCAGAAACGGCGATACCGTACTGCAACATCACCTGCATCACCGGCGAGGAGATGAAAACGATGGCAAGCGCCTATCTTGAGATCCTGTTCGAGCAGGACGCCGAGTCCGTCGGCGGTGCTCTGCCGGATGACGACCTGTATTATGTCGGCTAGAGGAGCTAAAAACGAAAATTTGACGCCGCGCCGAAACCGTGCCGGCATAGTCGGAAACATAACCATATGGAAGGCAGCCGCCGTCCTTGCCGCACTTTTGGTGTGGCAGGCGGCGGCAATGCTGCTTGACCAGAGTTTGCTGCTCGTCTCGCCGGTAACGGTGGCAGAACGGCTTTTCACGCTTATGGGCGAGGCGGAGTTCTGGCAGACAGTCGCGTTCAGCTTCTCACGCATCGTGCTCGGTTTTTTCCTCGCGCTTATTTTAGGCATCGTGATAGCGGCCGCCGCGTCATCGTGCCGCGCGGTTGAGATATTCATATGGCCGTATATCGCTATCATAAAGGCGATACCGGTCGCGTCGTTTATCATAATAAGCCTCATATGGCTGTCGGCGCGGAGGATATCGATATTCATATCGTTCCTCATGGTCCTGCCGATTGTGTACTCAAACGTACTCGAGGGTATAAAGAGCACCGATGTTCGGCTTCTCGAAATGGCGAAAGTGTTTAAAATGCCGCTCCTGCGGCGCGTGGCGTACATATACCTGCCGCAGCTGCGCCCGTTTCTTGTCTCCGCGTGCAGCACCGCTCTCGGCCTGTGCTGGAAATCCGGCGTCGCGGCGGAGGTCATCGGCATAACGAACGGCTCGATCGGCGAGGAGCTTTACAGGGCGAAGATATATCTCGCGACGGCCGACCTGTTCGCGTGGACGGCCGTGATCGTTGTCATAAGCGTCGTGTTTGAAAAACTGTTCTTATACCTGCTTAAAAAGGCGCTCTCACTTATAAAATAGTGTGATGCGTGTGTCGCATCATGTCGCGTTTTGTCGGATAACGTATTATTATGCCGTATCTTGGCGGATACGGCAAGGCCTTGGCGGCTCGTGCCGCATTTTGTCGAATACCGCCGCATGGCGGGGATTTGAAAGGAGGGTCGTTTATGGCCGATATAGTATTAAAAGACGTGCGCCTCTCGTTCGGGGAAAAGCGCGTACTTGACGGGTTTTCCGCCGTTTTCGGTGAAGGCTCGGTCACCTGCGTGATGGGCGAGTCCGGCTGCGGGAAGACCACGCTTTTAAATATCATCATGGGGCTTTTGCGCCCGGATTCCGGCGAAGTCTCCGGCGTGCCCGGCGACATATCCGTCGTATTTCAGGAGGACCGCCTGTGCGAGGATTTCTCCGCCGTCACAAACGTGATGATCGCGGCGGGGCGCGCGGCAAAGGAGGATACGGTGCGCGAGCATCTGAAAAGGCTCGGCCTCGGCGGAAGCCTGGATAAGCCCGCGCGGGAGCTGTCCGGCGGGATGAAGCGCCGCGTCGCCATCGTGCGCTGCGTCATGGCCGACAGCGTGCTGATGCTGCTCGACGAGCCGTTTCAGGGGCTTGACGAGGACAACCGCCTGCGCGCGGCCGAGTATATATCCGCAAACAGAAACGGCCGGACGGTAATAATGGTCACGCACGACCGCGACGAAGCGCCGATGCTCGGCGCTGAGCTTTTAAATATGCAGCGTGTATAAATTTTACGGGCCGCTGTTGTCAAATTTCGACAAAAATATTTGCAAATTACCTCTTGACATGTCGATAAACGTGTGATAAAATTAATGTACTATTAAGATCTTCGGTGAGATTTTTTCGCCGTGTATCGGTCATATTTAATTTTATTAAGAGGTGGCTTATTTGTTTACTTCGCCGCCGGTAATAATTCCGGCGGAGCTGATTTACACACTTTAAAAGCGATTCGCGCCATCTGCCGGCGCGTTTTTCTATCCTTAATATTATTATATTGCTCTGCAACAGATTGACCGGATGTGATCTCATATCCGGTCTTTTGATATTTTGGCCCGTATTTGCTGATACTATATCTGCATCTATGCGGCTCGACGAAATCAAGAAAGGAGATGCGGTCGTGAACGTAAACAGATTTTACGAGATCATTGACAGATGGCGTTTTAGACGCCTCCTCAATATGCAGGATAAGCACAACAAAGAGTTTTTCGATGTGGAGGACTGCTGCGGACTCGAGATTGAGTTCGGTGTTGTATACGAGAGAAGATGCAGAGCATACATCGAGACGGGACTTAAAAAGATGAAAGAATTTGTCGGTTCGCGCGGGAAATTTGTCCCGGACGATACTATAGGGCGGTTTTTAAACGTCGAAATCGTGCTCAATCCCTTCCCGAGAGACGAGCTTAAAGACATATTCAACGGCATCTGTGCCATTTTGTCGTTTTACGACAACTTCGTCTTTGACGACTGGTGCGGGCTTCACGCGAACTTCCGCGCGGACGACGCACTTAAAGAGAGTTTTTATAATGTCCTGACGGACGGGCGTTACGATCAGGAGCGTTTTAACCACGGTAAATACCGTACCGATTTTATGAATCTGTGCAGGCGGGAGGACGGCTCTTTACGTGATTATGAAGAGTATCTGAAATACCAAAATATCGTCGGTGCAAAATACTGCGGCGTAAACTTCTTAAAGCCGAACCTTATCGAGGTCAGAACGCTTAATCTCTGCTGGTCTGACGTCGAGTTCTTTATCGACGCATATGAGGAGGCAAAAAAGTTAACCGTCGAATATCCGGCGGATGCTGAGCTTCTGCCGGCTATTTAGCCGGCGCGGCATAAAAAACGCGCGCAAAGGGTTTTTCCTTTGCGCGTTTTTTATTTTCATGGCAAAAAGGCGTTTGCCGTCTGCCGGCGATGATTTGCCGCGCCGCGGCGGCGCGGGGACGTATGTACCCATTTCTTTGATATATGTCAAAGAAACGGGTACGCCCAAAGAAAACATAGCAAGGGGGACTGCCCCCTTGACGCCCTTTTCTTTGGGTTACCGTTTCTTTTTGGCGTTAAAAAGAAATGGTAACAATCCCCCACGCTGTAAGCGCGGTAAGCCGCCGCCCACGCAGTGGCGAAAATGTGTCGCCTATGCGGCGGCGTTAATCGCGGTACAGCTCCTTTAACAGAGCAATCTCGCGCGCGTAGCCGGGTATATCGTTCGGCGTCTCGAGGTAAAACGGCTTATCCCGCAGCGCCGGGTGGTTTATGATCCTCTCTATCGCGTCGAGTCCTATAAATCCGTTTCCGATCGTCTCATGCCTGTCCTTATGGCTGCCGATCGGGTTTTTGCTGTCGTTTAAATGCACCGCTTTCAGGCGGTCAAGGCCGATCACGCGGTCAAACTCCGCAATAACCCCGTCGAGGTTGGAAACTATATCGTATCCCGCATCGTATATGTGGCAGGTATCGAGGCACACGCCGAGCTTGTCCGAAAGCTCCACACGGTCGATTATCTCGCGCAGCTCCTCAAATTTCCCGCCGACCTCCGACCCCTTGCCCGCCATCGTCTCGAGCAGCACGGTCGTAGACATATCGGGCGTCAGGACCATGTTCAGCGTGGCGGCTATCTTTTCGATGCCGGTCTCCGTCCCCTGCTTTACATGGCTGCCCGGGTGGAAATTATAGCAATTTCCCGGGATATACTCCATACGGCGCAGGTCATCCTGCATCGTCTCGCGCGCGAACGTGAGTATCTTCTCATCGGCGGCACAGGAATTTAACGTATACGGCGCATGGGCGAGATAATCCGTTATACCGTGCTCCCCCGTAAATTCGTAAAACGAACGAATATCGTTCTCGTCGATCGCCTTGGCAGCGCCGCCGCGAGGATTACGTGTGAAAAACTGAAAGACGTTTGCACCTATGTCATACGCCTGCTTCGCCATCGCGGTATACCCCTTCGATGCGGAGAGGTGGCAGCCTATTCTGAGCATATTTTAAAACCTCCGTTTTCGTTTTTTCTTAAATCGTATACTTTTCACCCCGCGTCCGCAAGGTTTTTTGCACGCCGCCGAGCGGGCTAAATTCAATATTCCATATCCTTTTCTACCCGCAGAAAGCAGAAGGTGTTCTTATTATAATCGATCACGCCCTCTTTTTTCATCTGCGAAAGCTCCCTGGACAGGGCGCTTCTGTCGACGCCGAGATACGTCGCCATGCCGCTGCGGTCAAACGGGACGGTGAAAGGCCGCGTCCCGAATTTTCTGACGTAATCGGTAAAAAACGTAATAAGCTTGTCGCGCAGGGCGTGTTTTGACATGATCTGTATCCTGCGGTTCATGTCGAGCGCCCGCTGCGCGAGGTCGCATATGAACCTGTTTTTAAGCTCATGCTCGAATGCGTTCGCCGAGATGCCGTAAAGCCGCTCCGCCGAGAGCCAGAGGACGGCGCAGTCCTCCGCCGCGCATATGTATACCGGCGACTCCTCAACGCGGAGATAGCACAGCGACTCGCCGAAGCTCCCGCCCGCCGTGACGCTCGCCATCATCATCTGATGTCCGTTTATATCGTCGGAAAAAACGTGTACCGTCCCATATAAAACGATGCCGAATGACTCGAGCATCTCGCCGGAACGGTGCAGAAATTCCCCTTTTTTATATGATTTCCGCCTCGCGTTGAAATACTCGAGCGCCGCGTCGATCCCGCCGCCCTCAAGGCCGGCGAATATGCAGTGCCGGCATATGATATCGTCCATGAGCTCCATGTTTTTCCGCCTTTCTGACCGTGCGCCGCGATCCGGGGCTTTTCCCTAAAATAACGGCGTCTGCATTATGTAATCTGAATATTTTCACTCGATTTATGTGGAAAACCTGCAATACCTCTGTGGAAAACTTTGTGGATAATGTGTAAAACTCGGCTTTTACTGCCATTTTTACCCGGTGGAAATAAATATTCAGTATATGCTGAATATTCACTTATTAACGGATATTCAGCCGTAAAACGGCGCTTTTTTGACGCATTATGTAAATCGTGTCGTCGGAGCAAGCTCCATATCGCTTGTTTTGCCGCTTTGCGGGCGGATTTTGTACCCATTTCTTTTACATATGCAAAATGGCATTTGCCGCGGGTACGACGTATTTTTTCCGCGCCGTCGCGGCGCGGGAGATATTGTTACCATTTCTTTTACAAAATTGCAACCCAGCAAAGCGGTTGCAATTTTGCAAAAGAAATGGGTGTATTTCCCCGCACTGTAAGCGCGGAAAAAGCATGTCGCACTCGCGACAAAAACACCGCTTGGCGGCGGAAAACGGTGTCAAGGGGGCGGACTTACCGCGACTGCCCCCGCTCCTTTTTAAGAAGCCGTATATCGCGCCCGTAAAACGTGAGCACCTGGAACTCGCCGGCAAGACGCGACATGACCTGCGGAGAGTATCTCCGCTTTAACTCCCCCATCTTGAGGTTTGAGTTTATGACCGTCTTTTTTCCGGAGGTGAGGCGCGAATTTATCAGATTATACAGCGCGCCCGTGACGAAACTCGACTGCATCTCCATGCCCAGGTCGTCCATTATAAGCAGGTCGCAGTTTAAATACCGGCGCGTATCGCTTCTGACGGCGTCCATATCGTCCGACTTCAAAAACCGCTCCTGTTCGAACTTCTCAAATATATTGTACGCCGTGTCGTACACGACGGAAAACCCCTTTTCCGCGACGACGCGCGCGATGCACGCCGACAAAAACGTCTTGCCGAGGCCGGGATCGCCGTTTAAAAACAGGTTGTACGAGTTTTTCCCGAACCGCTCGGCATAGCGGTAGCACGTCTCGCTTATTATCTCCATATTCTCGCGCGGCGAGATGCCCGTATGCGGGTCCGGCGTATCGTCGTAATAATCGAGGTCAAACGTGTCGAACGTCTGGTCGCCCAGATCCAAAAGCGCCGAAAGCTCGCGGTTCTGCTCCTCCTTATACAGCTTCATAAGGCACTCACATATACCGTTTTCATTATAGCCGGTGTCGCGGCATTTCTGGCATTTGTAGCTGTCATCAAGATAGTCGGGCGGAAAGCCCGCGTCGACAATCTCCCGGATTCTCCTCTGCTGGAGGTCGAGGCTTACGATCTCCATCTGCTCTATCGCGTCCTCGGCAGAGGATTTTCCGCTGAACGCGGCGCCGAGCGCGCCCGCTATGACGGAACGCAGCTCCGCATCCGTCTCGCGGATATGCGGCGCCTTTTCATACACCTCGCGCGTCCGCCGCTCCAAAAGCTCCTCGCGAGCCTTTTTCTCCGCGTTGTATCTCTCTCTCGCCCTTGCGAGTATTCTGCCGTCAAGCGCCAAACCTATCGCCTCCCCATAGCGTCAAAACGCACTTTATCAGTTGTTTTTTATGTTTTCAAGCGTCTTTTTCATTCTCTCGATGTCGGCCGCGGTCGGTCCGCCGTAGCCGCCGACGGAGGTGGACGCCCGCTGTTTTTCCTTCCCGGCGCGCGGGTCGAGCTTTTCGATGTCCTCCATCGTATGCGCCCCTCTGCCGTGCCAGTTTTTGAGTATCGAGTCCATATATTTCCACACGAGCCGCCCCGTTTTCGTAACGGTCCTGTCGTACGCCTCTGAAACGGCGTCAGACTCAAAGCCCATATCTATCCACTCGCCTATGTAGCGCTTTTCCGTCGCCGTAAGCTCCCGGCCGCGTATCGAAAGCGCGCGCGCAAGCTCCGCCTGCTTATCTCTCTTTATCTCTGCGCGGCGTATATACTCCTCCGCCCGCTCGAGCGACATGACGCCCTCCCGCTCCCATGTGTACGCCGCCTTTTCTATGTACCTCATCGTCGGCATCCTGTCGTCGCCGTATTTGCGCCTGTTTTCGGCGATGCAGTACGTCACAAGCTGGAGTATAACCTCCGGCGGCATGCCGATGCTGTCGTATATGCCGAAAAGCTTGATAAGATCGTCAGACGACATTATCTTGCCAAGCGCGCGCTGCACCTCATTTACAAGCATCGAAAACTGCGCGCCGTTTGATATCTCGCGCCGTATGTCCGCTATAGAATATTCCGGTGTCATATCGGCGCTCTCGGGCCGCCGCGCGGCGGTTTTTCCCGCCGTTTCGCGCCCGTTTGCAGCGGGCACCGATTCTGCGCCGGACTTCTCAGCGTCCGGCATCTTATCGCCCGCAAGGCCTGCGTCCCTGCAAAGGCCGAGCCTGCACAGCACGCTTAAAGCGTGTTTTATCCTGTCGCCCGATATTTTAAGCGTCTTTTCGGCGTCCCGATCGATTTCCCCGCCTGTTTTGAGCATGTATATGTAGAGGAGCGCCGCCTCCGGACAGCCGCAGCCCAAAAGAAGCTCCGCCGCCCTGCCGCTCATCGAGACGGTCTCCGTATCGGGCAGTATGAATTTTTTTTCGGCCACGAAAGCCCCCTCCCCTCCGGCAAAATACGCCCCCGCGCCGCAGACGATGCCGGCGTCCGTTTAAGCCGCGCTCCGTCTTATACGGCATATGATGGGTAAATTTAAAAATTTGCCGCAATATGTTGTGTAGTTCGCCGGTTTCCGGCGATACCACTCCATAATACAATATAATAGCAGATTTTTCGATGATATTCAACATCGTCATCGCGCGAGTGCGCGGCATCGCTTTTGTTGTGCGAAAGCGCAATACCTTTCGCCCACTGTGTGGGCGGTTAACGCGCCGCAACAGCGCAACACCTTTTCCGCCGCTTGGCGGCGCAATAAACCGCCGCCCTGCGAAGCAGGCGACAAAACACACTTTTGCCCATAGGGCGAAAAAAACGTGCAACTTCTTTGAAATCCCCGAAAATACTCAGTATTATTGAAATCAGACGTATACGTTTTAATATTGATTTTAGAGGGGAGATTTGATATAATTATATGAACTGTGAACGCGATTTTTTAGTTGAAAGGATGACCGGCATGAACTCTGTTGCCGACGTTTGGAACGCCGTTTTAGAGCTTCTGTCGTCACGGCTGACACCCGTCGCAATATCGACGTGGTTTACCGACTGTGACTGTATAGATATGACGGAGACGACCTTTGTACTGTACTCTCCGACAAAGTTTAAAAAAGATATAATTGAAAGCCGCTTTGCACCGCTTATCAAAGAGCTGCTGCACGAGCTCTTCGCCGCCGACCTTGAGGTCATCGTCCTCGATGAGGACAGCGTGCGCTCGTACAAGACGAAAGACAAGCGGATAGAGGACAGCTTTCCGGACAACGACGAGTACACGTTTGAAAACTTCGTCGTGGGAAGTTCAAACAAATTCGCACACGCCGCGGCCATGGCCGTGGCCGAGGGGCAGACGACGAGCTACAACCCGCTTTTTATCCACGGTCCGTCAGGCCTCGGAAAGACGCATCTTCTCTACGCGATACGTCATGAGGTGCGGAAAAGACATCCAAACTACAACATCGTTTATGTAAAGGGCGACGATTTTACAAACGAGCTTATAACCGCGATACAGGCGGGCAAAAACGTCGAGTTCCGCGAAAAATACAGAAGCGCGAACCTGTTTTTGATGGACGACGTACAGTTTATCGCCGGCAGGACGGCGACGCAGGAGGAATT
>CALXCR010000102.1 GCA_944386855.1 uncultured Oscillospiraceae bacterium
CATAACGACATCGTGTACGAGGGAGAGCACACAATATTCGCGCTCGTCTCGCCGGAGGCGGAACAGAACTGCGTAGTGTGTACGGCGCCGAGCAAGACGTTTAATGTCCCCGCATTTGCGCTCAGCAACATCATAATCAAAAATCCCGAGCTGCGCGCCAAATTCAAGGAGGAAGCCGACCGCTCGGCCGGACACTATATGAACACGCTCGGCATGGCGGGCGCGGCGGCCGCGTTTACGCTGGGCGACGAGTGGGTCGATGAGATGAACCAGTACGTCCGCGGAAACGGCATAAATCTGCGCGGCTATCTCGACGAGTATATGCCGCAGGTGTGGATGCCGAAGATGGAGGGAACATATCTCGCGTGGCTCGACTTCTCATTCCTCGGAATGACCGACGAGGAGCTTGAAAAATTCTTCAAGGAGACCGTAAAGCTATCCGTAAACTGCGGCAAGAGATACGGAACGGGCGGATCGCAGTTTATAAGGGTGAACATCGCCTGCCCCGACAAATACGTCCGTGACTTCGTTGTTAAAACGGCGGAGGCCATAAAAAGCATAGGCAAGTAATAGGCTCAGAGAGTCTGTATATTGCCGGAGTGCTGAGAAAATTCAAATACCCACACAAAAAGTGTGGGTATTTGTCGTATTTCAGGTTGAGAGTAATGTGTGTTTTTGATATAATATTAAAATAGTGTAATTAGAGCCTTGGAGACGGCGGGGACGATCCTCGGAAAAAACGATGCAAAGAAGGTGCGGCGTGAAGTACTCAAAATGGGAAATAACCGGATATGACAGAAAAGAGGCGGCAAAGTGGTTTCGCGGCGGAACGAGCCCGCTTTCCGCGCTGTTTTTAGTGTCGCGCGGCATCAAGGACTCCGAGGTGCTGGAGAGCCTCATAGACAACAGCGTTTCGTCGCTTGAAGATCCGTTTCTTTTAAACGGGATGTCGGCCGCCGTCGACAGGATAAGCGCCGCGATAGAAAAAGGAGAAAAAATCGGAGTTTTCGGCGACTACGACGTCGACGGGATAACGGCGACGTGCCTGCTGACGCGGTATTTCCGCTCAAAGGGCGCGCCGTGCATAAATTACATACCCGAGAGGATAGAGGACGGCTACGGCCTGCAGAAAAAGGGCATTGAGGCGCTCCGCCGCGACGGAGCGGAGCTTATTGTGTCGGTAGACTGCGGCATAACGGCGCATGAGGCGGCAAATTACGCGAGAGACAGCGGACTCGATCTCATAATTACGGATCACCACGTTGTCGGCGACAGGCTTCCGCCGGCGGTCGCCGTAGTAAACCCAAAGAGGACCGACCAGACGTATCCGAACAGATATCTCTCCGGAGTCGGCGTGGCGTTCAAGCTCGCCTGCGCGCTGGAGGGCGCTGACAGGACGGAGGAGATGCTCGAGACGTACGGCGATTTTGTCGCCGCCGGCACGATATCGGACGTTATGCCGCTTATCGGCGAAAACAGAATCCTGGTCCGCCACGGACTTGAAATGCTTCGGCGCGGAGGCCATGTCGGCTTTGAAAAGCTTGGACAGCGAGCAGGCGTTGATATGAGGACGCTCGGCACTTACGGGATGAGCTTCGGCCTTGCGCCGAGGATAAACGCCGCCGGGAGACTCGGAAAAACGGCTCTTGCAAAAGATCTTCTTATGACCGACGACGCACAGGAGGCAAACTGGCTCGCGTCACAGCTCTGCGAGCTCAATTATGAGCGGCAGAGAGTGGAGGGGGAGATGATGGCGCAGGCGGAGGACATGATGAAAAGCTATCCCGACAACGCGCCTATCGTGCTTGCCGGGGAAAAATGGCATCAGGGGGTTGCGGGCGTCGTCGCATCGCGTATAATGGAGAGGTATTCAAGGCCGACGGTTATAATAACGATTCAGGACGGTATCGCGCACGGTTCGTGCCGCAGCTCCGGAAGCTTCAGTATATACGACGCACTGAAAGCGTGCGAGGATACGATGATAAGCTTCGGCGGGCATAAATTTGCCGCCGGAATAGTTCTTAAAGAGGAGGACGTACCGCGCCTTCGCAGCGCGCTTACGGAATACTACAGAACGGTTTACAGCGGCGACGAAGAGGAACAGACGGTTTTGAGTATTGACTTTGAAGTCGTTAAGCCGGAAATAATAACTTTGGAGAACATCGACGCGCTCAAGGAATTTGAGCCGTTTGGGAACGGCAATCCCGCGCCCAGGATGTGCATAATGGGCGCGGGGGTCGATATGATAACCGCGATGGGGCACGGAAAGCACACGAAGCTCTGGGCGGTCAAAAACGGGTGCGTTTTCGAGTGCCTGATGTTCAACAGCGTGCCGGAACAGCTCGGTGTTAAGGCGGGAGACGTTGTAGATCTCGCATTTGAGCCTAAGATAAGCGAGTTCCGCGGCAGAAGAAGTATTCAGCTTCAGCTTGCGGACATATGCCTGCACGGCGAGGGCGTCATCGAGCAGCGCCGCACGGAATAGGAAGACGGAAAAATCCACATGGCTTTGTATTTTGCGAGGATGAGGACAGTGGACAGGACAGAAGAACAATTCAACAATCTAATAAAAACGCTTAGTACGACAAACCCATCGGTCAACGTCGATAAAATAACGGAGGCGTATAATTTCGCGAAGGAGGCGCACGGCGATCAGAAGCGCAAGGACGGGTCGCCTTTCGTGTCGCATCCGCTTGCGGCGGCGCAGATCATCGCGGAAATGGGGCTTGACGAGGAGTCGGTCATTGCCGCCATGCTGCACGACAGCATAGAGGATACTCCGGTTACGCACGAGGATATCGCCAAAAAATTCGGCGACGAGGTCGCGGAGATCGTCGAGGGCGTAACAAAGCTCACGAGAGTCGTCTACACGAGCAAGGAAGAGGAGCAGATGGAAAATCTGCGCAAGATGCTCATGGCGATGGCAAAGGATATCCGCGTTATCATCATAAAAATAGCGGACCGGCTGCACAATATGCGGACGATGGAGTACCAGTCGGAGGAAAAGCAGCGCGAAAAGGCGCTTGAGACGATGGAGATATACGCGCCGATAGCGTACAGGCTCGGTATGCAGAAGATAAAAAGCGAGCTTGAGGATCTGTCGCTTCTGTATCTCGACCCGATAGGCTACCAGGAGATAAAGCAGGAGCTTGACAAACGCGGAAAGACGTATCAGGAGTTTTTCGAGAACACGCAGAAGCATATAGCAGAGCGGCTGCACGAGGTGGGTGTAAACTGCACCGTAAGCGGCAGGGTAAAGCACATATACAGTATTTATCGGAAAATGTTCGGGCAGAACAAGGAGTTTTCCGAGATAATGGACTTGTACGCCTTTCGGGTTATAGTAGACGATATAGCCGAGTGCTACAACGTCTTGGGGTATATACACGAGATGTATAAGCCGCTGCCGGGCTATTTCAAGGACTATATAGGCACGCCTAAGCCAAACATGTACCAGAGCCTGCACACGACGGTCATAGGATCTGAGGGAATCCCGTTCGAGGTGCAGATACGCACATGGGATATGCACCACACGGCGGAATACGGCATCGCGGCGCACTGGAAGTACAAAGAGGGCATAAAGGGCAGGCAGGCGGATGAGGAAAAATTCGCGTGGATACGCCAGCTTTTGGAGTCGCAGCAGGATTCGGACGCGCCCGACTTCTTCCAGACGCTGAAGATAGATATGTTTGCGGACGAGGTGTTCGTCTTCACGCCGCAGGGCGATGTGGTAAACCTCCCCGCGGGGGCGACGCCGATAGACTTTGCCTACAGTATCCATTCGGAGATAGGCAACAACATGACGGGCGCGACCGTAAACGGCAGGATCGTCCCGTTTACACACGAGCTGCAAAACGGCGACATAGTGCATGTAATCACGTCAAAGGCATCGCACGGGCCGAGCCGCGACTGGCTGAACATTGTAAAAAGCGGCGAGGCGCGCAACAAGATACGCCAGTGGTTCAAGCGCGAGCGGCGCGATGAAAATATCGCGCACGGAAAGCTCAGCTTTGAGGCGGAGCTCAAAAAATCGGGACTCACGATGGAGGATATATCGCGCGAGGATGTCCTGCCCGTCGTACTAAAGCGCCTGTCCGTGTCGACGGTGGACGATATGTACGCCGCGATAGGCTACGGCGGACTTTCGGCGCAGAAAACGGTGAACCGCCTGCTGGAGGAGCTGCGCCACGCGGAGCGCAGCGCCGAAAAGCCGAAGCCGTATATATGGAATGCGCCGCAAAAGCCGGCAAAACCGGTTCACGGCGTCGTCGTCGAGGGCGTGGACAACTGCCTTGTAAAATTTTCGCACTGCTGCTCGCCTGTCCCGGGGGACGACGTTGTCGGCTTTATAACGCGCGGGTACGGCGTGTCGGTGCACCGCACCGACTGCAAAAATTACATCGCGTCGCAGGATAAGCCCGAGGAAGTGCACCGCTGGATAAAGGTCGGCTGGGGTGAGACGAACGGCGAGATATACGACACAAGCATTCAGATAACGGCGCGTGAGCGTTCAGGCCTTATCATGGATGTTGCGACCATTTTAAACCTTTTGAAGCTCAATATAAAATCGCTCAATGCGCGCGATATAGGCGACGGCATCGCGATGATATACATCGAGTTCGGCGTACGCGACCGCGAGGAGCTGAGTCAGGCGATGCGGAAGCTCGGCGGGATACACGGCGTAAGCGAGGTAAAGAGAGTTTAGTCCCGCGGAACAGGGGATTTGCGTCCCGACGGGAGACGACGCGCAGCGCGGCAGGCCGCGGCATACGGCGGGCGTTTTTCCGGCGGCGCGGTATATATGGACGCGGCATAACGGTATGGCGCAAATAAGACGGAGGCGGCGTACCGGCCGCGCTTAGAGCGGGCTTGCCGGCGGTGACAACGCCGCCGTCATCAAACAGAGCGCCGAACCGGGTGCGGGACGGATTGTGATACCGGGGCGTCAATGCCAGAAGGAGGAAAACAGGGCTTGAGGGCTGTAATAACAAGAGTGAGATCAGCGTCGGTCGACATAGACGGCGTGCGAGAGGCTAAGATCGGACGCGGATTTCTGGTACTGCTCGGTATCGCGCCGGGCGACACCGAGGCACAGGCAGAAAGGCTCGCGTCAAAGATATGCACGCTGCGCGTGTTCGAGGACGAAAACGGAAAGATGAACCTCGATCTCGCCGCTGTCGGCGGGAGACTTCTTGTAGTGTCGCAGTTTACGCTTTACGCCGACTGCAAAAGCCGCCGCCCGGGGTTTACGGGCGCGGCACGGCCGGATACGGCGATACCATTGTACGAGCTGTTTTTGGACGAATGCGAAAAGCGCGGGTTTAGGCCGGAGCACGGCGTTTTCGGCGCGGATATGCTGGTCACGTCGGAAAACGACGGGCCCGTTACCATAATAATGGACACCGACAATTTGTAGGGGGATAAATATGCTTATAAAATGCTTGATAGTCGGCAGGCTCGAGACGAACTGCTATGTAGTGACGAATGAAAAGACGCTCCAGTGCGTTGTGATAGATCCAGGCGACGAGGCGAACACGATAATGGACTACGTCGAGTCGAACAATCTCAAGGTGTGCGACATTTTCCTGACGCACGGGCATTTTGACCATACTATGGCGTCGTACGCCGTCTCGCACGAGACGGGCGCGCCCGTTTGGATAAACAAAAAGGACTGCGTGACCGACGGGCAGAAAGATCTGTACAAATATTTTCCGACCGACGCGACAAAGTTTTACTCGGACGGGGACGAGATAGTCTCCGCCGGCCTTACGTTCCGCGTTATGGAGACGCCGGGGCACTCACAGGGCTCTGTAATGCTGTTTTGCGAGGACGCCATATTTTCCGGCGATACGATATTCAGAATGAGCGTTGGACGGACCGATCTGCCCGGCGGGAATATGGATGAGCTTATGAAATCGCTTAAAAAGATCGGCAGCACGGTGACCGCCGATTATGAGATATACCCCGGCCATATGGACGCGACGACGATGGAAAACGAGCGCAGGTTCAACGAATATCTGCGCTATGCGGGCGGTATCGAATGAAGCTTTGGCTTATAGACCACGCGTACAAATACGCGGCGGAGCAGATAATGCTGACACAGTTCCCCGGCGAGCGGCCTGAAT
>CALXCR010000103.1 GCA_944386855.1 uncultured Oscillospiraceae bacterium
GATAATTACAGGGTTCTCTTCTTCCAAGGCGGCGCGTCGCTTATGTTCTGCAATGTCGCTATGAACCTGATGAAAACCGGCAAGACTGACTATGTCACGACCGGTCAGTTCTCGACTAAGGCGTATAAAGAAGCGCAGAAATACGGCGATATCCACCTCGCCGGCAGCACAAAAGACTGCAACTTTAAACATATACCGACTCAGGATGAGCTTGACATCCGTCCCGATGCTGATTATCTGCATATCTGCTTTAACAACACCGTATACGGGACTAAATGGTTCTACATCCCCGAGACCGGCGACGTTCCGATTGTTGCGGATATGAGCTCCTGCATACTGTCAGAGCCTGTCGATGTATCTAAGTTTGGCGTTATCTATGCCGGAGTCCAGAAGAATATCGCTCCTGCCGGTATGGCGGTCGCCATCATAAGAGACGACCTCATCCGTGAGGACGTGCCTGTATTTGTACCCGAAGTCTGCAAGTTCTCCGTAATGGACGCGAACGGCTCCATGTACAACACTCCTCCCTGCTGGTGCATCTACATCTGCAAGCTCGTTTTAGAGCATATAAAGGGTCTCGGCGGACTTGAAAAGATGAAGGAATATAATGAGAAAAAAGCTGCCATACTTTACGACTACCTCGACAATGAGGCAAAACTCTTTAAGGCAGTCGCAGAGCCGCAGAGCCGCAGCATGATGAACGTAACGTTCAGAGCGGACGATGACGATATGAACAATAAGTTTGCCAAAGAAGCCGAAAAAGCCGGATTTGTCAATCTCAAAGGCCACCGTTCCGTCGGCGGTATGAGAGCCTCCATCTATAACGCAATGCCGATCGAAGGTGTTGAAAAGCTCGTTGAATTCATGAGAAAATTCGAGGCCGAAAATCTATAAAATATTTAATAATAAAAATCGCCCCTGACGTTTTTGACGTCAGGGGCAATTTTATTTGATCATATTGTTTAAAGTCTTTTTAACACAATAACGCCGATCGGTCTTTTACAGCAGTGAGATCCCCGCCTCTGCGCACTTTTTTATAGTGCTGTCATCCCAAAGGCTGACTTGAACCTCTCCTATATGCGCAGTACCTGTTATAAGCATACATAGTCTTGACTGCCCGATACCGCCGCCTACCGTGAGAGGAAGCTCACCATTTAACAAAAGCTTATGAAAATAGCTGTTTTTACGCGCCTCACAGCCCGCCTCTTTAAGCTGGTACGCGAGTGACTTTTCGTCGACCCTTATGCCCATTGAGGATATTTCAAAAGCATCCTGAAGTACATCATTCCATACGATAATATCGCCGTTTAACGCCCAATCGTCATAATCCGGCGCCCTGCCGTCATGCGGATTGCCGGAGCGCAGCTTTCCGCCTATCTGCATGATGAATACCGTTCCGTATTCCTTAGCCGCTACGGCTTCACGTTCACGCGCCGCAAGCTCCGGATATTTGTCCTCAAGGTCTTGTGATGTGACAAATGTCACTTCCCTTTTTATCTCTGTTGTAAGGTTCGGGAACTGTTTTTGCACATTTTCATTTGTATCACATACAGCATCTACGATACGCCTTACTATCTGCTTGAGAAATTCTATATTGCGCTCTTCTGAGCATATTATACGTTCCCAGTCCCACTGGTCGACATAGATCGAATGAGTATTGTCAAGCTCTTCATCACGCCTTATCGCGTTCATATCAGTATAAAGTCCCTCACCAACATGAAAACCGTATTTTTTAAGTGCGAGACGTTTCCATTTAGCAAGCGAATGTACGACTTCAGCTATCGTGCCGGTCTCGGCTATGTCAAACTCCACAGGGCGTTCCACCCCGTTTAAATTATCGTTAAGGCCGGAGTCCTTCGCCACAAAAAGCGGAGCTGAAACGCGTCTCAGGTTGAGCACGTCTTTTAATTTTTTCTGAAATTCCTGTTTTACGAGTTCGATTGCCCTCTGCATATCATAGGGCGATAGCGGCGCTTTATACCCGGCTGGAATATATGTTTTGCTCATTGTCCACCTCTCAAGCGATATTTATTGATGGTAATATGACAAAAAGTCCCCAAATCTGTCGATGACCGCTTTCAGTGTATCGATATCCGCAAGATATACAATCCTAAAGTGGTCAGGAGCAGGCCAGTTAAAGCCTGTACCGTTTACTATAAGAATTTTCTTATCGCGTAAAAGATCTATCGCAAACTTTTCATCGTCGGTTATGTTAAACCGCTTTGCGTCGATTTTCGGGAAAATATAAAACGACGCCTTCGGCTTCACTGCACTCATGCCGGGAATCGTGTTGATCGCCTCGTATATGTAATTTCTCTGCTCATAGAGTCTCCCGCCCGGAATACAGTCTGGATCAGGGAGTTTATCATCGAGCGCCGCCTTGACGATAGTCTGCGCAGGCACGTTAGAGCAGAGCCTCATAGACGCTAGGACATTAAGCCCCGCAATGAAGCCCTCGGCATTCTCCCGTGGCCCCGACAGCGCCATCCAGCCGCAGCGGTATCCGCACGCCCTGTGTGATTTTGAAAGGCCGTTGTACGTTATGCAAAATACATTTTCAGCTACAGCGGCGGTCGAGATATGCTCTATGCCGTCCATTGCAAGTCTGTCATATATCTCGTCCGAAAATAATATCAGCTCGTTTTTCTCCGCAATCGCCGCAATTTCCTGAAGTATCTCAAGCGGATATATCGCACCCGTAGGGTTATTCGGGTTTATAATGACAAGCCCTCTTGTCCTTGGCGTGATTTTTTTCTTGATATCGTCTATATCGGGCATCCAGTCCGATGACTCATCACATATGTAATGTACAGGTTTGCCGTTAGCAAGTGCAACAGAAGCTGTCCATAGAGGATAGTCAGGCGCCGGTATAAGTATCTCGTCCCCGGGGTTTAACAGCGCCTGCATCGTATTTACTATAAGCTCGCTGCATCCGTTTCCAAGGTATATATCGTCGACCGTAAGCCCTTTGATACCTTTTGCGGTGTCGTACTTAAGTATTGCTTCACGCGCTTCCAGTATTCCGGCGGAATCAGAATACGCGTCGGCAATAGAAAGATGATCTTTCAGTACGTTTACGATTCTTTCCGGCGTATGAAACCCAAAAACAGCCGGATTTCCGATGTTAAGCTTTATTATATGT
>CALXCR010000104.1 GCA_944386855.1 uncultured Oscillospiraceae bacterium
GACTGCGCGCTGCAGCTCGGCCTGCCGGAGGCAAGGATTCCGCTTGCGGAGGCCGCGATACTGCTTGCCACAGCGCCGAAGTCGAACTCGGCAAACGAGGCGATAAGCCGCGCGATGAGCGATATAAAAGCCGGAAAAAGCGGCGAGATCCCGCGTCAGCTGCAAAATGTCCACGCCGAGACGACGGGGCTCGAGACAGGGCAGAACTATCTGTATCCGCACAGTTTTAAGAACCATTATGTAAAGCAGCAGTACCTGCCCGACGCGATAAAAGACGTAAAATATTACGAGTACGGAGAAAACAAAACGGAACAGGCGGCAAAGCTGTACTGGGAGAAGATCAAGGGTGAAAACTGATGGATGTAAGAGTCAATGATGTTATCACAATGAAAAAAAAGCACCCTTGCGGCTCCGACAGGTGGACGGTGCTGCGCATAGGTGCTGATTTTAAAATAAGATGCAACGGCTGCGGGCACGAGGTCATGACGCCGCGCGCCAAGGCGGAAAAAAACATAAAAAAGATTGAAAGAGCCGATGCTTCAGATGATATCGTCTAAAATATCGCTCACCTCAGGATAGAAGAAGAAACAAGACCCGACGCCGAGCCGTTCGGCGACGGCGAGCTTTCTCTTTAAGCTGTACGCATTGTCGTAAAGTACAAAATGAGATCGCCCGTTTTGACGGTATGTGAAATAATAGGTGCACAGATCCTTTGAAAAGAAAGAAGCGCTTCTGTATCTGCGCCGAAGCTCGTCAAGCTCCCGCTCGCCAAGCGGGACACCGGCGCCGCTTTTCGCGGGCAGCAAAAAATCCATCCGCATACGTTCGACATCGAGAACGAGACGGTCGACTCCGAATGCCGACGCATGATCCTGTATATGACGTGAAAAACTTCCTCCGGACAGAGCAGTGCCGACTAATATTTTTGCGTGCGGCGCGGCTTTGGCGCAGCTTTCGCGAAGAAATAAGCTGCGCCGGTCTTTAAAAAGCGCGGAGTCAAGCTCGCCTGCCAGATCTGATAGGATCTCCGGCGGAGATTGAGGTATCTCAAGGAGAACACCGCTGAAATCATGGATCATACACTCCTTTAATATTTCGTTTATAAGCGGGGGAAGTTTCCCGCCGCCGTCAATGGAGGTGCAGTCAATACCCATTATGCCGCCGCGTATGTACAGAGAGCGTTCGGTGCGGTATAGATGAAAGCCGTTACCGATCCTATACTCCATGTATACAGAGGTAAACGACTGCGATATATCGGGGGCGGCCACTACATACGCCTTCATAAACGACTCCTCCCAACGGGACAAAAATAATATTTGGTAAAATATATGCGCTCAATGAGGACGCTATGATAAATCAGGAGGGTAATATGAATAATATACAGAAATTACAAAACGCGGTAAAAGCAAAGCCGTACGACGCGCTTATGCTCATAAGCGGAACAAACAGACTGTATGCGACAGGATTTTCATCATCGGCGGGAATCGTGTTTATAACGCCGGAGAAAAGCTATTTTATGACCGACAGCAGATACATAGAGGCCGCGGGGCTCGCTATAGGCGGCGCGGCTGAGGTGCTGCTCGTAAAGGCCGGACACAGCTATATGGATTATATAAACGGCTTTATAGCGGAATACGGCGTAAAAACGGTCGGATTTGAGGAGCGCGCCCTGTCATACGCGGACTATCTCGACTACAGCCGTAAAATGAACGCGGAGCTCGTTCCGGCGCAGCCGACGCTCGACGAGCTCAGGATCGTCAAAACAAAGGAAGAACTCGACGTGATGATAGAGGCTCAGAGGATAGCTGAGGCCGCGTTTGAGGATGTTCTCGGCATGATCGGCCCGGATAAGACGGAAAAGGACATAGAAGCCGAATTTCTGTATAGATTTGCAAAGCACGGAGCTGACGGATACTCATTTAAGCCGATTGTAGTCTCTGGCGAGCACTCGAGCATGCCGCACGGAGTGCCGCAGGCGACGTATGTACAAGGGTTTCTCACGATGGATTTCGGGGTAAGATATAAAGGGTACTGCTCCGACATGACAAGAACAGTCTGTATAGGACAGCCGACGGCCGAGATGGAAAAAGTTTATTATACTGTGCTTGAGGCGCAGGAGACGGCGATCGCCGCCACAAAAGCCGGCCTGACGGGCAGAGAGCTTGACGCGGTCGCTCGCGGAGTTATTGAAAAAGCGGGATACGGCGAGTATTTCGGTCACTCGTACGGCCACGGGCTCGGCCTTGACGTACACGAGATGCCGAACGCCGCGCCGAGCAGTGAGGGAATACTCCCAGCAGGCGCTGTAGTATCGGCGGAACCGGGTATATATTTGCCGGGTAAATTCGGCGTACGTATAGAAGACTGCGTTTATATTACGGAGTCCGGCTGCATAAATCTCATGAAAACGCCTAAAGAACTTTTGATAATATAGGAAAAGTTGGATATTTCCCTTGCAAAGAGGCCGTATATAATGTAGAATATCTGCGGAGCTATAGAAAAGATTGCGGTCATACCGTTGCGGCTTATGCCGGGATGGTATGATACACAATGGCTGCGAAACTTAGGGGGCATGTGCTTCCTTACATATAATAGGAGGAAAAAATATGATCACAGCAGGCGATTTCAGCAACGGCGTAACATTCGAGCTTGACGGGAAAGTCATGCAGGTCGTCGAATTCCGGCATGTAAAACCGGGAAAGGGAGCTGCGTTTGTCCGCACTAAGATGAAAAACGTCATGACGGGCGCCGTGACGGAGACGTCGCTCAACCCGACTGATAAATTTGAAAACGCATGTGTAGAGCGCCGTGAAATGGAGCGCAGCTATAAGGACGGCAAACACTATTACTTCATGAACATGGAGACATACGAGCTTGAGCCGGTGGATGAGAGCGTCCTCGGAGACAATTTCAAGTTTGTAAAGGAAAATATGCCGTGTACGATCTATTCATATAAGGGAAAGGTGTTCAACGTAGAGCCGCCTACCTTTGTAGACCTCGAAGTCACACATACAGACCCGGGCCTTAAGGGAGATACCGCGACGAACGTAACAAAGCCGGCGACTGTTGAAACGGGCGCCGAGGTAAAAGTGCCGCTGTTCATCAATACGGGCGACAGAATAAGGATAGATACGAGAGTCGGCGAATATTTGGAGAGATCCAAATAATTTCTTGCCTGTTCTAGGCAAGCGGCGACGGAACATTATGTTTAAGGAGGAAGAGAAATGACAATAACAGAAAAAGCCGCCTATTTAAAGGGGCTTGCAGAAGGACTTGACCTTGATAAAGACAGCAAAGAGGGAAAACTTTTTGCGGCTATCATCGACCTGCTCGATGAAATGGCCGAAGAAGTCACATCGCTTGACGAAGACCTTGTCGAACTGGCGGAGGGGCTGGATGCCGTTTCCGAGGATCTTGAGGACGTCGAGGAGATCATATTTGGCGACGATTATGACGAATATGATGAGTGCGATGATGACGAGTGCGATTGCTGCGGCCATCACCATGGTGATGACGACGGCGATTTTGAAGTTTCTGTCCAGTGCCCGGCATGCGACACGGAATTTGTCGTAGACGAGGATGCGCTCGCTGACGGCGAGATCGAGTGCCCCAACTGCGGAGAGCTTCTCGAGTTTGAATTTGACGGCTACGAGGACGAAGACGCGGAAGAGGAAAACAAAGACTGATCGTAAAACTAAAAGAAAAACGGGACATATTTTAATATGTCCCGTTTTAGTCTGTCAAAAAGCCAGAGCCATGAAAAAGAGATCCCATTGTATTGGTGAGGAGTCCGTGACAGAGTTTCGCCGTCTGCCGGCGGCGAAATAAGGTTCGATATTCAAAATTCCGAGGACATGTGCCTCGGAATTTTGACTACTCGGCCCGCAAACGTGCGAGCGCAGCGAGTGCGATGCAGCGGCCTGCATCTCTTCGAAAAAATGGTTGCATTTTAGAGTGAGGCTGCCGACTCTGTCGACCGCCCCAAGGCGGCTCGGAAGCGATGCTCGCGCGCCCTCGCTCAT
>CALXCR010000105.1 GCA_944386855.1 uncultured Oscillospiraceae bacterium
TCAGAACGGGCGGAATACGCCTTGAAGGAATATGCAACTTTGCTCTTGACAGGAAAAAGGGCAGAATTATGGCCGGCCGGATGGCTGTTAGCATTGTCCTCCTTTTCTGATCCATTGTCAAGCCCTCACTTTACATATAGTTATACATACTTATTATATCACAAAAGTTGCTTTCTTTCAAGGCTTTACGGCACTAAATTGTAAATTTCCTGAAACTTTTTTGTAATCATATATAGTGAGACCGAATTACTAAAGAAGGAGCTTGACTACATTATAACGATTACCCCCACAAAAATAACGATTACCAATCTTATAACGATTACTTTACGGTCAAAAACCGTATAGATACTAAAATTCCTGCCACAGAAGCTGTCATGGCAGGGATTGTTTTCTGTTCGAATGTTCAGAAAAGCTGAAAAGCCCCATAAAACAGGCAATAAATAAGAACCGTGACTTCGATACGCATTGTATCAAAATCACGGTTCTTATTTGGCGGAGAAGGAGGGATTTGAACCCTCGCACGCTTTAACACGTCTACTCCCTTAGCAGGGGAGCCCCTTCGGCCTCTTGGGTACTTCTCCATATATGGCGGAGAGAGTGGGATTCGAACCCACGGTACGTTGCCGTACGACGGTTTTCAAGACCGTTCCGTTATGACCACTTCGGTATCTCTCCAAACCGACGTTTAAACGCAGAACATATATTAACATAATAAGCCCGCCTTGTCAATGACTTTTATTTTAGACTGCGGGCAGGAATCCGTGTTGTTTTTGTGCTGCGGACAACATAAAACTATTAATGACCATGCGCCGCTGAATGCTGGAAACATATGTCTAAAAAAATTTACAATAGGCGCATGGCTTTTTTGTTTATTTTGTGTTATCATTAGATTGGTGACATTTTTCATCATAATTCTATATTTTTCGATAATTTTCCCCATTTTTATGTATTTTCTGCATAAGATAATCTTTTTATTTTACCACTTTTATACAGCGGAGACGCGTTTCACGTTTTGGAGCAGGCGCATATACCCCTCTCCTGTCAGCCCACGCTGTTTAACGGAAACGTCAGGCTTGTGGCTGCCATAAAGCCGCATCAAACGATAGTAATGGAGGTCTAAGCGTAATGAAAACCTATCGTTCCGGCATAGACATCGGTTCTACGACTGTCAAGCTTGTTATATTAGACGAAAATGATAAGATATTATTCGGCGAATACCGCCGCCATCAGGCTAACACCCAAGGGGCGCTTGCAGAACTTTTGACCGAAGCTAAAAACGCTGTTGGGGAATGCGTTATAAAGCCGAAGATCACCGGCTCGGGGTCTATAAATCTCGGCAAGGCTATCGGTATTGAATTTGTTCAGGAGGTCGCGGCCGTCGCTACGGCTTTGCAGGCTGTCGCCCCCCAGACGGACGTTGCGATAGAACTCGGCGGTGAGGACGCAAAAATCATATACTTTACCGGCGGGCTTGAGGAGAGGATGAACGGCGTCTGCGCCGGAGGGACAGGGTCGTTTATCGATCAGATGGCCGCCCTTTTGCAGACTGATGCGGCGGGGCTCGACAGAGCCGCGCGCGAATATAAGGAGATCTATCCTATCGCCGCGCGGTGCGGGGTGTTTGCAAAGACCGACATACAGCCTCTTATAAACGAAGGCGCTACAAAGGCCGATCTCGCCGCGTCGATTTTTCAGGCGGTCGTAAACCAGACGATCTCAGGCCTTGCCTGCGGGAAGCCTATACGCGGCTGCGTCGCGTTTCTCGGCGGTCCGCTGCACTTTCTGCCGGAGCTTAAAAAGGCCTTTATACGCACATTAAAGCTGACGGATGAAAACATCGTCGACCCCGAAAACTCGCATCTGTTTGCCGCGATGGGCGCGGCGCTCGAGGCCAAGGACGCCGATACTGTAAACATATCGGATCTTATAGCAAGGCTCAATAAGGGCGTTGCAGTCTCGTTTGAGATGCCGCGGCTTGCACCGCTCTTTGAAAGCGAGGAGGAGTACGGTGAATTTTGCAGGCGTCACGAAAAGGCTGTTGTTCGTAAGCAGGATTTAGCGCACTACGAGGGCGACTGCTTCCTCGGCGTTGACGCCGGGTCTACGACGACAAAGCTCGCGCTTATAGGCAGCGACGGGCAGCTTTTGTTCTCATATTACGCAAATAACGAGGGCAGCCCTATCGAAACGGCAAAAAAGGCCATCGCCGAACTGCAAAAAAGTTTGCCTGATGGTGCTTCGATCGTCAGGTCGTGCTCGACGGGCTACGGCGAGGAGCTTTTAAAATCGGCGTTCTCTCTCGACGAGGGCGAGGTCGAGACGATAGCGCACTGCACCGCCGCGTCTTTCTTCGATCCGGAGGTCGACTGCGTTTTGGATATCGGCGGCCAGGACATGAAGTGCATTAAGCTGAAAAACGGGGCTGTCGACTCTATTATGCTAAACGAGGCGTGTTCCTCAGGATGCGGCTCTTTTATCGAAAATTTCGCAAATTCACTGGGATATTCCGCAGAAAGCTTTGCGCGGTGCGCGCTTTTTGCCAAGAACCCCGTAGATCTGGGGACTCGCTGTACCGTTTTTATGAATTCAAACGTGAAGCAGGCACAGAAAGAGGGCGCGGACGTGTCCGACATATCGGCCGGGCTTGCGTATTCGGTAATCAAAAACGCGCTGTTTAAGGTCATAAAACTCGCAAACGCAGAGGAGTTTGGGCGTCACATAGTCGTTCAGGGCGGCACATTCTACAACCACGCCGTTCTGCGCGCGTTTGAGAAGATAGCGGAAGCCGAAGTGACATGTCCCGATATCGCCGGGCTTATGGGCGCTTTCGGCGCGGCGCTTATCGCAAGGTCGCACTACTCGGGGCAGCTGACTACCATGCTTTCGCTTTCCGACATACTGTCGCTTACATACACGACCGACAGCCGCCGGTGCGGCGGGTGCGCCAACAACTGCATGCTCACGATAAACAAATTCCCGGGAAAGCGCACGCATATCACCGGCAACCGCTGCGAAAAGGGGCTCGGCGGAAGCACTGCCGGTGAAAAAGCTCCTAATATGTTTGAGTACAAGCGCCGCCGTCTGTTTGATTATGAGCCGCTGACCAGAGATGAGGCCCCCAGAGGGGTTATAGGACTTCCGCGCGTACTGAATATGTATGAAAACTATCCGTTCTGGGCGACGTTTTTCAAAGAACTCGGTTTTTCGGCGGTTTTGTCGCCGTTTTCGAGCCGTAAGATATATGAACTCGGCATGGAGTCCATACCGTCGGAATCGGAGTGTTATCCGGCAAAGCTCGCGCACGGACATGTGCAGTGGCTTATAGACCACGGCATTGACACGATATTCCACCCGTGCGTTTTCTACGAGCATCAGGAGGCGGATTCCGCGCAGAACCACTACAACTGCCCTATCGTCGTCTCATACCCGGAAAATCTTAAAAACAATGTTGAGGCCGTGTCGGACGGGCAGGTGCGGTATATACGGCCGTTTATCGCGTTTACAAGCAAAAAGACCGTCTCGGACCGGCTTGTACGTCTGTGCAGGAAGGAGTGGGGCATCCACGAATCTCAGGTGCGCCGCGCCGTGCACGCGGCGTGGGCGGAGCAGCTGAAGGCCAAGGCCGATATCCGCGCCGAGGGCGAGCGCCTACTTTCACGGATGGAGCGAGACGGGAAAACCGGGATCGTGCTCGCAGGACGTCCGTACCATGTTGATCCGGAGATCAACCACGGCATTCCGGAGCTTATCGCGTCATATGGGCTGACTGTATTTTCCGAGGACTCCCTCCCCTTCCGCCGCGACGAACGCCGGACGCTCCGCGTGGTGGATCAGTGGGTATATCACTCGCGGCTTTATTCCGCCGCCGAATTTGTCAGCGAACGCGATGACCTTGAGCTTATACAGCTAAACTCTTTCGGGTGCGGGCTCGACGCCGTTACGACGGATCAGGTCAGCGAAATTCTGGAAAACAGCAACAAGCTTTACACGCTGCTCAAGATCGACGAGGTGAACAATCTCGGTGCTGTCAGGATACGCATACGCAGCCTTATGGCGGCAATAAAGATGAGGCGCGAGGAGAACATCAAGGCCTTGCCCCATCCTGTATTGTACCACCGCGAGGAATACACTTCGCAGATGAATGCGCAGGGTTATACGATACTGGCGCCGCAGATGAGCCCGATCCATTTTGACATACTTGAACCTGTATTTAAAAAACACGGTTACAACGCCGTTATACTCGACAACGACAACAGATCCGCTATAGATACCGGGCTTAAATACGTCAACAACGACGCATGTTATCCATCTATAATTGTTGTCGGACAGATAATGCAGGCGGTATTGTCCGGGAAATACGACACGGATAAACTTGCGATAATCATGTCGCAGACGGGCGGCTGCTGCAGGGCGAGCAATTACGTCGGGTTTATAAGGCGCGCGCTCGACAAGGCCGGTCTTTCGCACATACCTGTCATATCGCTCAACGCAAACGGGATGGAGAAGAACGAGGGCTTTAAAATATCTCTGCCGCTCCTTATAGACGCCGTCCACGCCATTATATACGGGGATCTTTTCATGCGCTGTCTCTACCGCGTCAGACCGTATGAAAAAGTGCCCGGATCGGCAAACGAGCTGCACAAAAAGTGGCTTGAAATATGTATAGACTCTCTCACGACAAAAAAGCTGGGATACAGCTACCGCGACGTCTGCCGCGGCATTGTTGAGGCCTTTGACGAGTTTCCAATCGACGAGACGATCGTTAAACCGCGCGTCGGTATCGTCGGCGAGATCCTAGTCAAGTATATGCCGCTTGCGAACAACCGCCTTGTGGAGCTTCTTGAGCGCGAGGGTGCTGAGGCCGTCGTGCCGGATATGATGGATTTCTTTAATTGCAGCCTGTTTGACGCGCAGTATAAGGCGCAGTATCTCGGCGCTAAAAAATCCTCCGCGTTTATCTCCTCCGTCGGGCTTAAAATAGTAGAGGTGCTTAGAAAGCCGGCGGTAGACGCGCTTCAAAAGAGCAAAAGATTCGAGCCGCCCGTATCGATCTACAAGATAGCCGAGATGACAAAGCCTTTCCTGTCGCTGGGCAACCAGTACGGCGAGGGGTGGTTTCTCGCGGGAGAGATGGTCGAGCTTTTGACGAGCGGGACGCCGAATATCGTATGTATACAGCCGTTTGCCTGTCTGCCGAACCATGTAGTCGGCAAGGGTGTTATCAAGGCGCTTAAAAAAGCCTACCCGTGGGCAAATATAGCGGCCGTTGACTACGACCCCGGGGCGAGCGAGGTAAATCAGCTAAACAGAATAAAGCTCATGCTCTCGGCGGCGCAGAAGGCGCTTGCCGAAAATTAGGGATAAAATTTCATGCGTCACGGACGCACGATAACGGGCAAAAGGAAGTGGCGTATGAAGTTTCGCGCAGGTGGACCGTCCCGGCCCACCTGCTTTGATCTCATGGCCGTGCCGCCGAAAGGGACACATGGCCTTTTTGCATAGCAAAATAACGTGAAAAGCCGCCATCTTAAAAGATGGCGGCTTTTTGGTTTTGCGGTATGGCCTAACAGTTACTGAATATGTATCACGACATATTCACAGTGGGCCTGCGTCCGTATCGGGAATCCCCATCCGGCAAAGCCGGATGAGACTATAACTGTACACTGATCCTCATGGTACTCGCTGTATGTAAGGATACCGGCAAGGCGGAACAGGTATCCGAGCGGGAATATCTGGCCCGAGTGCGTATGGCCCGAGACCTCGAGGTCTACGCCGTTTGACGCGTTTTCAAACGCCTCCAGCGGCTGGTGATCGGCGACTATGATAAAGTTGCTTTTATCGGCGTCTTTCAGAAGCTCCGTGATCTCCGCGCGCCCGTCCGGGTATGCAGCATCCTGCCTGCCTACGAGCAGTATCTCGCCTCCGATCAGGGCCGTATTATCTTCGAGTATTGTGATGCCGTTGGATTCTATCGCATCTTCAAGCTCCTCGTCTGTATATGTCCTCGCTTCCCCGTAATCCTGCCTGTCATGGTTTCCGTAAATATAATATGTGCCGTATGTGCTCTCAATATCGCCCAGAACATCGAACACCTCCTGCATGTCCTCTTTTGATGTGTTCCTCTCGACGATATCTCCGCCCAAAATAACGGCGTCGGGCTCAAGCTCGTTTATTTCGGAAATTTTGCTCTTCAAAAGCTCCGTGTCCTGTATCGTGCCGTAGTGCGTATCGGTTATCAGCACTATGTCGTAGTCGGAATTCAGCCTGTCCGACTCGACCGTATATTCCGTCACAACGGCGCGGCTCATATTTACGACGCCGTATATCATAAAGACAAGCGTTATAAGTGCGGCAAGCGCTCCGCTTCTTGTCAGCGCCTCAATTCGGGCGCAGACGGTTTTGGCCTTGCCTTCTTTTAATAATTTGCACAATATGGCGTTTACAAGCTGTGTCGCCGCAAATATTGCGATAAAGTGCATCATGATAAGGCCGAACAGCGGCAGCGCAATATATACAAACGGCGATATTACGGCAGCGACTGCGCGTGTCAGGCGCATTTTGCGGTTATTCATATTCAATCCGAAATATGAAAAGCATCTGCCCAAGGTCCAATAAAGGCCGACGACAGCGATCGCCGTCAAAAAACTTATAAAAAGTATGAACATCATGTACTCCTTAATCTGATCGTGAAATGCTTTGCGATTCCGTGTTCATATGCTCTGCAATGAACACTGTACTTTATAGTATGACATATTTTTCATTACAATTCAACTATATGTTGCTTCCGGCTTCGTCAGGGAGGATCTAGTGTGTAAGCTCATATCCGATGCCCCAAACTACAACATATTGTGGTTTGTGCAAATGTTTCATACAATATTTCTATCGTATTTTTTAAAAATTTCGATTGACAGAGCGGCTTTGCTTTGCTATACTCAAAGTGTCATATGACTGACGGATTTTGTGGAATCGACCACATGGAGTATGACAGCTTTTAGCCGACCGTCTGGGCAGTTGTGCTCAGATTGTCGGCTTTTTTCTGTTTCCGAGGGGAGGCGATGCTTATGAAAACTGGATTTATCCACTCTATAGAGTCCATGGGACTTGTCGACGGGCCGGGTATACGCACTGTCGTGTTTATGCAGGGCTGTTATCTGCGATGTAAATACTGTCACAACCCCGACACCTGGGAGATGCGCTCCGGGAGCGCACGCGAGGTGACGGCTAAGTCTCTCTTTTCTCGGATATCGCGCTTTCGACCGTATTTCGGCAAGGACGGCGGCGTCACTTTCTCCGGCGGAGAACCGCTTTTGCAGAGGGAATTTCTGATCGAGATGCTCTCGATGTGCCGATCCGGCGGGATAAACACATGTCTCGACACATCGGGTTGCGGCAACGGGAGTTATAAGGAGATCCTCTCCCTTACCGATCTCGTTCTGCTCGACATAAAACACTACACCGAGGAAGGCTACAGGGATATTACGGGACGATCTAAGGACGAGGCGGATCGTTTTATTCAGGCAGTTCAGGAGATGAACACCCCTCTGTGGATACGGCATGTTGTCGTGCCCGGTATTACCGACAGCGACGGGCATCTTGCGGGGCTTGAGTCATACCTCAAGACTTTAAAGAATATAAGGCGCGTGGAGCTTTTGCCGTACCATGTGCTCGGCGTCTCAAAATACCGATCTATGGGTATCCCCTATCCGCTTGACGGCGTGCCGCCGATGGATGCGTCAAAACTTGAGGAATGGAACGCGCGGCTCAACCGGGAATGCTGTATACCGTGCTGATCCCGTAAAAAATATACGATACCAAATCTTGAAAAGGAGTTAATATAATGGCTATTGATGTTAATTGCACCGCATGGCATGGCTTTCGCACGGGCGAATGGCGTCATCTTGTAAATGTGCGTAATTTTATTCAGAAAAACTACACCCCGTATCTCGGCGATGAGGAATTTTTAGCGCCGACAACGGCGAAAACAGACAAAGTCTGGGAAAAAGCGCAGGCTCTTATAGTTGAGGAAATAAAGAAAGGCATTATCGACGTTGAGACTAACGCCGTTTCCGGCATAAACAACTTTGCGCCGGGCTACATCGACCGCGAAAACGAGGTCATTGTCGGGCTTCAGACCGACGCGCCGCTGAAGCGTATCGTGAATCTGTTCGGCGGCATGAGGACGGCCATATCGGCGCTTGAGCAGTACGGCTACAAGCTTAATCCGGAGATCGAAAAGCATTTCCGCCTTTACCGCAAGACCCACAATGACGGCGTTTTTGACGCCTATCCGAAGCGCACAAGGCTTGCACGCAGCGCGGGGCTTCTCACCGGACTGCCGGATGCGTACGGCCGCGGCAGGATCGTCGGCGATTACCGGCGCGTCCCGCTCTACGGCACGGACTTCCTTATTGAGGAAAAACAGAAAGATCTCGACATGATAGACGGCCCTATGACGGATGAGCGCATCCGTCTGCGCGAAGAAGTTCAGATGCAGATACGCGCGCTTGAGGAAATGCGTCAGATGGCTGAAAGCTACGGCTGCGATATCTCTCGTCCGGCCGAAAACGCCCATGAGGCCGTTCAGGCGCTTTATCTCGCTTACCTCGCCGGCGCTAAAGAGAACAACGGCGCCGCGACGTCGCTCGGCAGGACATCTACGTTCCTCGACATATACATCCAGCGCGATCTCGACCGCGGCATCCTCGACGAGCAGGGCGCGCAGGAGCTGATCGATCAGTTTATCATCAAGCTGCGCCTTATCCGCCATCTCCGCACGCCGGAGTACAACGAGCTGTTCGGCGGCGACCCCACATGGGTCACCGAATCAATCGGCGGCATGGGCGTTGACGGGCGCACGCTCGTTACGAAAAACTCTTTCCGCTATCTGCATACGCTTACAAACCTCGGCACGGCTCCGGAGCCTAATCTCACCGTTTTATGGAGCAAAGAACTGCCCGAGGCTTTCAAGAAATACTGCTCTAAAATGAGCATCAACACCGATTCGATCCAGTATGAAAACGATGACATCATGCGCCCGATGTACGGCGACGACTACTGCATCGCCTGCTGCGTATCGGCCATGGCTGTCGGAAAGCAGATGCAGTTTTTCGGCGCACGCGCAAATCTCGCAAAGAGCCTGCTCTACGCAATAAACGGCGGCGTCGACGAGAAAAAAGGCATCAAGGTAGTGCCGGAGATCGAACCGGACCGCGATGAGGTGCTTGATTATTCAAAGGTGCTCGGAAACTACAAGAAGGTTTTGGCGTATGTTGCGGAGCTCTATGTAGACACGATCAATATCATCCACTATATGCACGATAAGTACGCCTATGAGAGCAGCCAGATGGCGCTGCATGACACGCTTGTCGAGCGGCTCGCCGCTTTCGGTGTTGCGGGACTTTCCATCGCCGCCGATTCGCTGTCGGCCATCAAATTTGCAAAAGTGCGTCCTATCAGAGATGAAAACGGAATCGCCGTCGACTTTGATGTTGAGGGAGACTTCCCGAAATACGGCAACGACGACGACCGCGCGGACGACATTGCGGTTGAGATCGTCTCATATTTCTCGGCAGAGCTTAAAAAGCACCAGCTTTACCGCGGCGCCATACACACGCTGTCGGCACTTACGATAACGAGCAACGTCATGTACGGCAAAAAGACCGGCTCGACTCCCGACGGGCGCAAAGCCGGAGAGCCGTTCGCCCCGGGCGCAAACCCCATGCACGGGCGCGACGAAAACGGTGCGCTCGCGTCTTTGAACTCCGTAGCAAAGATTCCGTACCGCGCCGTATGCCAGGACGGCGTGTCGAACACGTTCTCGATCGTCCCGTCGGCGCTCGGCAAGAGCGAGCCGGAGCGCGTTGTAAACCTCATTTCGATCCTCGACGGCTACTTTATTCAGGGTGCGAATCAT
>CALXCR010000106.1 GCA_944386855.1 uncultured Oscillospiraceae bacterium
ATAAAAGTACCATTTTGTCAAAAAAGCCTACTCTAGTTTATAATATCGCTTTCAAAAAGCGGATACACCGCACACATCTGCAGCAAATAAAATTTTTTCGCGGAAAATATAAAAAAATATTAAAAAAAAAGGTATATTTTGCTATCCTATCAGGGCGCAACGCGGGCAGGTATGCCCAAAATGCGCAATATATGCGATGATACGGGAGATTGCAGGCATCGCCTGGTCACTTCCGTGGAGTATGTCCGGCACCGTTTTCACGGTGTGCAATCGGGCGGCTGAGAAATTACCATGCATGGCGTATATCGTCTGTGTAAGGGGAAGACCGGCCAAAAATGCGCCGGTTTGCTTTTTGAGCAGAAGTGATACGCACGGCAGAGTGTATGGAAATGTTCTCACCGTACGAGAAAGACGACGGCGGATACCGCCAAGATCGTACGTTTATTTAGGAGGAAAAACAAAATGGCATCCAACAAGAAAATGATCCGCATCAGATTAAAGGCTTATGATCATCAGCTCATCGATCAGACGGCCGAAAAGATCGTCGAGACAGCAAAGCGCACGGACGCGAAGGTCTCCGGCCCTATCCCGCTTCCGACAAAGAAAGAAGTAATTACGATCCTCCGCGCTGTCCATAAATATAAAGACAGCCGTGAGCAGTTTGAGCGCAGAACTCATAAGAGACTCATCGACATAATGAACCCGACGCAGAAGACCGTCGAATCCCTCATGTCACTGGAAATCCCGGCGGGCGTAGAGATCGAGATCAAGCTGTAAGGAAGTTCTTTGTGTGCCGGACGAAACCCGGTCCGGCTGTATAATCACTCAGTCAGAACCACATCCCGCCGCAGCTGACGGCGGGAGGGTCAAGTTGTCGGATGGAGTTGATCCGTCAACCAATAACCTTTAAGGAGGAAATAGAATGAAAAAGGCAATCATCGGCAAAAAGGTCGGCATGACGCAGATCTTCGATGAAAACGGCAAGGTCATACCGGTAACGGTGATCGAAGCCGGTCCGTGTGTTGTCGTTCAGAAAAAGACCGACGAGAAAGACGGATACAACGCCCTCCAGCTCGGCTACGAGGACGTTAAGGAGAAAAAGCTCACGAAACCCGAGCTCGGACATCTGAAAAAAGCGGAAGTCGCACCCAAAAAGCACCTCAGAGAGTTCCGCCTCGAGGATTGCAGCACCTACAATGTCGGCGACGAGGTCAAGGCGGATGTTTTCGCCGAGGGCGACAAAGTTGATGTAACCGGCATATCCAAAGGTAAAGGCTACGCCGGCGTTATCAAGAGATGGAACGCACAGCGCACGCCGACGACACACGGCGGCGGCCCTGTACACAGACATGCGGGTTCCATGGGCTCCGGCACAGACCCGTCAAGGATATTCAAGGGCAAGATCGGCGCCGGCCATATGGGCGCCGAGCAGGTCACGGTACAGAACCTCGACGTGGTTAAGGTCGATCCCGAACTCAATATGATCGTCGTAAAAGGCGCTATCCCCGGACCGAAGGGCGGCATCGTCTATATCAAGAACACCGTCAAGAACAACAGAGTCAAGAACGCGGTCGTAACGGTAAGCACCAACCCGCAGAAGGCCTCTGCAAGACGATAAGGAAGGAGAGAGTTAAATGCCAACAGTTAAAGTTTACAATATGGCCGGCGAAGTCACCGGCGAAATCGAGCTCTCCGAAGCGGTTTTCGGTATCGAGCCGAACGAGCAGGCTCTCCATGCCACAGTTAAAAATCATCTGGCCAACAAGCGTCAGGGAACACAGAGCGCCCTTACAAGAGCGGAAGTTTCCGGCGGCGGCATAAAGCCGTACCGTCAGAAGGGAACGGGCCGCGCGAGACAGGGCAGCATCCGCGCCCCGCATTATACGCACGGCGGCGTCGCTTTCGCTCCGAAGCCGAGAGATTACAGCTATTCGCTCAATAAAAAGCTCAAGAGACTCGCGCTGAAGTCAGCCCTCTCGCTCAAGGCGGCTGAGGAAGCCGTCATCGTGGTTGACGGGCTTGAGATGAGCGAAATCAAGACAAAGACGTTCAAGGCGTTTTTAGCCGCTGTCGGCGCGGAGGGTAAATCCCTCGTCGTCACTCCGGAACTCAATAAGAACGTCGTACTCAGCGCGCGCAATCTTCCCGGTGTGCAGACGACTATCGCGACAATACTGAGCACCTATGACGTCCTCAACGCTGACAAATTCGTAGTGGACAAGGCGGCTCTCTCTAAGATTGAGGAGGTATACGCATAATGAAATCGGCATACGACATAGTTATCCGCCCAATCATCACTGAACAGTCCATGGAACAGGCAGACATCAAAAAGTACGCTTTTGAAGTGGCGATCGATGCCAACAAGATAGAGATAAAGAAAGCTATCGAGGAGATCTTCGGCGTAAAGGTAATGAAGGTCACGACGCTCAGGATGGACGGCAAGAAAAAGCGCACCGGCAGATATCCCGAAGGGTCGCGCAAGAACTGGAAAAAGGCTGTCGTAAGACTGACAGAGGATTCCAAGACCATCGAATTCTTCGAGGGAATGGTATAAGGGAGGAAAAATAAATGTCTATAAGAACTTATAAACCTACCACTCCGTCGAGAAGGCATATGTCCGTTTCCGGCTTCGACGGAATTGATAAGAAGGCAAAGCCGGAGCGCAAGCTTGTAGAAGTTTTAAAGAAACATTCCGGCCGCAACAACTACGGCAGGATCACCGTCCGCCATCAGGGCGGCGGCAACCGCAGAAAATACAGGATCATCGATTTCAAGAGAAATAAGCTCGACATGGAGGCAAAGGTCCTCCGCCTCGAGTACGATCCGAACAGATCGGCAAATATCGCCCTTGTCGAGTATGCAGACGGCGAACGCCGCTACATCCTCGCTCCCGTAGGGCTCAAGGCCGGCGATACGATCGTCTCGTCGGCCAGCGCCGATATCAAGCCGGGCAACGCTCTTCCGATATCGAGCATACCGGTAGGTACCGTTATCCACAATATTGAGCTTTACCCCGGCAAGGGCGCGCAGCTTGTCCGCAGCGCCGGCACGGCGGCACAGCTCATGGCAAAAGAGGGCGCTATGGCTCAGGTCAGACTCCCCTCCGGCGAATACAGGCTCATCCGCCTCGGATGCATGGCAACGATTGGTCAGGTCGGCAATATCGACCATGCCAACATCTCGATAGGCAAGGCCGGACGCAAACGCCATATGGGCATCCGTCCGACGGTCCGCGGTTCCGTTATGAACCCGGTAGACCATCCGCACGGCGGCGGCGAGGGCAAGAGCCCGATCGGACGTCCGGGACCAGTTACCCCGTGGGGCAAGCCGACTCTCGGATACAAGACGCGCAAGACAAAGAACCGCACCGATAAGTTCATAGTCAAGCGCCGCGGCGCGAAATAATCGAAGGAGGTCAATATAATATGAGCAGAAGTATTAAAAAAGGCCCCTTTGTGGCGCCTGAGCTCTTAAAAAGAGTCGAAGAAATGAACAACAGCGGCGAAAAGAAAGTCGTTAAGACATGGAGTCGCGCTTCTACGATCTTCCCGGCGTTTGTAGGTCATACGATCGCCGTACACGACGGCAGACGCCATGTGCCGGTGTATATCACGGAAGACATGGTAGGTCATAAGCTTGGCGAATTCGCCCCGACGAGGACCTTCAGAGGTCACGCCGGAAGCAAAACATCGAAGTAAGGAGGGCATCATAATGGAAGCTAGAGCACAGGTCAAATATGCCCGTATTTCCCCCAGAAAGGTCAAGATAGTCTGCGACCTTATAAGAGGAAAGGACGCCGGTGCGGCGGCTGCGATCCTTATGCAGACCCCGAAGGCAGCGTCTGAAATTATGATAAAGCTCCTCAAAAGCGCGGTTTCAAACGCGGAAGTCAATCACGAAATGGATCCGGAGAAGCTCTATGTAGCCGAAACGTACGCGACCGGCGGCCCTATCATCAAGAGATATATGCCGAGAGCGCACGGCAGAGCGTACAGAATAAACAAGAGAACTTCTCACATCACCATTGTTGTGAAGGAAAGAGACTAAGGGAGGAGGCAGAATATGGGACAGAAAGTTAATCCCCACGGCCTGCGAGTAGGCGTAATCAAAGATTGGGATTCCCGCTGGTACGCGAGGGACGATAAAGTCGGCGATCTCGTAGTAGAGGACTACAACATCCGCAAGTATCTTAAGAAGACCCTGTATTCGGCAGGCGTTCCCAAGATCGAGATAGAAAGAGACAACGCGAAGATAAAGATCTATATCCACTGCTCAAGACCGGGCCTTGTCATCGGCAAGGGCGGCGCAGAGATCGAAAAGCTCCGCGCGGATATGGAAAAGCGTCTCGGCAAGCCCGTCGCGCTCTCCATAATCGAGGTAAAAACACCCGACACGAACGCTCAGCTCGTCGCCGAGAACATTGCGGCACAGCTTGAGAAGAGAATCAGCTTCAGAAGAGCGATGAAGAATGCCATGAGCAGAGCCATGCGCATGGGCGTAAGAGGCATCAAAATAATGGTGTCCGGCCGTATAGGCGGCGCGGAGATCGCCCGCAGCGAGAGCTATCACGAGGGAACGATCCCCCTCCAGACGATCAGAGCCGATATCGAGTACGGCTTTGCGGAGGCGGCGACGACCTACGGACGCATCGGCGTCAAGGTTTGGATCTACAAAGGCGAGATCCTCAACCAGACGCTCCGTACGACTCCGAGAACGATGGATACGCGCAATCAGAGAGACCGCCGTTCAAACGACAGAAGAAACAACCGCCAGGGCGGATACAACAGAGACCGTCAGGGCGGACGTCAGGGCGGCTATAACAGAGACCGTCAGGGCAATCAGACTCCAAGAGAAGGAGGCAACCGCTGATGCTTATACCGAAAAGAGTTAAATACCGCAGAGTCCAGAGAGGCCGCATGAAGGGCAAAGCCACAAGAGGCAACACCGTGACATACGGCGAATACGGACTTCAGGCCACAGAGCCGTCATGGATCACCTCCAATCAGATAGAGGCGGCCCGTGTAGCCATGACCCGTTATACAAGACGTGGCGGTAAGGTTTGGATAAAGATCTTCCCGGATAAACCGGTAACGGAAAAGCCGGCCGAGACCCGTATGGGTTCCGGTAAGGGCTCGCCGGAGTACTGGGTAGCCGTTGTAAAACCGGGCAGAGTAATGTTCGAGATCGCGGGTGTTTCTGAAGAGGTCGCCCGTGAGGCGCTCCGCCTTGCCGGACATAAGCTCCCGTGCAAGACAAAGTTTGTGAAGCGCGAAACCGAGATGGGTGGTGAATAAGATGAAGGCAAAAGAAGTACGCGAATTAAGCCCTGCCGAGCTGGAGACGAAACTCGCGGATCTGAAAAAGGATCTGTTCTATCTGCGTATGCAGCATGCGACGAACCAGCTTGACAACCCTCTCAAGATATCGCAGGTCAAGAGAGATATTGCCCGAGTCAAGACGATTATCCACGAAAAGCGGCTCGAGCAGTAAGGAGGAAAGTTTAAATGAGTGAAAATAGAACGTCTTCCAGAAAGACAAGAGTCGGCAAAGTCGTATCCGATAAGATGGATAAGACAATCGTGGTCGCAGTTGAAGACCGCGTTCAGCATCCGCTGTATAAGAAGATTGTAAAGAGGACCTACAAGCTCAAGGCGCACGATGAGGAAAACTCCTGCGGCATCGGTGATACCGTAAGAGTAATGGAGACTCGCCCGCTGTCCAAGGACAAGAGATGGAGACTTGTAGAGATCGTAGAGAAAGCGAAGTAAGGAGGCGGCAATATGATACAGCAGGAAACATATCTTAAGGTCGCCGACAATACCGGCGCAAAGGAAATTAAATGTATCCGCGTTTTAGGCGGATCGAAGAGAAAATACGGCAATATCGGCGACGTTATCGTTGCATCCGTCAGAAAAGCGGCTCCCGGCGGCACGGTTAAGAAAGGCGAGGTCGTCAGGGCTGTCATAGTACGCACCGCAAAAGGCGTCCGCCGCGCCGACGGAACATATGTCCGTTTTGACGAGAATGCAGCAGTTCTTATCAGAGAAGATAAGAACCCGCGCGGAACCCGTATATTTGGGCCTGTAGCCCGTGAGCTCCGTGATAAGGATTATATGAAGATCCTGTCACTCGCTCCTGAAGTAATATAGGGAGGGCGCAAGATGAACATCAGAAAAGACGATAAAGTAGTAGTTCTTTCCGGCAAAGATAAGGGCAAAGAGGGCAAGATCCTCACCGTATATCCGAAAGACGGAAAGGTCATCGTTGAAGGCGTAAGCGTCGGCAAGCGCCATAAAAAGGCCCGCCGTCAGAACGAGGAGAGCGGCATCATCAGAGTCGAGACTCCCATCTACGCCAGCAAGGTCATGCTCGTATGCCCGAAGTGCTCCAAAGGCACGAGAATCGGACATAAGTTCAACGAAAAAGGCGAAAAAGTCCGCGTTTGCAAAAAGTGCGGCGCCGAAATGTAAGGGAAGGGGAGATTATCATGGCTAGAATGAAAACAAAGTACAAAGAAGAAGTCGCCCCCGCCCTTATGGAAAAATTCGGTTATAAAAGCGTAATGCAGATACCGAGACTTGAGAAAATAGTCGTAAACGTAGGCTGCGGCGATGCGCGCGACAACGCGAAAGCGCTCGAGGCCGTCGTAAACGATATAACCGCCATCACCGGTCAGCGCGCCGTTATCACAAAGGCGAGAAAGTCGGTCGCGAACTTCAAACTCCGTGAAGGCATGGCCATCGGCGTCAAGGTAACGCTCCGCCACGATAAGATGTGGGAGTTCCTCGACAGGCTTTTCAACGTCGCCCTCCCGCGTGTAAGAGACTTCCGCGGCATCAGCGCGAACTCCTTTGACGGCCGCGGCAACTATGCCCTCGGCCTCAGAGAGCAGCTGATCTTCCCCGAGATCGATTACGATAAGATCGAGAAGATCAGAGGTATGGATATCGCCATCTGCACGACGGCGAATACCGACGAAGAAGCAAGAGAGCTGCTTAAGCTTTTAGGCGCTCCGTTCATTCAGGCGTAACAGGGAGGATTTGAGTTATGGCTAAAAAATCAATGATTTTAAAGCAGCAGAGAGAACCCAAGTTCTCAACACGCCGCTATAACCGCTGCAAGATCTGCGGCAGACCGCACGCATACCTCAGAGATTACGGAGTATGCCGTATCTGCTTCAGAGAGCTGGCATACAAGGGTGAGATCCCCGGCGTCAGAAAAGCAAGCTGGTAAAAAAGCAAAATCCGGCCGCAAGGCCCTAAAAACGATGACGAAAGGTCACTTCCAATCCCCGTCTTGTCCGGCGGAAGAGACGTTGCCGAATAAAACGGCAAAGCTATCCGGCGGAGCGCAAAGGTCGGCTGTATGCCGCCGGTGCGGCGACGGTATTGGTTGTGATACCTCGTCACGGAAACAGGCAAAAGCCTGTAACTCTAACAAGGAGGATAACACAATATGCAGATCACAGATCCCATTGCGGATATGCTCACCAGAATCAGAAACGCAAATTCCGCAAAGCACGCGACAGTAGATATCCCCGCATCAAACATGAAGAAGGCAATTGCCGAGATTCTTCTTGAAGAGGGATACATTAAGAGCTATCAGATCGTAAACGACGGAGCTCAGGGTGTAATCAAAGTCACTCTGAAGTATGTGAACGGCACTGATAAGGTCATCACCGGACTTCGCAGAGTTTCAAAGCCGGGTCTCCGCGTGTACGCGGGCGCAGACGAGCTTCCGAGAGTTCTCAAAGGTCTCGGTATAGCGATCATCTCAACGTCAAAGGGCATTATGACCGACAAAAAGGCGAGAGAAGCCCATGTCGGCGGCGAAGTCCTGGCGTTTGTCTGGTAAGGGGAGGTTAAGATTATGTCTAGAATAGGAAGAGCTCCCATTGCGATCCCGGCAGGCGTTGAGGTCAAGGTAAACGATGAGAACGTCGTAACCGTAAAAGGACCGAAGGGTGAGCTTACAAAGCAGTTTAAGCCTGCTATGAAAATAACGGTAGAGGACAATGTCATCCATGTCACAAGACCGGATGACCTCAAGGAAAACCGTTCTCTGCACGGACTTACAAGAACGCTTATCAACAACATGGTCGTCGGCGTAACGCAGGGCTTCCAGAAAGAGCTTGAAGTAAACGGCGTCGGCTACAGAGCCGCAAAAGAGGGCAATAAGCTCGTTATGAACCTCGGCTTCTCACATCAGGTATTCATGGAAGAGAACGAGGATATAAAGATCGACGTTCCGAATCCCAATAAGATTGTCATCACGGGCATCGATAAGCAGAAGGTCGGACAGTATGCAGCGGAAGTAAGAGGCAAGAGGCCGCCGGAGCCGTATAAGGGCAAGGGCATCAAGTACGCCGATGAAGTCATCCGCCGCAAAGAAGGCAAGACAGGTAAATAAGGGAGGTGTGCCTAAATGATTAAGAGACCGGATACAAAAGCAAAGCGCTTGAGGAGACATAAGAGGATCAGAGCTAAGGTTTCGGGCACTCCCGAAAGACCGCGTCTGAATGTGTTCCGCAGCGAACGGCATATATATGCACAGATAATCGACGATACGACCGGAGTAACGCTTTGCTCCGCATCCACCGTTGAAAAAGGATTTGAGGGCCTCGGCAGCAATAAAGAAGCTGCGAAAAAGGTAGGCATGGCAGTCGCCGAAAGAGCGAAGGCGAAAGGTATAGACACGGTCGTGTTCGACCGAGGCGGCTATATCTATCACGGACGCGTACAGGCGCTTGCAGAGGGAGCCCGTGAGGGCGGTCTCGAGTTTTAACGGGGAGGAGGAAGAGTTTTGCCTTATAACAATAACAGAAGAGACAACAGACGCGAGGAAACTCAGCCTGAATTTATCGAAAAAGTAGTCTCTCTTAACAGAGTTTCAAAAACCGTCAAGGGCGGTCGTATCATGAAGTTCTCGGCTCTCATCGTCGTAGGAGACGGAAAGGGAAGAGTCGGATTCGGCCTCGGCAAGGCCGGTGAAGTTTCCGAAGCTATCCGCAAGGGCATCGAGGACGCGAAGAAGAACATTGTTACCATTACGCTTTCCGGCACAACGATCCCCCATGAGGTCATCGGCGCATTCGGCGCGGGCAGAGTTCTCATGAAGCCTGCCCCGGCCGGTACCGGCGTTATCGCCGGCGGCGCGGTCCGCGCGGTAGTAGAGGCAGCCGGCATTTCGGATATCAGGACGAAGTGCCTGCGCTCCAACAACCCGCAGAATGTTGTCGCAGCGACTATGGAGGGGCTTAAATCCCTCAGAGACGCCGAACAGGTAGCAAAGATCCGCGGAAAGACCGCGGAGGAAATAATTGGTTAGGAGGTTCGGACATGGCTAACATTAAGATCGAACTTGTCAAGAGCCTTAACGGCAGGCTTGATAAGCATATAGCAACTGCCAAGTCGCTCGGACTGACCAAGATCGGCGATAAAACGGTACAGCCCGACAACCCTCAGACCAAGGGCAAGATAGCTCAGATAGGCTATCTTCTCAAGGTAACTGAAGAATAAGGAGGCAGAGAAATGAAATTATATAATCTTTCTCCAGCAGCCGGTTCAACGCATGTGTCAAAGCGTAAGGGCAGAGGACCCGGAACAGGCAACGGAAAAACAGGCGGCCGCGGACATAAGGGACAAAAAGCCCGTTCCGGCGGCGGAGTCAGAGTCGGATTTGAAGGCGGCCAGATGCCTCTTGCCCGCCGTGTCCCGAAGAGAGGCTTTAACAACATATTTGCAAAGCCGCTTGAGGCGATAAACGTATCCGCGCTCGACAAGTTTGAAGACGGCGCGACAGTAGACGCGCAGGCGCTCTTGGATGCGGGAATCCTCTCAAAATGCCGTTACGGCGTAAAGATACTCGGCAAAGGCGAGATCACAAAGAAGTTGACCGTAAAGGCGTCTGCTTTTTCCGAGTCTGCCAAAGAAAAGATTGAAAAGGCAGGCGGAAAGGCAGAGGTGATCTGAATTGCTGAAGACGATACGAAACGCCTGGAGAGTTGAAGAGATCAGACAGAAGATAATATTTACATTCTTCATCATTCTTCTCTACCGTTTGGGAAATGCAGTGCCGGTACCGTGGGTGGACACCGCTCTGCTTCAGGATTATTTCAGATCCCTGCAGAACACGATACTGGGGCTTTATAACGTAATGTCCGGAAGCGCGTTCTCTCAGGCGACGATATTTGCACTTTCAATTCAGCCATATATCAACGCATCGATCATTATACAGCTTCTTTGCGTTGCGATACCTGCACTCGAGCGCATGTCTAAGGACGAGGGCGAAGAGGGCAGAAAAAAAATCGCCAGCATCACGCGCTATGCTACGGTTGGCATTGCGCTGCTACAGGGCTTCGCATATTTCATACTCATCAGGAACAATAATCTGCTTGTATCCGACGCTCCGACGATCTGGGCAGGCATCGTGATCGTCATGACGTTCACGGCCGGCTCGGCTCTTCTGATGTGGCTCGGCGAACAGATCACAGAATTCGGCATTGGCAACGGTATATCGATCATACTTTTCGTAAGCATCGTTTCGCGTATTCCGAATACAGTGGCATCGGTCATAAGCCGCCTCATAGAAGATCCCGCCCTCTGGTGGCTGTATCTCCTCTTCCTGATCGGAAGCCTTGCGATAATCGTGCTTATAGTTATCGTAAACGATTCGGAGAGAAGGATACCGGTACAGTATGCGAAGAGAGTCGTTGGGCGCAAGGTGTACGGCGGTCAGGCGTCGCACCTTCCGATAAAGGTCAATATGGCGGGCGTTCTCCCCGTTATATTCGCCCAGTCGATAGCGTCTATACCGGGTACATTCACGGCGTTCGTAAGCGAGTGGCAGGACAGCTGGTTTGCGAGGATAACGGCAACGACCAGTCCGCTTTACGCGATATGCTATTTCCTGCTGATTCTGTTCTTCAGTTATTTCTATTCAACGATACAGTTCAATCCTGTTGAAGTATCAAATAACATCAAAAAGAACGGCGGTTATATTCCCGGCTTCCGTCCGGGCAAACCGACGGCTGACTTTATCGATAAGGTGCTGAAAAAGGTAACGCTGTTCGGCGCTATATATCTCGCGATAATCGCCGTAACGCCGGTTGTGCTCAGCGCGTGCTCGGAAACGGTGCGCAACGCCGGTGTGTCGTTCGGCGGGACATCGCTTATCATCGTTGTAGGTGTTGCCATAGAAACGGTTAAGGCTCTTGAAGCACAAATAATGATGCGTCATTATAAGGGCTTCCTCGAATAAGGGAGGTACTGTGAAATGAAACTTATTCTGTTAGGCGCTCCGGGAGCCGGCAAAGGCACCCAGGCGGAGATAATCAGCAAGTCCCAGAATATCCCGTCGATCTCGACAGGCAATATCCTGAGAGCTGCAATCAAAAACGAAACGCCGGTAGGGCTTGAGGCAAAAGCGTACATGGATAAGGGTGCGCTTGTGCCGGACGAAGTCATTATAGGCATAGTTAAGGAAAGGCTTGCAGAGCCTGACTGTGCCGGCGGTTATATTCTCGACGGTATGCCGAGAACAATCGCTCAGGCTCAGGCATTGGAAGATGCGGGCATAGATATTGACGCGGCAGTGCTTCTCGACATCGCTGACGAGGTCATCGAAGCGAGAATGACAGGCCGCCGCGTGTGCCCGAACTGCGGTTCAAGCTATCATGTTGAGGCTAACCCACCGAAACAGGACAATGTTTGTGATAACTGCGGTTCAGGACTTACAATCCGTAAGGATGATACGCCGGAAACCGTCAAGAGCAGACTGAAGGTGTATCACGAGGAGACAGAGCCTCTCATTGACTTCTATGAGAAGAGAGGCAAGCTCCGCAGGGTCGACGGCGCTCTGCCGCTTAGCGAGGCCACCGACCAGATATTCAAGGTACTGGGGCTCTAGGATGATAAAACTTAAATCCCCAAAACAAATCGAAAAGATGCGCCGGGCGGGTAAAATTACCGCGGCAGCCCGTGCTTTGGCAGGGAAAATGGTAGCCCCCGGCGTAACAACCCGCGAAATAGACAAAGCAGTACACGATTTCATTCTTTCGCAAGGCGCAACACCCACGTTTTTGGGTTACAGCGGATACCCCGCAAGCCTGTGCATCTCGATAAACGACGAGGTGATCCACGGCATACCCGGCAAACGGGTCATACGCGAGGGCGACGTCGTAAGCATTGACGTAGGCGCTACTAAAGACGGTTTTGTGGGGGATTGCGCAGCGACCTTCATAGCGGGAAAAGGCAGCGCGGAGGCGCATCGTCTCGTCGAAGTAACTCGGCAGAGCTTCTTTGAGGGGATAAAGTATGCCAAAGTCGGATACAGAGTGTCCGATATCGGCGCTGCTGTCCAAAGCTATGTTGAAAAAAACGGATTTTCAGTCGTCAGGGACTATGTAGGTCATGGCGTCGGAGAAGTGATGCACGAAGATCCTGAGATCCCGAATTACGGGAAGCCGGGACACGGGATGCGGCTGCTGGCCGGAATGACCATCGCCGTAGAGCCGATGGTAAATGCCGGAGGCTATCCCGTAAAAGTCTTAAAAGACGGTTGGACCGTCGTGACAAGAGACGGCAGCCTCTCCGCGCACTATGAAAACACGATCCTTATCACTAACGGCGAGCCGGAAATATTGACTGTGGCCGGGGAGCAGTAAAATGGAAATCCGAAAATCATCGATAGTGCGTTCGGTCGCCGGACATGACAGCGGCGGACTGTATTTCGTCCTTGAGACGGACGGTGTATACGCCGATATCGTAAACGGCAAAACGAGGCGCATTGAAAAACCGAAACGCAAGAAGCTTAAGCACTTGCGCTACGAGAGTCAGGGCTGCGGAACAGCAGGTGAAAAGCTGCGCTGCGGCGAAGCTGTGACGAACAAAGAAATCAGAAGGGGACTTGCAGAGTACACTGCATACCCGGCGGAGAAGATGGAGGTATGTAAAAATGGCTAAAGATGACGTAATTGAGCTTGAAGGTACAGTTATCGAATCGCTGCCAAACACTATGTTCCAGGTAGACATCGGAAACGGACACATAATACTGGCGCATATTTCCGGAAAACTTCGGATGAACTTTATTCGAATTCTTCCGGGTGATAAAGTCACAGTACAGATGTCCCCGTATGATTTGACGCGCGGCAGGATAACCTGGCGCAGCAAGTAAGAGAAACATCTCGAAAGTAACAGGAGGTTATTTCAAATGAAAGTAAGACCGTCCGTAAAGCCCATGTGTGAAAAGTGCAAGGTCATTAAGCGCAAGGGCAAAGTAATGGTAATTTGCGAAAACCCGAAGCACAAACAGAGACAGGGCTAATTCGTTATAAATGAACGAAAGGAATGATTGACAAGTATGGCACGTATTTCCGGCGTTGACCTGCCAAGAGACAAGAGAATCGAGATAGGGCTCACCTATGTATACGGCATTGGGCTTGCAAGCTCGAGAAAGATTCTGGCAGAGACAGGTATCGACCCCAATACAAGAGTAAAAGACCTCACGGAAGAGCAGGAGAGCAAGCTCCGCGAATGCATCGACAGAAACTACATTGTTGAAGGCGACCTCCGCAGGACTGTAGCTCTCGATATCAAGAGACTTACTGAGATCGGCTGCTACCGCGGCATGAGACACAGAAGAGGCCTTCCCGTAAGAGGGCAGAGAAGCAAGACGAACGCGAGGACAAGAAAAGGCCCGAAGCGTACGATAGCTAATAAGAAGAAGTAAGGGAGGGATATGCAATGGCAACAGCTAAGAAAGGCAAGGCGGTAAGGACTCGCCGCCGTGAGCGTAAAAACATAGAAAAGGGTGCAGTTCATATCCGCTCCTCTTTCAACAATACCATGGTAACTATTACCGACGTAAACGGAAACGCAATATCGTGGGCGTCGGCAGGCGGTATGGGCTTCCGCGGCAGCAAGAAATCGACGCCGTTTGCCGCGCAGACGGCTGCTGAAACGGCTGCCAAAGCCGCTATGGAGCATGGGCTCAAAACAGTAGAAGTGTTTGTTAAAGGTCCCGGCTCAGGCAGAGAGGCCGCTATCCGCGCGCTGCAGTCCGTAGGGCTTGAGGTAACGATGATAAAAGACGTTACACCGATCCCGCACAATGGCTGCCGTCCGCCGAAAAGACGTAGAGTTTAAGGAGGTAAAAGCATATGGCAAGATATACCGATGCGGTTTGCCGCCTTTGCCGCAGAGAAGGACAGAAGCTCTTCCTGAAAGGCGACAGATGCTATACAGATAAGTGCGGAGTAACGCGCAGAGCGTATGCCCCCGGCCAGCACGGCCAGGGCAGAACGAGAGCGTCCGAATACGGAAGCCAGCTCCGTGAAAAACAGAAGGTAAAAAGATATTACGGCATACTGGAAAAGCAGTTTGAAGGCTACTTTGAGATGGCCAGCAAAAGACAGGGTAAGACAGGTGAAAACCTTCTCTCTATCCTTGAGTCGAGGCTTGACAACGTAGTGTACAGACTTGGTTTTGCGATGAGCAGAGCAGAGGCAAGACAGCTTGTCCGCCACGGTCATTTTACGGTCGACGGCAAAAAGGTAAATATCCCGTCGTTCCTTGTTAAACCGGGCATGGTCATAGCCCTTAAAGAGGGAAGCCGTAGCCTTGAGAAGTTCAAGGCAAACGTAGAGGCTAATATGTTCCGTCAGCCGCCGAAGTGGCTCGACTACGACGCCAATACGCTTACGGCTAAGGTAGCGGCTGCACCTGCAAGAGATGATATCGATCTGCCGGTCGAGGAGCAGCTGATAGTTGAGCTCTATTCTAAGTAATATACTGACCCTCAAATTGGTAAGCTGGGGAAAAAAGCGCAAATGCGTTCGACTTAAAGGAGGGTACTAGGTTATGATCGAAATAGAAAAGCCGCGTATAGAATGTATCGAAACACCGGAAGACATTTCATACGGGAAATACGTTGTAGAGCCTCTTGAAAGGGGCTATGGCACAACACTTGGAAACTCACTGCGCAGGATACTACTGTCTTCCCTCCCCGGAACGGCAGTGACAACAGTTAAGATCGCGGGTGTTCAGCATGAGTTTTCCACGATTCCCGGAGTGAAAGAGGATGTAACGGAGATTATCTTAAATATCAAGAAATTGATAGCCCGTCTCCATTCCGAAGGGACAAAAACTATTTATATCAGCGCGATGGGAGAGGGCGAAGTGACTGCCGGCGACATAAAGGCCGATGGAGAGGTAGAGATACTCAATCCCGAGCTTCACATCGCAACGCTCGGCCCGGATGCGTCGCTCAATATAGAGATGACGCTGGGACACGGCCGCGGTTACGTCTCTGCAGAGCGTAACAAGCTTCAGCAGCCGGTTATAGGCGTTATTCCCATCGATTCTATATATACGCCGGTAACAAAAGTTAACTATACGGTAGAAAATACCCGTGTAGGCAATATGACTGACTTTGATAAACTTACAATAGAAGTATGGACAGATAAGACGATTTCAGCACGCGACGCAGTTTCCCTCGGAGCGAAGATACTGTGCGATCATTTTATGTTGTTCACGGATCTGTCGGATACGATAGGGAACAAGTCAACGGTTGTAGAGAAGGCCGAAGCGTCGCGCGACAAGGTTCTCGATATGACGATAGAAGAGCTTGACCTGTCCGTCCGCAGCTTTAACTGCCTCAAGAGAGCAAATATCAACACGGTCGCCGATCTCATATCAAAGACCGAGGAAGAGATGATAAAAGTTAGAAATCTCGGCCATAAATCTCTTGAAGAAGTAGTGCATAAGCTCGCCATGATGGGACTTTCTCTGGCGAGTGAAGAGAACAACTAAAGCACTCTGAAATTGTTTTAAGGAGGAAAACGAAATGCCCGGAACAAGAAAGCTTGGCAAGCCGACAGACCAGCGCATGGCTATGCTCAGACAGCAGGTTACCGATTTTCTGGCAAACGGAAGAATGGAAACTACAGTTACAAGAGCAAAAGAGATCGCGCCGCTTGCTGAGAACATGATAACGCTCGGCAAAAAGAATACACTGGCAACGCGCCGCCGCGCGCTCGCCTTTATAACGCGAGAAGAAGTTGTCGTAAAGGTTTTTGACGAGCTTGCAAAAACATATGCAGACCGTAACGGCGGTTATACCCGCATTACAAGAATCGGTCCGCGCCGCGGTGATGCCGCCGAGATGGCCGTCATCGAGCTCGTATAATAAAAATTATACAATAAAAATAATAAACACCTCTCAAACGGGAAAAATACCGATTGAGAGGTGTTTTTATGAAAATGACAAATAAAGATTATAATGAATATGTTAAGCAGAAATCACCGAACTCACCGATCTGGGCAAATATGATAAAGGCTTTCATCGTCGGAGGAACGATCTGTTGCATAGGTCAGGCGCTGCTGGACGGTTACAAGGGGCTCGGCGTTGAGGAGGATATAGCAGCGACATGCACGTCGGTAACGCTTGTTTTTCTCGGAGTGCTGCTAACGGGGCTCAGGGTGTACGACAATATCGCCAAATTTGCCGGCGCTGGAACGCTCGTCCCGATAACTGGGTTTGCAAACTCCGTTGCGTCCCCCGCGCTTGAGTTCAAGTCGGAAGGTTTTATCACCGGTATGGCGGCAAAGATGTTCGTCATTGCAGGACCTGTAATAGTATATGGCATTTCATCTAGCGTCGTGTGCGGGATAATACTTTATCTGTTCGGTATGGTGTAAAAAACGGCTTGGATCATTATCCAGGCCGTCGGCGTGTCGAACAGGTTCGACACGCTTCTCGAAAATGCAAGCATTTTCTCGAGGGGGGGCTGCCTGCTGCAGCGCACTCGCTGCACTTGCACGTTTGCAGGCAGAGAAGGCAAAATTCCGAGGCGCGTGTCCCCGGAATTTTGGAAATTTGACCTTATTTCGCCGCCTGCGGGCGGCGAAACTCTGCCGAGGGCGTTTTCCTATGCAGGAAATTTTTCTTTTCTTGCAGGACGCCATCCTTTTTCGACAGTCTGCGGCTTGGATAATGATCCAAGCCGTTTTTTATTTAATGAATAAATTAATCAGTATTGCAGGATCGGTGCTGTACCGTCGTCCTCGCCCTTTTCAATGGATTTAACGACAACGGTATAGCTGTACGAGTCGTTCACCTTGACAGTCATGGAATCTCCGACGCGGCTGCCCAAAACAGCGATCCCGAGCGGCGACTCCTTGCTTATAAGGCCGTTCAAAGGGTCACATCGTATAGTTGTAACTATCTGGATCAATTCGGTGGAGTTATCGTCAGGCATAAAAAGCTCCACTTTGTCATACAGGCCTACCTGACCGTCATCGGCCGTGTCTTCTATGATACGAGCCGATTTTATCATCGCCGTGAGATAGCGTATACGGCTGTCGTTGCGGTTTTTTGCGCGCTTTGCCTCCTTGTACTCAAAATTTTCGCTCAGATCACCGAAAGCTCGCGTGCGTTTTACTTCTTCAATAAGCTGCGGCCGAAGCTGATTCGACCGGTAATCAAGCTCCTCCTGCATCTTCTCTATATCCTTGCGTGTAAGCTCATCATTCATAATAAAGCCTCATTTCATGTGCTGATAAAGCGGACGGAGAAACTAATGCGAGAGATCAGCCCTCAGTCTCAAATTTCATACCGCCGCCGAGACCGTCCTTTGCCATCATCGCCTCAAGCACCTCGATATCGGTGGAGATGTCGAGATAATCTGATTTGAACAGCAGATCAAGCTGCTGTGAAAAGCCTTTGACTATGTTGTCGAGGACGCCCTCGATGTTCTTTTTGGCGGCGTCAATATTTTCACCGCCGACACCCTGACGTTCGAGCGTGACGTATGAGCGCAGAAGCTTGAGCGTTGTCGGAAGATAATAGCTCATAAAGCTTTTTATCTGCGGGAGCTTTTCCGGCTTATCCTCAACAATGCGGAATATTTTCGCTGTGATTTCCTCGATCTTGTTCACGCGCGCGGAGACAGACGGATCGGCAATCGCCAAATTAAGCTCGCGTATCTCTTTTATAATAGTATAGTACTGGCTTTCGGCTTTGCCGGCGGTGGGGGTGTCCTCTTCTGTCTCCTCGGCCCGTTCATCATACTCGTCCTCAGCCGGGTTGTCGGCCTCATAAGCATCGTGGGACAGCACGAGGAAATTGTCACCGTGGTCTATGTAAGCCTGCTTGCCCATAAGGCCTTTCTCAATAAATTTCTGAAGATCTTTTTTGACGGTTTCGCGGTTCAACCCTGCGGCGTCGGCAAGATCATCTATGGAAATATAGCCCTTCGTGCCGATTATTGTCCTGTATGCGATGAAATGACTGTTTAGCTTTGACAGCTTGTGCCGCACAAAAAGGAGTATGACACCGATAGAGAGTGTTATAAGAAAATTACTCCACTCATCGGCAAAGAAAAAACCGTATACAAGGCTTTCTATAGCCACTAATCCCACTGTAAGGGAGGAAATAACAAAAAGGATGCCAAAAACTAAAAGAGCGGTCAGTTTACCTTTTGTTACATACGGTTTAGTGGAAATCACAGATCTAGGACGCGCCGGCTTTTTCGTTTCGGACTTTTTCTTCGCAGACGCGGTGTTTTTTTCAGCGGCCGCAGCGCCGGCGCGGACGTTGTTGACAACGGTGTTTTTCACTGTGTTTATGAAATCGGCGGCATTATAGCCCGAGCCTGGCATAGGTATAGCGTCGGAACCGGGAGAGCGGATTATAAGCATCTTGTTGAAGTAATCTATATACGCATCGCGCCCAAAATACCCCATAGCGACGAGCGCCTGAAGCTCGGCAATAGCCGTCTTTGTAGGGACGCTTACCGCCGCGGCCAGATATTCTATAGACATAGCTTCGTTGCCGTCTGTGAAGATCGAATATTTATCATACAGGTGTTTTAAATCAGCGTTCGTACCGTTAAAATTGATGTCCATTTTGCAAGCCTCCTGTTATCTTTCGTATACGGTAAGCCGCGCGCAGTATTACGCGGCGCGATCGCTATTTGTCGAGAGAGATATTCTCAACGCCGTTAAGCTGAAATTCCGTCATATAATCGTCGATCCTCTGGTTGAGTTCAGAGTAGTTGTCAGACGTGACTGGCTGAAAGCCCATGTCGCGGCGGGCAAGTTCCTCAGCCAGTATTTCAAAGAACACGGTGTCCTCATAGTCGATTATGGCCTCGTGGATGCCACCGTTTTCAAATGCCACTGACGGAACGACGTTGCCGTTTTTTATCTCAAAAAGCGAGTACATACCGTTTTTAAGGCACTGTGCAAATAACTTGCTCTGGACATGGTCATAATCCTCGAATCTGTCGTTTCCGCGTATGGAGTTAAGTATCCAGTTCCCGATGTACACCATATCGAGAAGATGGCGGAATTCTTTATCAGAGAGATGGATATTCATAGTCAAGCCTCCTAAACACAAGCGGCGGACGCGTTATACGCGCCGTGCAGGTATCATCTCATATTATAGTATACCAGAAACAAAAAAGAAATTCTACATAACTACTTGTTTTATTGGCGCGAATAGAATATCATGTTGAGGTAAAATTTTCAAAAGGGATGTGAGACGGTGGATAACAGACCGATAGGGGTGTTTGATTCAGGACTCGGCGGTCTTACGGCCGTAAAAAAACTGAAAGAGGTTCTGCCGGGCGAAGATATTGTATATTTCGGCGATACAGGCAGAGTGCCGTACGGCGGCCGCTCGCGTGAGACGATAATAAGGTATACACAACAGGACATAGCGTTTCTGCTCAGCATGGATATAAAGGCGATAATCGTAGCGTGCGGTACGGCGACGACAAACGCGCTCGATTATGTAAAAGACTCATGTCCTGTTCCGATATACGGAGTAGCAGACCCCGCAGCCAAAAGAGCGGCGGAGATCACGAAAAACAAAAAGGTCGGCCTGATAGGGACAGAGGCGTCTATAAGGAGCGGAGCGTATGAACGGCTGATTTGCCGCTACGACAGCGATATCGAAATGACCGGCGTCGGCTGTCCGCTTATTGTCCCTATGGTAGAAGAGGGCAGGATAAGCAGAGATGATAAGATCCTTTATCATACTGTCGAAGAGTATCTGACGCCGCTGAAGGAGAAGGGCGTCGACACGCTCATAATGGGCTGTACGCACTATCCCATAATAAGTGACGTAATAGGCGATATAATGGGAGAGGGCGTTGCGCTTATAGACCCGGGGGCCGAAGCGGCAAAGCTGATGAAAGAGGAACTTGCGGCGCTGGAGCTTCTGAACGATCAGGAGCGGCAGGCACTCAGCGTATATTATGTAAGCGATGTCGTGTATGAGTTTACGAAGACAGCGTCGATATTTCTCGGCGAAAACGTTGACGATATCACAATACGCATAGATATAGAGCACTATTGACACGTTGCCGTATCCGCGCCGGTTGATAGCATTTGTGAAACATGGTATAATATCCGCACAGCGGATATTATACTTTAATTTAAGTCCTTTTTCTCGCCGCTTTCGCGGCAACCGAAAAAGCTGACAATTATACCATTCCGGCGGTTGCCGTCATGGTATAATATCCGCACAGCGGATATTATACTTTAATTTAAGTCCTTTTTCTCGCCGCTTGCGCGGCAACCGAAAAAGACGACGATTATACCATTCCGGCGACGCCGTCATGGTATAATATCCGCTAGTCGCGCAAGCGTGCCTGAAAGGAACTCGATAAAACGCTTGCATTTTATCGACAAGACCGCGCGGTGGAAATTCATTCAAATGGAAAATGGTGTTTAATGAAAGATGTTATAATATCAATAAAAAACTTCGAGCAAACGGACAGAGGGCTTGAAGAGGTCGTAGAGTTCGTAACGGAAGGGCAATACGAGTTTTCGCAGGAGAAAGCACTTATTGCCTACGAAGAAGTGGAGTTTACTTCGTCAGGCGGCTGTTTCACGACATATACGGTCGAAAATGACACGATAATGATGACGCGAGTTGGCGTGGTAAATATGCAGATGCTGTTTCAGGAGGGGAAAAGACACTATTTTGTACACGAGACCCCATACGGGAAAATATCCATGGGAGTCGATACAAGCGGGATTATAAACCGCCTTAATTATGACGGCGGATATCTGGAGATAAGGTGCACTGTTGAATTTATAAACTATGCAGTTTACAGCAATGTATATAAGATAAACATTAAAGAGAAAAAGGATGATAACTGAGATGGCAAATATGATAGAGGCGGCAAAAAAGCAGATAGACGAGCTTGTAAACGCCGCGTATAAAACTGCGGCGGATAAGGGAAAACTCCCGTCCGGCTGTACGCTGAAGGGTACGGTAGAGATTCCGAAAGACACGTCGCACGGCGATTACGCCTGCGGATACGCCATGGCCGCCGCAAGGGATATGAAAATGCCGCCCCGCAAGATCGCTGAGGCGCTTGCCGAGGAGATCCGCCTTGAAAACAGCTTTTTTGAAAGCGTCTCGATCGCCGGCGCGGGATTTATGAATTTCAAGCTCTCGCACAAGTGGTATGAAGAGGTTTTAAAAGAGATAGAGGCCGAGGGCGATAGTTACGGCAATATCGACGAAGGCCACGGTGAACGTGTAATGGTCGAATTTGTGTCCGCAAACCCGACAGGGCCGATGACGATCGGAAACGCGCGCGGCGGCGTGCTGGGCGATACGCTCGCCTCTGTTTTGGAACGCGCCGGATATAACGTATGGCGCGAGTTTTACGTCAACGACGCCGGCAATCAGGTCGACCTGTTCGGAAAATCAATAGAAGCGCGCTATCTCCAGATCTGTCTCGGCGAGGATGCCGTCGAGTTTCCCGACAACGGCTACCACGGTGACGATATAAAAGATCTCGCGCGTATGATATACGAAAAGGACGGCGACAAATATGTAAACGTCGAAAGCGAAGAGCGCAGGAAGGCGTTTACCGATTTTGCGCTGCCGTATAATATCGCGCTTATGAAAAAACATCTCGAACGGTACAGGATAAAGTTCGACGAGTGGTTCTTGGAGAGCAGCCTGCATAAGAGCGGCTATGTCGCCGAAACCGTAAAGCTCCTCGAGGATAACGGCTACACATATGAGAAAGACGGTGCGCTCTGGCTTAAAAATACCGAGCTCGGCGCCGACAAGGACGAGGTTTTGCGCCGCGCGAACGGGTTTTACACATATTACGCCGTCGATATCGCGTATCACCGCAATAAATTTGTCGAGAGAGGTTTCGACCGCGTGATCGACGTATGGGGCGCCGACCACCACGGCCACTCGATACGCTTCAAGGCCACGATGGGCGCAAAAGCGCTCGGCATAGATAAGGACAAGCTCGATTTTCTGATCATGCAGATGGTTCGCCTCGTGCGCGACGGCGAAACCGTGAAAGTTTCGAAGCGTACCGGCAAGGCGCTCACGTTAAACGACCTGCTCGACGAGATATCGGTAGACGCCTGCCGCTTCTTCTTCAACGCAAAGCCCGATACGCACCTTGAGTTCGATCTCGACCTTGCCGTGCGGCAGGACAGCGAAAATCCCGTGTACTACGTCCAGTACGCGCACGCGCGCATATGCAGTCTGATAGCGACCCTGCTCGCAGACGGCAACGCCGTGAAGCCGATGGCCGGTATCGACGCCGGACGCCTTACCGCTCCGGAGGAGATAGACCTGATAAAGCAGCTCTCGCTCCTGCCGGAGGAGATACGCCTCGCCGCGCGCGATTACGACCCGTCGCGCATCAACAGATATGTGTGCGAGGTCGCTGCGCGCTTCCACAGGTTCTATAACGCCTGTCATATAAGGGGCGAGGAGCAGGAACTGCTCGACGCAAGACTGAAGCTTGCCGACAGCGCCCGAACCGTTATCAAGAACTGCCTGACTATCGTCGGCGTAACGGCTCCGGAAAAAATGTAAAACATACAAACGGCGCAGAATGCCAAAAAGCGGCATTTTGCGCTGTTTCTGCATTTACAGGAGTACCGCATAAGAAAGAAAAATGTTATTTTGTTATTAAAACTGTTGACACAGATATATAAGTATTGTAAAATGTTAGTAATATAAATTGACTGAGGGGCTGGTTAAAATGGTAATGTAATATCACAAATGAGAAGGTGAGTAGACAGCATAAGGTGTAGCATTATAAAAAGTAATGCGGAAAGGAATCGAGTAAAAATGAAAAAAACGCATAAGAGAACCGTATCTTTAGTGTTAGCAATCGTAATATGCCTTTCGTTTTCGGTTTCTGCGTTTGCAGCGGCGATGCCTTCTTTGCTTGTCAGTGAAGTGACTGAAATAGTCAACTCTATAATGACTGCGATAGAGCCAAATAAATCGATGTACGGGCTCGGCGGGGTAGATTTTACTGATCTTACGCTGGGACAGGAGATACCGGCCTATGAAATGAAATCATCAGGGCCGGCAAGACTGACCGAGGTTCATTATTTCCCGATTCTCAGTGCGGGACAGTGGGTCGCAACCGCGACGGTTTCATATAATGAAGAGGGAGAAACGAACGTAACGGTTTCGCGGGATTACATAGATACATATGAAGCCGCAGCGACATCCGTAAATACCGGCGCCGCAATCATTTTTGATACAAACAGTGCGTATATCTATACGGGCGCTGAGGTAGAAGTGGTCGAGATGTCGACCGAGGCGACAGCCGGCCGCGTCACACTTAATCGGAATGTGGCTATGCCGGTAATAGCTATGTCAAACTTCGCCACGGTTGCGGATATCGAATTGGAAAATGTGGCGGCAACGACGAGCTCAGATGTTACAGGCACATTTCTTCTTAATGTTCCTGCTGTACAACAACCTACCGCATATACTTGTTGGGCAGGTGCGCTGTCATCAATATTCAGGTATTACGGCACTAATTTAACACCTACACAAATTATGTCTAGATCTGGCTATGGGAATCAGATGATTTCTATAAGTAGTGCGGTGGGATACGCCCAAGATGAAGGATTTAACACAGGCTATGTGTATTGGCCGTCCCTGCTTACATTATCGTTCATTAGAGACGTAACGCAAGGTGACAAGCATCCTATTTATGCCTCGTTTTCTAACAATGGGATTGGCCATGCGGTTGTAATACGGGGTTATAGCGCGACGACAAGTAATCCAATAATATCATATATGGATCCTGCAAGCGGCACATACAAGGCAAGCAACTACCCGTCAGATGGCACACCGACTTATGTAACTGCATCAGGCACTACGCTTTATTTAGATGGTGGATTCGCGCCGTATAAATAAGCATATGCATATAATGAGGAGAACGATGATGAAGAAAAGTGTTTATATTCTCATAATATGTTTGTTGACTCTCACCCTCTCCTCGTGCGGGCGGGATATCGGTTATTTCCGTGAAGTAGGCGACGTGTGTACGCTTGAAGTGGTGTCAGAATCTTCGGAAAACGATGAAAGAATGGAACAAAGCTTAAGCTTTACCGTAACGGAAAATTCCGCGCCGATATATGGACTGCTATTGGACTTTCTTGATGATGACGGAATGTACCATGGGAGCGAAGATGGCCGCGAAATAGCAGAAATCAATCTGGAGCTTGGATATCGGGGTTTTGAAGCGGTTTTTTGTTCGCGAGAGCCGTTTGAGATGGAATACACGATGGCAATGTCTCGGTACGGGCTTGACTCGGATGAACTTATATATGTCAGCGATAATGAAGAGACCGTGCGGACATTGTCGGGTGACGTTATAATTAAATGTTCGGACGGTGATTGGTATGCCGGTAAAATTCTGGTCAGCCCATATGCTGGATATACCATTGAAGGTGATTTTTCGGAGGTTGCGCCTTTTTATGAAGCGTATGAGCCGGACTATGATACAACGCACAGTGAAACGGTGATAGACAATAAAAACTGGGATATACCATTGACCGGATACACTCAAGAGGCGTTACAGTACTATATCGAGCAGTATTTGACCGAAGAACAATAAAAACTCACCTCCGGCGGTTCACACGCCGGAGGGGAGTTCGCTAAGGAGGTGACCGCACATGAAAAGACTGATATCGCTTATTGCGATATGTGCACTTTTGTTCACCCTCTCCTCGTGCGGGCAGGCGGACAGTCAGACCTCGGAGCAGAGCGCATCAGACAGCAGCGTTGTTCAGGCGGAGCCGGGCGAGAACGGCTACTTTTACGAGATAGACGATAGCTGTGTCATCCTCTACAACGGGCGCTATGCGGACGAGTCGAGAGATGATGTGTACGGCTTTGAATGGACGATAACGCTACTCGAAAACAGCGCCCCTGTCTACGGGATAGCCCTTCCACAGCTGGATGAAACCGGCCTGCTTTACGGCGACGAGGCGTTCAGAGAGTTCAGCGATTGGCTTGCGGAGCTTCCAAAGTCGGGATCCACGTATTATTCGGTGGAGTTTCTTTTCTGCTCCAAATCTCCGTTTATGTACAACCTTGCGATAAAAGATTTTCAAAGCCGCGTCGGAGAACACTCCACTCATGAGACGCTGTACGATCTTTATAGTGAAGACCTTGACAATACCTTTACGCTGGAAGCAGGCGGCGAGACATGGTATGTTGCAAGGCGCGGCAACAACCTGTACAGAGATGGGGAGATAGACGTTGAAAATGTAGATTTCCCCGGCGTCGCGCCGTTTTGGCACGGTTACGAGCCTGAGCCGATAGAAAATCCGGTCGTCGGCGTCCAGGACAATAAAGAAAAATACGGCGAAGAGGGCGAGTACGGCGGCTATTACTACGAGGCGCTGCAGCACTATATCGAGCAGTATTTGGTTGATTAAAAGCCTGCGGCCGAAAGAGAGGAGGACTCATTATATGAAAAAGTCTATAGCGCTGCTTCTAGTGATCGCACTGGTTGTGACCCTCTCCTCGTGCGGCTCGGCCGACGTCGGATATTTCTATGAAATAGACGAGACCTGTACCATCGTGTATAACGGCTCGTATAGCGACGACGGGCAGGAGGATACGGACAATATAAGCTGGACGGTGACGATATTGGAAAGCGAAAGCCCCGTGTACGGGATAATCTTTCCCGAAGTCGATGAAAACGGCCTGCTTTACGGCGACGAGGCGTTCGCCGGAGAGCGTGCGGACGGTTCGGACGATGCGGATTACACGATGGATTTCTGCCTGTGCTCGAAATCGCCGTTTACATATTCGGTCAGCATCGACAAGCTTATGATCGACACCACGCCGACCGCCACGGTGGAGCATCCGTACGACTATGAAAGCGAGGAAGAGAGACCGTTTAGGGTCAGAGCGGGCGGAGAAATATGGTATATCGACCGTTTGCCGGCGTTCCCTTTGTATGACGATTGGGAAATAGACGTGGAGAACGCCGATTTTTCGGGCGTCGCACCGTTTTACGACGGCTATGAGCCGGAACCGGTGGCCGGCCCGGGAGGTTACGGCGTAGTTGACGACAAGGAGAGCTACGGCGAGGCCGGCGACTTTTCCGGATACTATTACGAGGCGATGCAATACTATATCGAGCAGTATCTGACCGAAGAACAATAAAAAATCCCCTCCGGCGTGTAAACGCCGGAGGGGATTTCGTTTTGCGCCTTATTTTACGGTCGCCTCAAAGCCGAGATCGTCAAGCTCGGAAATTGCGGTCTTGACGCAGTTTTCACAGCCGTCTATAGTGACGGTCTTGTCGTCGAGCGAGACGGTAAAGGTAAGGCCGGCGGCGTTTAGGCCGTCGGTAATTCTTTTGACGCAATTGTCACAGTGCATCCCGGGTACGTTTAAAACAGTCATAATAAAATACCTCCATTAAAGTTTTTTTGTTTTTAATCTCAAAGCGTTTGTAACAACGCAGACAGAGCTAAGCGACATGGCAAACCCCGCGAGCATCGGGTTGAGCAGAATATGAAAAGCGGGGTAAAGCACGCCTGCGGCAATCGGTATGCCGATAGTGTTGTAGAAGAACGCCCAGAAGAGGTTCTGCTTTATATCGCGCAGCGTGAGGCGGCTGAGCCGCACCGCGCGGTAGATATCGTTCAGATCGGAGCGCATAAGCACGATGTCGCCCGATTCGATGGCGATATCGCTGCCCGAGCCCATAGCGACGCCGACGTTGGCCTGCGCAAGTGCGGGCGCGTCGTTAATACCGTCGCCGGCCATAAGGACGATTTCGCCCTGTTCCTGAAGCTTCTGCACAACGGAAGCCTTATCGTCAGGCAGTACCTCCGCGAACACATGGTCTATCCCCGCGGCCTTTGCCGCGGCATTGGCGGCGCCCTTACTGTCGCCGGTGAGCAGATATACGCCGATGCCGAGTTTCTTGAGGTTTGCGACCGCCTCGCGGCTTCCCTCTTTTATCGTGTCGGCGGTCGCGATAATGCCGAGGAGTTTGCCGTCCTGCGCGGTGAATATCGGAGTCTGCCCGTCGCGTGCGATCTCGGCGATGACATCCGCCTGCGCCGACAGATCGATCCCCAGCTTGCGCATGAGGTGCTCGTTTCCGACCGTGACGGAGCTTCCGTCGTCAAACTCCGCTTTAAGGCCGAGTCCCGACAGGTTTTCAAAATTTGCGACGGTTTTAAGCGGCAGTCCGCTTGCCTTTTCCGTGATTGCGGCGGCGAGAGGGTGAGACGACATCGCCTCGGCCGATGCGGTGATTGATAAAAGCTCTTCCTCCAAGCACGCGGCGGGGACTATGCGCATAACGCTGTGCGCGCCGGTCGTAACAGTGCCAGTCTTGTCTAGCACGACGGCCGTCGTCTTATGTGCCGTTTCAAGCGCTTCTCCGCTTCTTATGAGTATGCCGTGGGACGCGCCGAGCCCCGTGCCGACCATGATCGCGGTCGGCGTCGCAAGCCCCAGCGAGCACGGGCAGGCAATAACGAGCACGGACGTGAAAACGCGCAGTATAAACGATATGTCCTGACCGGCGATCGCCCATACGACGGCGGCAATTATCGCGATAGCGATAACCGCGGGGACGAATATACCCGCGACCTTGTCGGCCAGCCGCGAAATAGGCGCTTTTTTCGCCTGGGCATCCTCAACGAGCTTTATTATTTTTGCAAGCGTCGTATCGCTTCCCGTTCGGGTGATTTTTGCGTAAACAGCGCCGTTTGTGCATATGCTGCCGCCGGTTACGGGAGAGTCGGCCTCCTTTTCGGCCGGTATGCTCTCACCTGTGAGCATCGACTCGTCGATGGAAGCAAAGCCCGAGGTGACGACGCCGTCGGCAGGAACTTTCTGTCCCGATTTAATGAGCACAATGTCGCCGGGCTTGAGCGTTGACGCCGCAACCTCAGAGACGGTGTCGCCCTGCACAAGCAGAGCCGTGTCCGGCGCAAGCTCCATGAGCTTTTTGATGGCGCTTTTTGTTTTACGGCGGCTTCCCGCCTCAAAATATTTGCCGAGCATGACAAGCGTGATGACAATCGCCGCGGACTCGTAATAAAGGCTGTGGACAAGGCTTGCGTCGTTTGGTATCATGTAAGTTATGATAAGACTGTAGATAAACGACGCGGTGCTTCCGACCGCCACGAGCGAATCCATGTTCGGATTGAGATGCCACAGAGCTTTGAAACCGTGTATGAAAAACGCGCGGCCGAAATACAGTATCGGTATCGTAAGCAGAAGCTGCGTGAGCGCGAAGTTTTCAGGGCTGTCGTTCATATCCATTATACTCGGGACGGGCAGCCAGCTGAAAAACATCTGTCCCATAGAGATGTACAGCAGTATAACGGAAAAAATACCCGCACCTATAAGGTTGCGCCGCCGTTCGATAAGATCAAGCTCCTCTTTATCAACTTCAGGCGCGGCGACAGCCTGCCGCTCCTCGGCCGGCACGAACAGCGAAATTCCGAAACCGGCTTTTTTCACCTTTGCCATTATCATATCCGGCGTAACCTTCGTCTCATCATATTTGATGAGCATTTTGTTCGTCGTGAGGTTTACATCACTTTGCACAACGCCGTCGAGCTTTCTCGTTACGCGCTCAACAGAGCTTGAGCACGCGGCGCATGTCATACCTTCTATAAGATACGTCTGCTCAGTCAAGATAAACACCGTCCTTCCATATAAGATCAATACTGTTTATATGATATACTTTTTGCAAAAACGAGTCAATAATGTTCGCTTTTTACAAAAAATTCACCCATATCGTAAATATTGTAATATAATTATGGTTAGAGAACAGTAACTCAATCACATAAAATGAAAATTTTCATAAATTAGCGGAGGAGGCGCGCGGTATGCCGAAAAAAATACTTGTTATTGAAGATGACACAAACATTGCGGAGCTTTTGCGTCTGTATCTTGAAAAAGGGGGGTACGAGGTCTCAAATGCATACGACGGCGGCAAGGGACTGTCTGAATTTGAGAGGTTTAAGCCGGATCTTGTGCTGCTTGATATAATGCTGCCCGTTATGGACGGCTGGGCGGTGTGCAACGAGATAAGGCTCACGTCCAAAACTCCGATAATCATGCTGACGGCCAAAGGCGAGACGTTTGACAAGGTCAGCGGGCTTGAGATGGGGGCCGACGACTATATTGTAAAACCGTTTGAGATGAAAGAGCTTCTCGCCAGGGTAAAGGCAGTCCTGCGCCGGTACAACGACGAAGAAAAGCCAAGCGAGAGAAAGCTTGTTTTTGATAAGCTTGAGATAAATATGGACTCTTTCGAGCTTATCGTTGACGGCAAAAAGGTCGATACTCCGCCAAAGGAGATGGAGCTTTTGTTCCACCTTGCCTCGTCTCCGAACAGGGTGTATACGAGAAACCAGCTGCTTGACGAGGTGTGGGGATTTGACTATTTCGGCGACTCGCGAACGGTCGATGTACATATAAAGCGGCTGCGCGAAAAGCTGGAAAACGTCAGTGATCAGTGGTCGCTAAAGACAGTATGGGGCGTCGGATATAAATTCGAGCTCAACGAGAAGAAATAATCCTGCGCTCCTGCGGCAAAAAAGAACTATAGGCAGGTAGACAGACAATGAAAAAAATAAGGCGTCTATATATGCAGACGTTTTTGACCATATCCGTTACGCTTGTCATAAGCTTTATGATACTCGGCGTGGCGTTTACCTCGCTGAGCTATAATCTTCTCATGAATGAAAGACGCGCCGCGTTATACAAGACGGCGGAGGAGGTCGAAAAGATCACCTCCGCCTATACCTCGGAATGGGAGATCGGCGGGCTTGAGCTGCGCATGGTCATATCCGGTATGTCATACGCGTCAGGATATCATATAATGATATGCAATCCGAACGGCACAATAGTGTCGTGCTCCGATATGAAGATGGACTGCGACCATATGAGGAAGACAGTGCCGGAATCGGTGCTGGACACGGTGGAAAGCGGCGGCGAATTTGCGCGTGTGACCAATTTAAACGGCATTTTTGCCGGAAAGAGATACACCGTAGCACTACCGCTGCGTTCCGACCTCAGCAATGAGACAATAGGATACGTCCTATTGTCGAGCGCGCCGTCGTCAATGGCGGAGATGTGGACTCAGTTTGCGAAGATGTATGTCGCTATCGCGCTCGTCGTGCTGACACTTGCGTTTGTTTTATCACTAATAACGTCAAAAAAGCAGACCAAACCGATCAACGACATGGCAAATGCGGCGCACAGGTTTGCGCGCGGTGACTTTTCCGTCAGGATAGACGACAGCGGCCGGCGCGACGAGATCGGTGAGCTGACAGACGCGTTCAACGCGATGGCCGACTCGCTCGAGCGTTCCGAAAATCTGCGGCGTGAGTTTATAGCGAATATCTCGCACGAGCTTAAAACGCCTATGACGACAATAACCGGCTTTGCTGACGGGATAATAGACGGCACTATACCGTATGAAAAGCAAAATGACTATCTGAAGATCATATCGTCCGAGACGAGGAGGCTGTCAAGGCTTGTACGCAATATGCTTCAAATGTCACAGCTGCAGTCGGTCGACGCGTCCGTTATAGCAAAAAGCAGTTTCGATATAACGGAGGTCGTGCGCCTCGCGCTTTTGAGTCTTGAGCCGAAGATATCGTCCCGCGGGCTCGACGTTCAGGCGCAGATACCTGAAGAGGCGATAATAACGCGCGGCGACAAGGACTCTATAACACAGGTTGTGTACAACCTCATAGACAATGCGACAAAATTCGCAAAAGAGGGATCGGAGCTTAAAATAGACATTTGGAAGCAGGAAAACAAGGCGTACGTCTCCGTCGAGGACGAGGGGGAGACGATACCTGAAAACGAGCTCCCGATGATATTTGACAGATTCCATAAGACGGATAAATCGAGGAGCATGGATAAAGACGGCGTCGGCCTTGGACTCTATATCGTAAAATCGATACTCGATAATCACAACGAGGACATTTTCGTCACAAGCCGCGACGGCGTCACGAAATTCATGTTCACGCTGACGCTGTGGAAGGATTAGGCTGCGCATTCCCTCATAAAATCTCATGTTTTAGCCTTTGCTGATAGAATAAAAACCGCCGGACAGAGAAAACTCTATCCGACGGTTTTTAGTTTAGTCATAGAGAAATTTTTAGAAGCCGAGCGGATATGTCCAGCCCATGTCGTCCTCGACAGTGCCGGTCTGGATGCCGTACAGTGTGTCGTAAAGCTTCTGGGCGATAGGGCCGACTTTCGTGTCGGCAACCTCGTAATCCTCGCCCTTGAAGTTGAGCCAGCCGATCGGGGAGATGACCGCGGCAGTACCGGAGGCAAATACCTCCTGGAGGCTGCCGTCTTTCGAGGCGGCAAAAACGTCGTCTATAGAGAGCTTGCGCTCAGAGACTTTGACGCCCCACTTTTTAAGAAGCTGGATAACGGAATCTCTGGTGATGCCGGGCAGTATCGTGCCGCTTGTAAGAGGCGCTGTAATGACCTCGTCGTTGATGCGGAAGAAAGCGTTCGACGTACCTATCTCCTCAACGTACTTGTGCTCAATAGCATCAAGCCACAAGACGTCCTTGCAGTCATACTGCATCGCTTTTTCAGATGCGCGCATGCCGCCGCCGTAGTTGCCGCCGACCTTGGCGTATCCTGTGCCGCCGGGGGCCGCGCGGATGTACTCGTCTTCAACGAAAATACGCGTCGTCGTGATACCGCCGTCGTTAGCGGCGTAGTATGAGCCTGTCGGGCTCAGGATTATCATGAATTTATAGTGTTTTGCCGGCAGAACGGAAAACGATACCTCGTCTCCGAACATGAACGGGCGGATATACATAGAAGTTCCGGGAGCGGACGGAATCCAATCGGCGTCTTCTTTTACTACCGCGGTGACGGCGGCGAGGAAGAGGTCCTCGGGGATTTCCGGCATGCACATACGCTCGCAGGTGTTTTTCATTCTCGCGACGTTGCGGTCCGGTCTGAAGAGCTGTATTTTTCCGTCCGGTCTGCGATATGCCTTCATGCCTTCAAACATCATCTGCGCATAATGCAGCACGGCGGAGGCGGGCTCTATCAGAAACGGCTCATGCGGAACGATGCGTCCGTCGTGCCAGCCCTGACCCTCGTCATATTCCATGACGAACATGTGGTCGGTAAAAAATCTTGCGAAGCCGAGCTTTGTTTCGTCTTCCGGACGCGGCTTCGGGTGTGTAGTTCTTGTAACTGGGAAGTTATAAGACATGATGACTCCTTCTTTCTTTTAAAGATGATATAATTCCGGACGGCGATCCTCAAATACGGGGATACTGCCGCGAATCTGCTGTATTGTACCGATATCGAACTCGGCTGAGATGATCTCTTCTTTGCCTCCGGCATGCGCGAGCGCCTGACCGAGCGGGTCGAGCAGTACGGAGCCGCCGCCGTAATTTT
>CALXCR010000107.1 GCA_944386855.1 uncultured Oscillospiraceae bacterium
ACTGCATTATAGCGCCGCGGAACAGCCCCTTTGAAAGAGGGGAGCACGCGTGTGTGCAGTCGCTCCTGCCGCCGCCGGACTGGCCGAAGATCGTCACCTTTTCGGGGTCACCGCCAAATGCGGTTATATTTTCCTGAACCCATTTGAGTGCTGCGATCTGATCAAAAATACCGTAGTTGCCCGATGTTTTGTGGCCGATCTCGCGCTCCGCCTCGGCCGACAGCTCTGGATGCGCCAAAAATCCCATCATATTAAGGCGGTAGTTTATGCTTACGAAAACAATACCCTTTTTGGCAAAAGCCTCACCGTCTATCTCAAGCTTGTGTCCGAACCCCTGCTTAAGTCCGCCGCCGTGTATCCAGACCGAGACCGGCAGACGCTCGTCCGGCGTCTCGGCCGGAGTCCATACGTTGAGATACAGGCAGTCCTCGCTCATCTCAAGCGGTGTCGGCCAGAATTCTTTTCTGTAAAAGCTGCCCTCTGGCATCCACTCCTGAACAGCTATTTTGCCGTATGTATAGCATTTTCTAGTCCCGTCCCACGGCTCGGGCGGCTGAGGAAGCCGCCATCTTAGCTCGCCGACAGGCGGTTTTGCATACGGTATTCCCTTGAAAACCGATATGGCCTGGTTGCCGGCGGGAAGGCCTTCCAAAAGACCGTACTTTGTATTTGCGATCATAAATGACATATCGTAACCTCCTAGTAAAATTGTTTTTTTAGCTCTTAAGCATATTATATTACATTTCAGATGTCATTTCAATCTATAATACTTGCTTTTGTCCCTGACGGACGCGGTTTTTTCTTGTAACGGGGCAAATACGGTGATATACTGAGAGCCGGGAAGAAGCTGCCGTGCCAGACGTATTATACTGGGGGCAGACGGCTGTGATACTGATCGGAAGAGGGGATTAACATGATAGCGGCTAACTGCGAAAACTGCTGGTACTATGATTACGACGAGGATCTCGACGACTATTACTGCATACAGGACTTGGATGAGGACGAGGTGTACCGAATTCAGTCGAGCAGATCGAAAATGTGCCCTTATTTCAGGGAAGGGGACGAATATGCGGTCGCGAAAAAGCAGTGACCCGTGTGCAGATACGCCGGCGATACCGTTTTGTGGCGCGCAAAACGACATAGCGGAAATTAAAAAGCATCCGTATGGCAGAAGCCGTACGGATGCTTTGTTCGGTTTTAATATAAAATATTCTTTGCGCTGCCGTTATTCGACGGATATCATGTAATAGTAGACGGGCTGCCCGCCGTTTATGACATTGATCTCCGTGTCGGGGAGCAGATCTCCAAGTTTGCGCCCCATTTCGGTTGCGACGTCTTCGGTGACATTCTCGCCGTAGTATACAGTGACGAGTTCCGGCGAATATTCATCGACGGAATCGGCGATACCTTTAAGTATGACGTCAAAGTCGGAGTTGCTGCAAACGAGAGAGCCCTCGAGTAATGCGAGATACTCGTTTGCCTTGATTTCAAGTCCATCAAATACGGAATCGCGCGCCGCATATGTGACGAGCGCCGTGCGGACACCCGTCAGAGCGCTTTCCATCTCGGCCGTAAGCTCTTCCTCCTCGAGCGAATCATCCATATTGAGAAGCGCGGCGATGCCCTGCGGGATCGTTTTAGACTGGATCACAACAATTTTTTTGCTGGAAATGGGGGCGCACTGCTGTGCCGCCATGATAATGTTTTTGTTGTTGGGAAGAACGTATACGATCTCGGCCGGGGTCTTTTCGACCGCCTTAAGTATGTCTTCGGTCGACGGGTTCATCGTCTGCCCGCCGGTGACGATCTGATCGACGCCGAGCTCGGTAAACAGTTCGCGGAGGCCGTCTCCGGCGCAGACCGCGACAATACCGTACTTTTTCTGCGGCGCTGCCGGAGCGTCATCTTCTGCCTCAGCTGCCGCGGTGTTTTCCTGCGCGACCATGTTAGTGTGCTGCTGGCGCATATTTTCGATCTTCGTAGTTACAAGCGAACCGTATGTGAGCGCCTGTGTTATGACGTTGCCGGGCTCATTTGTGTGAACGTGAACTTTTATTATGTCATCGTCCTCGACAAATACGAGGCTGTCGCCGATGCCGCTTAAATAATCGCGGAGAACTTCCGGAGACTTATATGTCTCGCGGTTTACGATAAACTCGGTGCAGTATGCGTATTTGATGTCATCCGTGTCAAACTCTGAGAAAATATTTTCGGCGGCAATGGTGTCATCGCTGTCAACGACGACCATTTCACCGCACAAAGCCTTGCGCATGCCTTTGAGCAGGCATATGAAGCCCATACCGCCTGCGTCTACCACGCCGGCCTTTTGGAGAACGGGGTTTAGATCTATCGTCTGGGCAAGCGTCTCACGGGCTTTTTCAATAACTATATCGAGAAATTCCTCAACGTCGTCAACACTGCCGCAGATATCTGTAGCTTCTTTCGCCGCAAGTCTTGCGACGGTTAAAACAGTACCCTCCGTCGGTTTCATGACCGCCTTATATGCCGCGGAAACACCCTCTTCAAGAGCTTCGGCCAAAAGGACTGTGTCCGCCGTATCGTGATGCTTTAATACCTTTGCTATACCTCGAAAAAGCAGTGAAAGGATAACGCCGCTGTTTCCGCGCGCGCCTCTTAAAAGCGCGTTTGCTGTGATGACAGCGACGTCTCCGACCGTGTCAGGCGCTTTCTTTTTAAGTTCAGCGACGGCTGAGTTTATTGTAAGGCTCATATTTGTCCCGGTATCACCATCAGGGACGGGGAATACGTTAAGCTCATTTATCTGTTGCTTATGCGTTTCGATCAGCGCGGCACCATTTACTATCATGTCGTTAAATGTTTTGCCGTCTATTACTTGTATCAACTCGATTTCCTCCGTTTAATGTCGTAATGTTCTGCCAGACTGAAATTCAGTCCGCAGAAATGGAGTCGATGAAAACATTGACCTTGTTCACATCAACGCCTGTGACGGTCTTGACCTTGTACTTGACTTCCTGAATTATGCTACGGCAAAGGGCGGGAATATTGACCCCTCTGTCAACGATGATGTGCAGTTCTATGGAAACGGCCGCATCATCCTCATAGGATATATATATACCCTTGCTCATGGCTTCACGTTTCAAAAGGTGTACAAGCCCGTCGTTGAGCGAACGCTTAGCCATGCCTTTTACGCCAAAGCAGCTTGTCGCCGCGTCTCCGACTAGATTTGCAAAAACATTGCTGGTTATATATATTAGACCTTTTTCGGCTTGCAGCTTTATCATCTGATCAACTCCGTTCATAAATAGAAAGTTTATACGTCAAAAGCAGGAACGCTTCCTCAGTCAAAATATTATAATACAAAAAATACGAAACTACAAGTATAAATAAAACATATTCAAATAGTAATCTTTATCCCTTGTATTTTTCCGGCAATTTAGGTAAAATATATATAGATTGTAAAAAATATTAATGGAGGTTAAAACTATGAGGGAACGCAGTTCTAATAAAACCTGCATATTTACCATTATAGGCGTCATTGTCGTTGCGATTTCCGCAGCTGCGCTTATTATCATTTACCGTGACAGGATATATAACTTCCTGTCGAGGACGAAAGATTTCCTGTGCGAGCTCAGGGAAAATATCTTTTCCAGCCCGGCTTTCAAGGTCGAAAACTGTGATTATTATGACGAGTACGAGGATTTTGCGGATATATAAAGACATACACAGCCGCATCGGGCGATGCGGCACAAAGCATCCGCGCATAATATTTTTAAACCAGAGGTAACGGATTTATGCACAATTTATGGCACAATATAAGGCCGTCAAGGATATCTCCCGATGATTTTATCGCAGTCATAGAAATTGAAAAAGGCTCGAAAAATAAGTATGAGCTCGATAAAGAGACGGGTGCGATAATACTTGACCGCATTTTATACACGTCGACGCATTATCCGGCAAATTACGGCTTTATTCCACGGACCTATGCCGATGACGGAGATCCGCTGGATGTTTTGGTGCTCGCAAGCGAGACGATCCGCACGATGAGCCTCGTCCGCTGTTATCCGATCGGCGTAATGACGATGACGGACAACGGAAAACTCGACGATAAGATCATAGCCGTCCCGTTTAACGATCCGAACTATAATGTGTATCACGAATTGACAGAGCTCGCGCCGCATATTTTTGCGGAGATGAGACATTTTTTCAGCGTATACAAAACGCTGGAGGGCAAAGAGCCCAAGGTTACAGATGCGGTACAGGGCTCAGACGCGGCGAAAAAGATCATTCAGACTGCGCTTGACTCCTATGTCGAGAAATTTTGCAGATGAGCGGTAAAAATGCGGCGTTTTAACACCGCGAATACAAGAATTAACAGCCGGCGTGCATTGAAATGCACGCCGGTTTCCGCTTTTAAAGCCGTTAAAGCAAATGGCTGTTTGCTTTGCGGAGGCAGATGGGGTAGTAAGCTTGCGTTTCCGGCGTTATGCGCAAACCGAAAACGGTATTTAATCGAGCTGACCGCGCTGTTACAGCGATCCCGTAGAGCCAAAGCCGCCGTTGCCGCGCTCTGTTACGTCAAGCTCGCCGGCCTCTTCAAATAACGCGGTGACCACCGGCATTATTACAAGCTGCGCGATGCGCTCGCCGGGCATCACGATGTATTCAGCGGCGCTCTGGTTATACAGCGATATCATAAGCTCGCCGCGGTAATCACTGTCTATTACGCCGACCTTGTTTGCCGGCGCAATGCCATTTTTCGTCGCAAGTCCGCTGCGCGCAAAGACAAATCCGGCGTACCCGTCCGGTATGCGCAGTGCGATGCCTGTTGGTATGAGAGCCGTTTCGCCCGGCGCTATCGCGACTCCTTCGTCGATACAGGCGTATATATCGGCACCCGCGGCGGAGGACGAGGCGTATTTCGGCATGACGGCGTTTGGCGACAGCTTTTTGACGAGAAGTTTTCTGGTTTCCATAAAACACACCTTAAATATACTGGAATTCATGTAAAATTATATATACGGCCAAATTTCCAGTCAAGCAAATTGAACAAATTTTGAGTTCGGATTTTTTATATTTTAATTTTAATAACACGGTTGTATTTTTTTCTTATTATGGTAAAATTAGACTATTAATATTAAAAGACGGCAGTATGTCTGCCGTTGAAAGGAGTTTGTTCAAATGAGAAAATTGTGGAAAGGCATGGGTAGAGCGCCCCATCTTTGGGAGAACATCTACAACATGTACCGCGCGGGATACGACGCCTGCGGAGCTATGCTTCTTCCGTTCCGCGGAAACGCGCCGGAGATAGTAGAGCATCCTGAGCTTTGGGACAAGGTTCAAAAGGCGCTTGACGAGACCGGACTGTTCTTAAACGGCCTTGGCAACTGCATTATCGACGATCCCGACAACCCGCATCCGTTTGGAATGGGCATCTCTCCAGATCCCGAAACGTACAGACCGTACTTCGAGTTTGCCGGCAAGCACGGCATCACCGGCGTTCAAACGAGCATCTGGACGGGAAACGAGGATATGGCTCTTGAGAGATTTGCAAAGCTCTGTGACGTAACCGCCGACTACGGCGTCACCGTAACGCTCGAGTTCGTAGCGTGGGGCGTATGCGACGACATAAAGAAGGCGCAGAAGATCATCAAAGAGGTTAACCGCCCGAACGCGCGCATCACTGTTGATATCATGCACCTGTATTATCAGAACGCATCGCCGGATGATATAAGAAACTGCCCGCCGGAGCTTATCGACTGCTTCCATATCTGCGATATGCCGCACGCCGAGTTCCCGACGGAGAAGGAAGCGCTTGCAAAAGAGGGCAGAAGCTACCGCCTGTTCCCGGGCGAGAGCGGAGTCGACATCTCCGAGTACGTCCGCGCTATCCCCGATACGGCTCTTATTATGCCGGAGATCCCGAATCCCGAGAGAGTTGGCGCATGGGGCGAGTTCGAGTACAACTGCCGTACGCTTGAGATCTGCAAGCAGTACTACAGAGATCACAACATTCCGCTCTAATAGGCAGGTTTTAAGTTCTGTCGCTTAAATAGCCGCTTGCTTGCTCAGGCAGAGCGGATATCATGAAGTTACATAAAACAGCCGCAGGTCGTCCTGCGGCTGTTTTTGCGTTTTTACAGATGATGCGCTTGATTGAAAATGAAAAATCAGTGGGCAACGGTTTTGTGTTGTAAAAAAACAATGTTAGTATTGTAATTTTACGCATTATGTGTTAATTTGAAACCATATAATAAATTGAGCGGGCGCAAGACGCCGGCGAAAGGAGAAAACGATGAGAAAACTTTGGAAGATCAACAGCATGAACCCCAAGCTTTGGGAAAAGGTCTACAATACGGCGCGTCAGGGATACGACGTGTGCGGCGCAATGCTGCTGACACGCGGCGGTGAGATACCCGAGGTTGTAGAAAAGCCCGAGCTTTGGGACAAGGTTCAAAAAGCACTTGATGAGACCGGCGTTATGCTGCACGGCCTCGGCAACTGCATCATCGACGACCCCGACAACCCGCATCCGTTTGGAATGGGCGTATCACCTGACCCGGAAAAGTTCAGAAAAGTATTTGAATTTGCCGGTAAACACGGTATCAACGGCGTTCAGACGAGCATCTGGACGGAAAACGAGGATATGGCTCTTGAGAGATTTGCAAAACTCTGCGACGTAACTGCCGACTACGGCGTCACCGTAACGCTAGAGTTTGTGGGATGGGGCGTATGCGACGATATAAAGAAAGCACAGAAAGTCCTTAAGGAGGTCAACCGCCCGAACGCGCGCATAACGGTCGACATCATGCACCTGTACTATCAGAATGCAACGCCTGAGGATGTCAAAAACTGCCCGCCGGAGCTTATCGACTGTTTCCATATCTGCGATATGCCGCACGCCGAGTTCCCGACCGACAAAGAGGCACTCGCAAAAGAGGGCAGGAGCTACCGCCTGTTCCCGGGCGAGAGCGGAGTCGACATCTCCGA
>CALXCR010000108.1 GCA_944386855.1 uncultured Oscillospiraceae bacterium
CAGAACTTTTCATATACCATGTCGGCGTCAAAGCCGGCTTCATGTACAATCGGCGGACAGCAGGTTTTCAGGGCACGGAGATCAACAGAGAATGAGATACCGTCGTAATATCCCAGGGGAAGAGCCATAGCCGAGTCGGAACATCCTGTAGACGAATGGATGCACATATCGCCTGCCCCGAGATACAAAGTCTCGCCTCCGATATTCCATCCAATACGACCGGTGTCGCAGTAGTCTATGTGCAAAACAAATCGTTTCGGATCGTGTTTAAAATGCACCTCATCCGCCATATATTGATGAAACGCTGCGGTGACACCCGGAAAAAGGACATATTCATCGATCTTTCCCTTACCATCGGCAGAAACAGACATCCGTCGTGCCATTCCGGCGTCAAAAGGGTCATCGTGGCCAAAACTTGTGATATCAAACACGCCGTAGCTTATGCCGTTTAACGCTTTTTTTATTTTTTCAACACTTTTGCCTGTCATAACTCACCTCCTGACATTTCCTGAAATCAATTTTGAGATGGACAGGAGATCTCAACCATCTTTTCTATTATAATATGCAAAAGTTGAGCCTGTTCCGTATCGGCAGCTTTGTAATATACCTCTTTACCCTCTCTGCGGCTGACAATAAGGCCGCTGTTTTTCAGCTGGCGCAGATGGTGTGAGACAGCGGGACTTGTCATGCCGACAAGAGTTGCTATATTGATCACGCACTCCTCGCAGTGGCACAACAGCCAGAAGATCCGCACACGGCTGCCGTCGCAGAGAAGCTTGAAAATATCGGACACTATTTGAAACTCCTCCACATTAGGCATATGTTCAAGTTCCTGTTCTATTTTCTGGCCGTGGTCATGAGGCAAATGGATATTTGTCATGCCGTTCCCTCCTAATTACTAAGTTAATGGTATAATCGATTTTTTGCGCAATCTCCGCAAAAGGGATACTAAATCGAGCGCTATAAAGCTCTATTTTTATTATAACACGCTGCGCATAAATATTAAAGCGAGGAGCAGATTTGCCCAAACGGAAACTCTTTTATCCCAAACAGAAAGACAGACAGAAAAGCTATTGACGGACGGCCGGCTCTTGTATATTATAAAGATAAACAATTAAGCAATTGTTGAATAATTAAAAATGATTTCATGAAGGGAGTTTCTTATTATGAAAAAAACATACAAAATCGCAGTCGATTGCGCAAACTGCGCAAATCTTATGGAAAATGCCGCAAAAAAGACACCAGGCGTTATGGATGCTGTGGTGAACTTTATGACACAGAAAATGATAGTACATTTTGCCGACGGGCATCAGCCGGCCGATGTTATGAACAATGTTTTAAAGGCGTGTAAAAAGGTCGAGCCTGACTGCGAAATCTTTATGTAAGATTTATTTTAAAGTATGAGGAAGCGCCCTTTAAGCAGTGGCTTTAAGGGCGTTCTCCTTGAAATCTAAAGGAGATTAAAATGCAAGAGATTGTTGTTAATGGATTGCTTATTGTCGTGATAATCATGTCGGCAGTGCTGTATATAATTGGGCAGCGCCCTAACAGCGGCATGACAAGAAAGCAAAAAATTATGCTGATCCGCATATTTGTATCTACTTTAATGCTTTTAGCGCTTCAGTCGCTTCCGGTAGAGGCGTTTGATCGAGTGGATGAATTCCTGTTTCCGACGGCGGGGCGCTGGCTTCGTCTTGTATGCTACATGATAAATTATCTTATCATTGGCTATGATATTCTTAAAAAAGCTATCCGCGGGATTGTGAACGGTCAGGTTTTTGATGAGAATTTTCTGATGGCGGTTGCGACAGTAGGGGCTTTGGCACTCGCAGTCTACGAAAATGGAGAGTATCTTGAGGCGATAGCCGTTATGCTTTTCTATCAAATCGGTGAGTGGTTTCAGAGTTATGCCGTTGGAAAGAGCCGCAGAAATATCAGTGACCTTATGGATATCCGGCCGGATTATGCAAATATAGAGCAGAACGGTAAATTAGAGCGGGTAGACCCGGATGAGGTCGAGATAGGCAGCGTAATAGTCGTCCAGCCCGGTGAAAAAGTGCCGATCGACGGTATTGTGCTTGAAGGCACATCAAGTTTGAATACAAGCGCACTCACAGGCGAAAGCCTTCCGCGCGACGTCTCTGCCGGAGATGAGATTATAAGCGGATGCATAAACATGACAGGTGTTTTGAAGATTCAGACAACTAAGGAGTTTGGAGAATCTACCGTCTCCAAGATACTCGATCTGGTAGAAAATGCCTCGTCACGCAAATCAAAATCAGAGGATTTTATTTCCAAATTTGCAAGGATCTACACCCCCGCCGTATGTATATCGGCGCTTGCGCTTGCGATACTTCCGCCGCTTGTCCGGATCTTGGCCATGGGTGTATCGGCAGATTGGGAGATATGGATATACCGTGCGCTTACATTCCTTGTTATAAGCTGCCCCTGTGCGCTTGTTATAAGCATTCCCCTCTCCTTTTTTGCCGGAATAGGCGGAGCGAGCAACGCCGGCGTGCTTGTAAAAGGTTCAAATTATTTGGAGACACTGTCGCAGACCAAGATTGTTGTTTTCGATAAGACGGGAACGCTGACGCAGGGGGTTTTTGAGGTAAACGGTATACATCACAATGAGATGGAAAACGAAAAGCTTATAGAATATGCGGCTTTAGTCGAGAGTTCTTCCTCTCACCCCATAAGTAAGAGCTTACAGCGCGCATACGGTAAGGAGCTAGACCGTTCGCGTGTTAAGGATATTGAGGAGATCAGCGGCAATGGGGTCACAGCAAAAGTGGACGGTATAGAAATTGCCGCCGGAAATGATAAGCTTATGAGACGGCTTGGGATACCGTATATTGATTGCCACAGTGTCGGTACTATCATACACATGGCGATAGACGGCGAATATGCCGGGCATATAGTTATTTCCGATGTTGTAAAGCCTACTTCAAAACAGGCGGTAGCGGAGCTTAAAAAAGCCGGCATAAAGAGTACGGTTATGCTGACAGGCGACGCGAAAAAAGTCGCAGACCAGGTCGGTGCAGAACTCGGCGTTAATAAAATATACAGCGAGCTTTTACCTGCGGATAAGGTGCAGAAGGTAGAAGAGCTTTTAAGCGAAAAACACGACAGAGAGAAACTTGCCTTTGTCGGAGACGGAATAAATGATGCGCCTGTGCTTCGCCGTGCTGATATAGGTATCGCCATGGGTGCGATGGGCTCTGACGCTGCGATCGAGGCGGCCGACGTTGTGCTTATGGACGACGATCCGATGAAAATATCCAAGGCAATCAAAATTTCGCGCAAGTGCTTGAGTATTGTATACCAGAACATAGTATTTGCTATAGGCGTCAAACTTGTATGTCTTGTACTCGGGGCGCTTGGCATCGCTAATATGTGGCTTGCCATTTTTGCGGATGTCGGCGTTATGATACTTGCCGTTTTGAACGCAATAAGGGCGTTGTTTGTAAAAAATCTCTGATAAAGGAAAAATTTGCTGAAATATAAGATGGATTTACAAAACCGGCTCTCAGGGAGTTAATCTGAGAGCCGGTTTCTTGCTATATATAATGAAGCTGTGGTTATTTCTTTGCTTTAGGATGCGATTTATTGTAAATATCCTGAAGCTTCTGCTTTACAATGTATGTGTATATGTGCGTGGACGAAATATCGGAATGGCCCAAGAGCTCCTGTATCGATTTCAGATCGGCGCCGTTTTGCAGCAGATGGGCCGCAAATGAATGGCGAAGCATATGAGGTGTTAAATCTTTAGATATCCCCGCCTTTTTCTGATAGACTTTTATAAGCTTCCAAAAGCCCTGACGTGACATCCTTTCGCCGTTCATATTAACGAAAAGCGCCGTTTCGGATGAGGCTGAAACAAGCTGGGTTCTCACTACATTGATGTATATTGCAAGTGATGATACGGCGGTTGGATATATTGGAATAACACGCTCTTTACTGCCGCTTCCGCATCGGATAAATCCGGCCGTCAGATTCACATCAGTTTCGTTAAGCGCGATCAGCTCGCTTACACGGATACCGGTGGCATACAGCACCTCCAGCATTGCCTTATCGCGGATGCCTTTAGAATCGGTCGTGTCCGGCTGCGAAAGAAGCAGATCGACCTCTTCCCCGCTTAGAACATCGGGAATCTTTCTTGTACATTTTTCAGTGGTAACAGCATCGGCAGGATTAGAATTGCATT
>CALXCR010000109.1 GCA_944386855.1 uncultured Oscillospiraceae bacterium
CGCAGATCAGGTTCATTGTGTCGCTTCCGCCGTAACCGTCCGTCGTTATCATAAAGACATAGCCCGCGCCGTTTTGAGCCCTGTATACCTCTGTGATCGTTTCGGGCAGGCCGGAAAGCGTCATAAGTTCAAACGAGTCGGCCTCGGGCAGCGTCTCAAGCCGCGCCGCTTCCGCTCTCGAGCGCTCCGTCTCCTCGATTATCGGCGCTGTCACATCGTTCGTGTACGACAGGATCGCCGATGTTATGAGACATATGAGCGTGAGGACAAGGATGGGCATAACAAAATCTTTTTTTACGTCTGTTTTTGTCACGCTTTCACACCCCCTATCGGTTTACGCTTTGTAAGCTTTGAGATATATGGTGTGAGTATATTCATCAGGAGAATAGAAAACGACACTCCCTCCGGATAGTTGCCCCACACTCTTATGAGAACTGTTATAAGTCCGCAGCCTATGCCGAAAATGATCTGTCCTAGCGGCGTTGACGGCGTCGTCGAGTAATCGGTCGCCATGAAAAACGCGCCCAAAATCAGTCCGCCGGACATGATCTGATATACGGGCTGCTCTCCGAGCAGAGCCGTGAAGACGAACACCGTACCGATAAAAGCGACAGGCGTGTGCCATGTTATAACCTTTCTATACAGCAGGTATGCACCGCCTAAGAGAAGCGCCAAAGCGCTTGTCTCTCCGAGTGAGCCGCTCCTCTGTCCGATGAACATCTGCATAAGCGACGGGAGAGACGATATATCGCCCGCCTTAATGAGTGCAAGAGGCGTTGCCGATGAAACTGCGTCACCTACTGCGCGCCACGTCGTCATAGGGCCTGCAAACGCTATGAGCATTATAACGCGCGCCGTTATTGCGGGGTTTGCAAAGTTCTTGCCTATCCCGCCGAAAAGCTGTTTTACCATGATGATGGCGGCAGCGCTTCCGAAAATTGCCTGCCATATCGGGATATCCACCGGGAGGTTGAGCGCAAGCAGAAGCCCCGTTACGGCGGCAGAGAGGTCGTATATAGTATTTTCTCTGCCTGTTATCTTCTCAAATCCCCACTCCGACAGCACACACACGGCGATCGTCACAGCGGCAACAAGGAGTGCACGCGCGCCGAAAAATATCACTGACGCAACAAGCGCCGGCACGAGCGCGATCAGCACGTCGCGCATTATAGTCGCGGTCGTATCGCCCTGCCGTATATGCGGGGATACGGATACCAGAAGTTTGTTCATATCTTGGCCGCCCCCTTCTCCGCTTTCGCCTTATTTTTCTCTTCCTCGGCTTTTTTTGCCTGCTGGTAATTTCTAAGCATAGTCTTTGCAAGCTTATTTACCTGTACAAGAGGACGTCTTGCCGGACATACAAAACTGCAGCAGCCGCATTCCATGCAGAGGTTTACTTTAAGCTCCTCAAGCTGCTCCGGCTTTTTCAGCTCAAACGCCGTCTCGATAGATGCCGGCATCAAACCGAGCGGGCAGCTGTTTACACATCTTCCGCACTTTATACAGGCAGTCGTCTTCGGAATTACGGCGTCTTTCTCGTCGAGCGCCAAAAGCGCGTTTGTATTTTTCAAAACGGGCGCGTCAAGATCGGGCACTGCGATGCCCATCATCGGTCCGCCGTATATAACTTTTTTCGGTTCCGACTTAAAGCCGCCGCAGCCCTCAAACACTTCTTTAAGCGGCGTTCCGATAGGAACGATGACGTTTTTCGGTTCTTTTACGGCAGAACCGTCCACAGTAACGCATTTTTCCACTAGCGGGACGCCCGAGGCGATGTACCGTGCTATACAGGCAAGAGTCGTGCAGTTTAAAACTATGACGCCCACATCAATCGGAAGGCCTCCCTCCGGCACGATCCTTCCGACCGTATTATAGATGAGGACTTTTTCGCCGCCCTGCGGGTACATGGACGGAAGCGCCATGACTTCAACCGACGATGTACCTTTAGCAAGGTTTTCAAATTTTTCTATACAGCTTTTTTTATTGTCCTCGATCGCGACGATGACCCTTTTGACGCCGAGATATTTTTGCAGCATCTCTATCCCGGCCCAGATCTTATCGCTTTCATCGAGCATTGTCCTGGTATCGGACGTTATGTACGGCTCGCATTCCGCGCCGTTTATTATGATAGCCTCTATCCTGTTTGGGTCTACGTCGAGTTTTACCGCTGTCGGAAACCCGGCGCCTCCGAGTCCTACGACTCCGCTTTTCCGCACGGCGTCCAAAAAGCTCTGCCTGTCCGATACTTCGGGCGGCGGAAGCTCCTCAAAAAGCTCCTGCTTTCCGTCCGACTCGATGACCACCGCCTGAGAAAACTGTCCGCTCGAAAGCAGAAACGGTTCTACCCTCTTAACAGTGCCGGAAACGCTTGCGTAAACGGGCGATGACACCGCCCCTGAGGCCTCTCCTATAAGCTGCCCCACCTTTACGTTGTCTCCCGGCGAAACTACGGGCTTTGCGGGCGCTCCGATATGCATTACCATAGGTATAGTTACGGCGGATGGCGTTTTTAGCCTTTTTGCTGCGCTGTCCGCCGTGTTTTTCCTATGCGGCACACGGACGCCCCTCAGTTTAGATAGTTGCACCTTTTTCCCTCCCAAATTGTATTATTTTTGATACAAAAGCGGCATGCTTTGTAAATTCTCTTGCAAATGCGCTGCTTTGATTATAAAATAACTGTATGTATAGTTAATGATGTTCCGCGTATATATTGTTCATTGTATCATATCTGCAAGCAGATGTGATACAATTATCATCTTTTTCGGTTGCCGCAAACGCGGCGAGGAAAATGATTTATATCAAAATATAATATCCGCTATGCGGATATTATATCACATTTACTATTGATAGCAAGGAATTTTGTATGTTTTTACACATAAAAAGAGTGTTAAAATTGTCAAAAAAATTTATTTTCGCCGGCGCGGTTATTATAATCTGCATCTTTGCCGCCGTATTTTATTGCAGGCGGCCATCGCCTGTTTCAAAAACTACATTTGCGCTCAACACTGCCGTCACAATTACGCTGTATGGCAATTACAATGAATCCCTGATCGATGCGTGTTTTGATCTTTGCCGGCAGTACGAGCTGATTTTTTCACGCACCGACGAGCGCAGCGAACTTTATCGCCTTAATGCCAGCCGGTCGATGGAAGTATCCGACGAGCTCCTTGAACTCATTAAGATTTCTCTGTATTACGGCGAGCTCTCCGACGGAAAACTCGATATCACAATCGGAGAAGTCTCCTCCATGTGGAATTTTCAGACGGATTCTCCCGCTTTGCCGGACAGCGCGGAGCTTGAGGAGGCCGTATCGCACGTTGACTGGTCGAAAATCGAAATTGAAGGCAATACTGTCACGATTGAAGACCCTAAAGCTGTAATTGATCTCGGCGCCGTCGCCAAAGGCTATATAGCTGACAAGCTCAAAGAATATCTGATTTCACAGGGGGTTGACCGGGCGATAATAAACCTCGGTGGCAATATCCTGTGCGTCGGTAAACGGAGTGTGAGCTCCGATTTTGTAATCGGGCTGCAATATCCCTTTGAAAGCTCCAGAACTATCGCGACGATCGGTATAGATGATATGTCTGTTGTTACATCAGGCGTTTATGAGCGCTGTTTTACACTTGACGGGACTTTATATCATCACATTCTTGATACCGACACCGGGTATCCCGTGATTAACGGTCTTGTATCGGTCACGATTATAAGCGAAAATTCCGTCGACGGCGACGCACTCAGCACCTCTGTATTTGCGCTCGGCTTGGAGGACGGTCTTCGTCTTATAGACTCGCTTGACGGCGTATATGCCGTGTTTATAACGGATGATATGCAGCTTCACTTTTCGGACGGCCTTTTAGACCGCTTTTCTGTCGACTACTGACCATAATCAAAAGTGGCTGTGTTTTAACATAACGCCGCAAACCGGTTTTATTTCTCTTAAACCAGCAGCTCAATATAAATATATGGAAGGCGGCGATTATGAAACTACAGAACTTTGTTTTAGATCTTTTATTTCCCAGGAAATGCCTGATATGTAGAAAAATACTAAATATGAACGACACGCGTGACGTATGCGACGGTTGCCTGCCCAAGCTGCCGTATGCAGGTGACAAAGGATTTACGGATAAATATGAATTCCTTGAAGCGGTTTGTTCGCCATATTTTTATAAAGGTGAGCTTGCCGAGGCTATCAAACGGTTTAAATTCAACAATTGCAAGGGGTATTATGCGTTCTTTGCCTGTGAAATGGCGGAATATATTAGATTGCACCTTAACGGGAAGTTTGACGTAATAACGTGGATTCCGATATCTTCGAAACGAATGCGGACGCGCGGCTATAATCAGGCGCAGCTTTTAGCGGAAAAGATAGCGCAAATCTTGGATATAGAAGCGTTGCCTATGCTTATAAAGCACAGGGATAATCCGCCACAGTCCGGCATCAACAAAATAGAGCGCAGGAAGGCCAATGTTTCCGGCGTATATAAGCTCGCCGCCGATGTAGGCGGTAAACGGGTACTCATAATTGATGATATTGTAACTTCCGGCGCGACACTTTCCGAATGCGCGATGACACTGCTGTTGGGCGGGGCGGAATGCGTTTATGGGGCTACAATCGCAACCGCACACAGGACAAAGAAAAAAAGACCGAGGCAAATCAAATGATTTATCTTGGTCTTTTAATCATACGGAATCTTATAGGTTAAAAAACAAGAGAATTTTGATTCGTACGCGCCGCCGCGCGGCGTTTTGCCGCCGTTGCGACTAAACCGTTTTCTGCGCCGCCACGGCGGCGGGGGACGTATGTACCCATTTCTTTGATATATGTCAAAGAAACGGGTACGCCCAAAGAAAACATAGCAAGGGGGATGCCCCCCTTGCAAACCCCCGCGCTACGCGCACCTATGTACGTCATGGACAAAGCCTCAGAAGTTATGCCCTACGGTTGACGATAGTCTGCACTATAGCTTCACGGCCCTGCCTGCAGCCATGTATGTGCGTAGCAGGCAGAAGCAAACCGGCACAATGTGCCCACATCGGGCGTTATGGGGGGTATCAAGGGGGAATCCCCCTTGCCGCCCTTTTCTTTGGGTTACCATTTCTTTTGGGCGCGCAAAAAGAAATGGTAACAACTCCCCGCGCTATAAGCGCGGCAAACCCTCGCCCGCGCAGCGGGCGCGAAATCTTACTGCGCGTAGTGTATTACGCTTCCGTCGACGAGGTTGAGAACCAGTATCGGTGTTGCTAAATTCGTTTCCGGGTATGTGTATAGCGCTTCTCCGCTCTCATTGTACATCGTGTAGCTGCCGCTTAGTGTGACTGACGGTACAAGATAAAAATCAAACCTCTCGTCTTTGACCTTTGTCCTCGCAAAGCCTATCTCCATATCTGTTATATCCATGACAACTTTATCCGTCACAAGCTCTGCCGGCGCGTTCGGATCATTGCTGAAAAGCTGATACATGCCGATATCGTCGAGCGACAGCTGCGTCTCTATACGCTCCGTCATCTCGTCAAACGACATAACAGCCACGCTCTCGTTAGGTACTTCTACTACATCTAATGCGCCGGTATAATCAAAGCCCAATAATCTTCCGTCAGGACTAAAGTTGAATAAAATTTGTTCATAGTAATAATTTGAGTCATATTCCTCCTGCCCCGTTATCGCACTGAGCTGTGGGAGATTAGTTACTGAAATACCTTCGTATATAGGCGTTGCCGTGAGGCGGAAATAATACCCCTCATAATACGGATAATAAAGCCCCAGACACTCTGCGATCTCCCACTCACCTATGTCCATCTTCTCTATATAGTCCAAAGCAAGCTGTTTGACATTTTCAGCCTGTTCCTCTGTTGGTTCTTCTTTAGAATACAGATCATTGTCTATTATAAGATTATAAAATTCTTCTTCACTCATAACTCCTTTTGCATCATAGCAACTCGCAGATATTGATTGAACTTTAAAATCTTCCGCATCGCGATTAGTAACGTAAAACCAATAAGGTAGGTCGTTAATTTCCATAGTAGCTATAATATTTTCCACTGCATCAATAAATTCATTGTCTTGAAATGACGGAAAATCTGCATAATAGTGTGACTGAGGATAAAATGTCCACTGACACTCTTGGGTTGCTATCTCTTCTTTTGCTGCGTCATACAGTGTCTTATAATATTCTAGTCGTTCACGCCGTTCGGCCATTCTTAATTGTATTTCTACTTTTTTATCTTCCTCAGAGAGTGGATTCATAGCGTGTTCTTCTTCTACTGATTGTACCACATAATCATATTGGGATATCTGTTGATAATATAATATCCGCTCCTCTATCTCGCTTTTTGTAAGCTCCTCAGTATACTCATACGCCGGCGTATCTCCAAAAAGCGCCGTATATACAGTTTTTGCCTCCTCAGGCGTTATGCTGTGCGGCGTAACGCGCAGAACAGGCATAGGATTTCCGCTGTATTGGACTTCATCATCATTTATGTTAATCTCTATCTTTCCGTCTGTGCTCTTAAAGGTGTTTGTATATGAAAAAGTCTCCGTATTTGCATTTTCTACCGGCTCTGCGCTGCTGTTTAAGGCAGACTCGAACACACCGTCGTTTTTACCCGCTACAACGGCTGTGTCCGGCGCTGCCTGACAACCGGAAAAGAGAGAAGCGACACTTAAAACGCACAGTATCGCGGAAATAAGTTTTTTCATGTTCATATGATGTCCTCCTTTGTGTTTTTTCAAGTATAATATGGAGTTGCATCATAACTG
>CALXCR010000110.1 GCA_944386855.1 uncultured Oscillospiraceae bacterium
AACAGCTTCCATGCCGGAAATCACTTTGCCGAAGGCGGCGTACTGCCCGTCAAGATGCGGCGCATCCGCGTGCATTATGAAAAACTGGCTTCCCGCGGAGTTCGGAGCCATGGCGCGTGCCATTGACAGAACGCCGCGTGTGTGGTCAAGTTTGTTTTTAAAGCCGTTGAGCTTAAATTCGCCTTTTATATGATAACCCGGGCCGCCAGTTCCTGTACCGAGAGGGCAGCCACCCTGGATCATAAAGCCGGGTATAACGCGGTGGAATATAAGTCCGTCATAAAAGTGCTTATTAATAAGTGAGATAAAGTTATTTACGCTTATTGGGGCAATATCAGGATAAAGTTCTGCCTTTATTATATCGCCGTTTTCCATTTCTATTGTTACAACAGGATTTTGAATCAGTATGAATTCCTTTCCTTAATTACTCTGTCCATTTCGCGGTTGGCGTCGCGCGCGGCCGCGGCGTCGCGCTTGTCGTACAGTTTTTTGCCGCGGGCAAGCCCCACTTCAAACTTCACGAGCGAGTTTTTGAGATATACCGAAAGCGGTATGACCGTGAGCCCGTCCTGCTTTATTTTACCATAGAGCCGGTTTATCTCACGCTTGTGCATCAGAAGCCGGCGCGGGCGGTCGGGATCGCGATTGAAAATATTACCTTTTTCATATGGGCTGATATGGACGCCGTATACGAATATCTCGCCGTTTTTTATGGAGCAGAAGGAGTCCTTGAGATTTAAATTGCCCATGCGGATCGATTTTACCTCTGTCCCCGCAAGCTCGATGCCGGCTTCAAAGGTCTCGAGAATAAAATAGTCGTGGTATGCTTTTCTGTTTTTCGTGATCTGCTTTACGCCGGATGCTTTAGGTGACATTGACCTCCTCCTTCCAAAATTTACTAATCTAAAGTATAGCACAGATGTCAAGGAATTAGTATCTATTTGGAAAACGATTCTTTTAATTTTTTTATGGCATCATACATTATGAGTGTTTTGCCATGCTCCAAAATATGGAAATATATGTGTGAGGGACATAAAAGTTCGCGGCCGTATTCGCTGAGTAAGAGCGACAACGGGGAATCCGGAGGCCATACGGCCATTATATAATCCCCGTCGTAAAATAGCAGAGACGACGCACATGACTTGGGCGCGGCGGCAGCTGCTGAGATGAGCTGCTCAATATCTTCAAAAGAGAAAAGTGCGGGCGCAGTATCTTCGGTGTGGATGAACATCATAAGTTCATTCTTGCCGGGGAAGAGTTCGATCTGAGACACTATGTAAGGACGCGAATCGGGGGGCTGGAAGTGGCTTTTAAAAAGTTCTATCGCGTCCTCCGGAGTGAGGGAATCAGGCGATATGTCGTATTGACAGAGATCGGTCTGGTTAAGGTATAATACGAAAGACGCGTTGCTTTGGTTTTGTACATACATGGCGGGAAACTCCGTTTGTGCTTTTTTATCTATTATAAATGATAAACCCACCGTAAAAAAGGTTAAATTAATGGTAAAAATGCAGTAGTCTCCCTTTGCACGGCGATATTGAAAAGTAAAAAAATTTAAAACACTATTCCAATTTAAGCAGAAATATATTACAATATAACAGGTTGAAGATTTAAAACGAAATATAACTTTTTATGGAGGAATTTAAGACATGGAGACGACAGGAAAAAAGCCCCCCAAGTATAAGCGCGTCCTTCTGAAACTCAGCGGGGAGGCACTTGCAGGAGATCAAAAAACAGGTCTTAATTTTGACATAATAAGAAGCGTGTGTACTGTACTGAAAAAGTGCCTGGCCGAGGGAGTGCAAATAGGCATTGTCGTTGGAGGCGGAAATTTCTGGAGAGGCGCACGCGCAGGTGAGAATATGGAGCGCTCGAGAGCGGATCATATTGGGATGCTCGCGACGGTTATGAACTGTCTGGCTATTGCCGATGTGTTAGAGCAGATGGATGTGCCGGTCAGAGTTCAGACGGGCATTGAGATGCGCGCCGTTGCAGAGCCATATATAAGGCTCAAGGCGGACAAGCACCTCAATAACGGCAGAGTCGTTATATTCGGCGCGGGAACGGGAAACCCGTATTTTTCAACCGATACGGCCGCCGTTCTGCGTGCCGCCGAGATAAAGGCAGAGGCGATACTCCTGGCTAAGAACATAGACGGCGTATACAATGCCGATCCGAAAGAGTTCCCCGATGCCGTCAAATATGATGAAATAACATACGATGAGATATTGGCAAAGCATTTGGCCGTAATGGATTCGACGGCTACGTCGCTGTCGATGGACAATAAGATTCCGGTAATAGTTTTTGCCTTGAAAGACCCGGAGAATATATACAGGGCGGTTATGGGCGAAAAAGTCGGCACGATAGTAAAAGAGTAAGAAAACGAGTGTAATATATAATAAACAGGAGGGAATATTTATGTACAGCGAATATACAGGCAGAATGACAAAAACTTTGGACGCACTTCAAAACCAGTTTTCCGCAGTAAGAGCGGGCAGGGCAAATCCCGCGGTGCTTGATCAGATAAGAGTCGAATACTACGGTACGCCCACTCCGCTGAATCAGGTCGGAACGATAAGCTCGCCCGATCCCAGATCGCTTGTTATCCAGCCGTGGGATACGACGCTTCTCAAAACGATAGAGAAGGCGATACAGGCGTCAGATATAGGCATCAATCCGCAGAACGACGGCAAGGTTATACGCCTTGTGTTCCCCCAGCTTACCGAGGAGCGCCGTAAGGAGCTTGTAAAGCAGGTCAGAAAATACAGCGAGGACGGAAAGGTCGCGGTGAGAAATATACGCCGTGATGCCATGGAGACATTCAAGGCGCAGAAGAAGAAATCTGAAATCACCGAGGATGATCTCAAGGATATTGAAAAGGAAATGCAGAAGATCACCGATGATTTTATTAAGGAGATCGACAAGATAACAGCGGCAAAAGAAAAAGAATTGGCTGAGATTTGATGGGATTGTTCAGAAAAAAACAGGGGGGGAAGCTTAATCTCGAAAAGCTCCCCCGCCATGTTGCAATCATCATGGACGGAAATGGCAGATGGGCAAAAAAACGCGGGCTGCCGCGTTCGGCCGGCCACGCTACCGGCGCTGAGACGTTTCGCGATATTGCCGCATACTGCAAGGAAATTGGCGTACAATATTTAACGGTGTACGCCTTTTCAACTGAAAATTGGAAGCGGCCGCCTGAAGAAGTCGCCGCGATAATGACACTTCTTGAGAAGTATCTGATCGAGGCCATTGAAAAAATGGAAAAAGAGAAGATAAAAATAAAATTTTTCGGCGATCTTACCGCGCTGTCGCCAAAGCTTCGTGAGCTTGCGGCCGAAACAGAGAGGATATCCGAGAAATTTGAGGGCGTGCAGGTAAACCTGTGTGTAAACTACGGCGCGCGCGATGAGATCCTGCGCGCAGTCCGTGCATATGCCGAGGAATATAAACGCAGCGGGAAGGCTGTAAATGAAGAGAGCTTTTCCGATTATCTGTATTCAATGGGACTGCCGGATCCGGATCTGATTATAAGACCGAGCGGCGAACAGAGGCTGTCTAATTTCCTGCTTTGGCAGGCGGCATATTCTGAACTTTATTTCACAGACGTATTGTGGCCTGATTTCAGCAGGAAAGATATGGATATGGCTTTGCTGGCGTATCAGAAAAGAGATAGGAGATACGGGGGCGTGAAGTAATACACGATGAAAAAAAGACTCATAGTGGCCGCTATTGGGCTGCCGATCTTATTTACGCTTTTTATGGTTGCGCCGCCCGTTGGGACATATATCGGCGTACTGATAATATCTGTTTTAGCGGCGTATGAATTTATGCGCGTCATTGCCGTAAAATCAAGTATAAATATGCGGACCTTTACGATGCTTTCGGCGGCGGCGCTCCCGGCAATAACATACCATTGCTACGGGATGCCGGTCAGAGAGTATTTTGTCTGCGGGACGGCAGTATTATTTGTCTCGGGCATTTTTGCGGACGCCATACGCAGATATGACCAGGGCAATCCGCTGTATATGGGAGAGCTGTTTGGATCACTGTTTGCCGGTGTTATGATACCGTGGTTTTTGTCCACGATGATCAATGTCCGCATGACGAGATATGGGTATCTCTACGTTGTGCTGCCGTTTTTTATATCGATGAGTTCGGATACAGGGGGATATTTTTTCGGAAAGTTTTTCGGAAACCAGAAGGCCTTTCCTGAAGTCAGCCCCAATAAGACTGTAGCAGGCTGCGTCGGCGGGATACTTTCCGCCCTAATCGGCGCTATGCTCTTCGGACTTATGGCGTATCTGCTCGAGGGAATACGCTTTAATGCGTTTGCGCTTATTATCTGCGGTGCCATAGGAAGTTTTGCTTCACAGCTCGGCGATCTCGCGTTTTCACTGATAAAAAGGCAGTGCCGTGTCAAGGACTATGGATATATCCTGCCGGGGCACGGGGGAGTACTGGACAGATTTGACAGCGTAATTTTTTCCGCGCCGATAATTTTCATGTCGGCGGAGCTGTTCCAAATACTGTAGTGCGTCGAGGCGCGCGTACGCAGTTAGGATGCGCATGCTATAAGAAAAAATTGTTCACGATATACATTTTTTGCTAAATAAGGCAGTAATTATGAAACATATGATATCAATACTGGGCTCCACCGGCTCTATCGGCCGGCAGAGCCTTGATGTTATTAGGAAGCTTCGTTTCGGAGTCAGTGCGCTTGCGGCCGACAGCAATGTCAATTTGATGGAGAAACAGATTCGCGAGTTTGTACCGGAGATTGCCATTTTGCGCAACGAGAAGGCCGCGGCGGAGCTGAGGGTAAGGGTGTTCGACACAAAAACAACGGTCTACGGCGGGGAAAACGCGCTTATTGAGGCGGCTGCCGTGGGGTCGGCCGGCACGGTCATAACAGCCGTTGTGGGAACTGCAGGACTTAAGCCGACGCTTGCGGCAATAGATGCAAAAAAGCGCATCGCGCTGGCAAATAAGGAAACGCTCGTATGTGCGGGGCACATTGTCATGAGCAGAGCAGCTGAAAAAGGAGCTGAGATCATAGCTGTCGATTCCGAGCATTCGGCTATTTTCCAATGCCTTATGGCCGGACGAAAGGGAGAACTGAAGAGGATACTTCTCACGGCTTCGGGTGGGCCGTTTCGAGGGAAAAAACGTAAGGAACTGGCTGACATCACAAAGGAACAGGCCCTCCGTCACCCAAACTGGAGTATGGGCGCTAAGATAACAATCGATTCCGCTACTATGATGAATAAAGGGCTCGAGTTTATCGAGGCAATGCACCTTTTCGGAGCGAGACCGGAGCAGATAAAGGGTTTAGTACATCCGCAGAGCGTTATACACTCTATGGTCGAGTTTAGAGACAATTCCGTTATGGCCCAGCTCGGAGTGCCCGATATGCGCATTCCCATTGAGCTTGCGCTTACATATCCCGAAAGGCATGACGCTGTCGCGCCGGAGCTCGATCTCACAAAGCTCGGCGCGCTGACATTTGAAGAACCCGACGAGGATGTGTTCACCTGCCTGAAGCTGGCCCGTGAGCTTGCCGGCAGGCATGACGTCTCGTGCGCTGTGATGAACGCCGCAAACGAGGCGGCCGTATCTCTTTTCCTCGAGGATAGGATCGGTTTTCTTGACATATACGAGCTGATAAAAAGCGCTGTCGATAAATTCGGAGGCAGCGCTGCCGGTTCACTTGAAGATATTTTGGATGCGGACACGGAAGCACGCAAATTTGTTTTTGGAAGGGTATAATGTATGTATATTATCTTAGCAGTATTGGCGTTTGGGATACTTATCGCATCGCATGAATTCGGCCACTTTATAGCGGCAAAGGCGTGCGGCGTGAAAGTAAATGAGTTTTCGATCGGTATGGGTCCCGCCATCTATAAAAGGCAAAAGGGAGAGACGTTGTACGCGCTCCGCGCGCTTCCGATCGGCGGATACTGTGCGATGGAGGGCGAAGATGAGGAAAAGGACGATCCCCGCGCATTTACGAGCCAGGCGCTTTGGAAAAAGCTTATAATCCTCGTTGCAGGCGCTTTTATGAACTTTGTGCTCGGTGTTATAATAATTTTCCTGGTCTACTCTAATGCCACGGTATTTGTGAGCCCGACGGTTGACACGCTTGTTGATGGTTTTAAATACGGCGGCGAAAGCGGGCTGATGGAGGGCGATACCGTTATCAGCATCGACGGCCATCGAATATTCTACTCAAATGATTTCTCAACGTATATGTCGCGCTCGACGGACGGGACGGTAGATATGGTCGTAATGCGTGACGGAAACGAGATAACGCTCGAGAATTATGCACTTCGTCAGGAGACTTACGTTATCGACGGGGAGGAACTCGTCCGCTATGGAATCACGTTTAAAACCATAGAGGCGACAGCGCTTGAAAAAACAAAATACTCTCTGTATACAGCGTATAATTTTATCAGAATGGTTCAGATGAGCTTTTCCGATCTCATAAGCGGCGCTGCCGGTATACAGGATATGGCAGGAGTGGTCGGAATAGTCGACGTCATAAACGATGTGGGGACGTCGTCGCCCACGGTCGCCGACGGGCTTCTCAATATCGCATATCTCTGCTCATTTGTCGCGATATGCCTTGCGATCACGAATTTGCTCCCGATACCGGCGCTTGACGGCGGCAGAGTTTTCCTGCTGATCGTGACGTGGATCGTGGAAAAGATAACGAGAAAGCATGTAGATCCCAAATACGAGGGATATATACATGCCGCCGGTATGGTCCTTCTGCTTGGACTTATGGCGGTAGTGATGTTCAACGACATAGCGAGGGTAATAAATGGCTAAGAAACAGATATCCGCCGGTGGTATAAAAATAGGCGGCGGAGCGCCTGTAACGGTGCAGTCGATGACAAATACTAAAACGGAGGATGTTGAGGCGACGTCTGCGCAGATACAGCGTCTTTGCGACGCCGGATGTGAAATCGTGCGTCTTGCCGTGCCGAACAAAGAGGCGGCAAGGGCGATAGCATCGTATAAAGAGCGGTTTAACATTCCGATTGTTGCCGATATACATTTCGACTATAAGCTTGCGATAGAATCCGCTGAAGCTGGCGCTGATAAGATCAGAATAAATCCGGGAAATATCGGCGGAGAAGACAGAGTTAAAGCCGTTGTAAATGAGTGCAGGCTAAAAGGCATACCTATCAGGATCGGCGTAAATGGCGGAAGCCTTGAAAAGGAGCTTTTGGCAAAATACGGCGGAGTAACTGCGCGCGCTCTCTTTGAGAGCGCGATGGGACACGTCAGACTGCTTAATAAATTTGACTTTGATGATATATGTATATCGGCAAAGGCATCGGACGTGCCTCTTACGGTCGCTACATACAGGATGCTTGCCGAGGAGACGGATTACCCGCTCCATCTCGGCGTTACGGAGGCCGGAACGGAATATGCCGGTACGATAAAATCGGCTGTCGGAATAGGGGCGCTTCTTATGGAGGGGATCGGAGATACGATCCGCGTTTCGCTGACAGCGCCTCCAGAGCGTTAGGTAAGGGCCGGGATAGAGCTTTTAAAAGCCGCCGGGCTGAGGGAAGACGGCGTGACCTTTATATCGTGTCCGAGCTGCGGCAGGTGCAACATCGATCTGATAAAAATCGCGGGAGCGGTCGAGGAAAAGCTTGCCGGATGTAAGAAAAATATCACGGTAGCAGTTATGGGCTGTGCCGTAAACGGACCGGGAGAGGCGTCGGCCGCCGATTACGGCCTTGCCGGCGGAAACGGCGAGGGTGTACTTTTCATGAAAGGGGAAATCGTTCGGAAAGTGCCTATGGATACGCTTGCGGACGAGCTTATAAGACTGATTAACGAGGAGTAGGATATATTCGGGAGGAATAAAATGGCAGCAGTCTCATTTTTTGAGATGTTTCCGTTTTGCACGCAAAGCGAAAGCATTGCGCCTGCATTCAAGGACGCAGAAGTAATTAACGCTACTGTGGATCAGGCGAGCATGATAATGAAAATAAATCTCGGCGCTAAAGCGAGAATATCGCCGAGCTGCTTGAAGCTGGCAGAGGGGAGCATCGCCGAGGAGTTCGGATTGAGCCGTGTGGAAATAACGCCGTCTTATCCTGCGGCCTCGGCTCAGCCGGTGCGAGAAAAAAGCGCAAAACCGGTTAGAAAATCCCGGCAGCCGGAAGAGGTAATCATGGGCAGGAGCATAAAGGACAAGCCCGTGCCTATGTCGGAAATAACGCTTGAGTCGGGCAGAGTGACGGTGAAGGGCAAGGTGTTTGCCGTTGACAGCCGCGAGATACAAAAAAGGAACGCTTTTGTACTTAGCTTCGATATCACCGACAACACGGGCTCTATTAGAGTTTCAAAATATATGAGCGATGAAAACGCCGGCGAGATCGTTTCAAAAATCAAAAAGGGTATGTATCTGACGGTTTTCGGAAATGTGAGTTATAACAGATACGACGGGGATATCGCCATCGAGCCGAGAAATATCTCCATATCGCAGGAGGAAGTAAAAAGATTTGACAACGCACCGGAAAAACGCGTTGAACTGCATCTACATACGAAAATGTCGGCGATGGATGCTATCACCGATACGGCCGAGGTCATCAAAAGAGCCATACAGTGGGGACATCCGGCAATCGCGATTACGGATCACGGGGTTTGTCAGTCATTCCCTGATGCGATGAAGGCCGCAGGCGACAAAATAAAGGTGCTGTACGGCGTTGAGGGCTATTTCAGAAATGATGTCGATGACGTACTCTCAGTATACGGCGAGTCGGATAAGGCGCTTGACGATGAGATAGTTGTCTTTGACATTGAAACTACCGGCCTTGACGCGTATACGGACGTGATAACGGAAATAGGCGCCGTCATAATGCGCGGTAAAGAGGAGATCGCGCGTTTTGACACGTTTGTTAACCCTGAGCGGCCTATTCCGTACAATATCCAGCAGCTTACGGGCATAACGAACGACGATGTGCGCGACGCGCCGTCACAGATAGAGGCGGTCAGGATGTTTCTCGATTTTGCCGGAGACAGGGCCATGGCCGCACATAACGCGAGCTTTGATATAGGATTCATCTCGCAGGCGTGCGAAAGAAACGGCATTGCATTTGAGCCTGTTTACATCGATACGCTTACGATAGCGCAGGGGCTGTACCCGGAGCTTAAAAATCATAAGCTAGATACGGTGGCGGGATTTATTGGCCTGCCGGATTTCAAGCACCACAGGGCGTCGGACGACGCGGTGACAACGGGTCTTATGCTTGCGGAAATGCTTGGCAAAATGAAGCAGGAGGGTATAGAAAAGCTCTACGAAATAAACGCGTATATACAGGGGCACAGAAAGACTGCGGCAACAAGGCGGAGATTCAGACCGTACCATATAATTCTTATTGCCAAAAACCAGACGGGTATAAGGAATCTGTATAAGATAGTCACAAAAAGCCATCTCGAGCATTTTAAAAAACCGAATCCCATTATTCCGAAGAGTGTGCTCATGGAGCACAGGGAGGGGATTATCGTCGGTTCGGCATGTGAGGCCGGCGAGGTGTTTTCTATGGTCGTCAACCGGAAAAGCCCGCGGGAACTAAAGAGAATCGCTGATTTTTACGATTATCTTGAGATACAGCCGATATGCAACAATATGTTTATGCTCCGCGGCGACAGACCGAAGGCAAAAGATATCGAGGGACTGCGTGATTTCAACAGACGGGTTGTAGAGCTTGCCGACGAACTCGGAAAGCCCGTAGTTGCGACCGGAGATGTGCATTTTCTCGATCCCGAAGACGAGATATTTAGAAAAATCCTGCTCACGGCGAAGGAGTTTGACGACGCCGACGCCGATCTGCCGATATATTTCCGCACAACGGAGGAAATGCTCAAAGAATTTGAGTATCTCGGCGAGGAGCGCGCTCGTGACGTCGTTATCCGAAATCCGAACTTGATAGCGGATATGTGCGAGGTCGTCCGCCCGCTACCGCCGGCCAAGACGCTGTTTGCTCCGACAATAAAAGACAGTGACAAACAGCTTAAAGAGCTTGTGTACGGTAAAATGCACGAGATGTACGGCGATAATCCGCCTGAGATCATAACTAACAGGATAAATACGGAACTAAACGATATATTGAACAGCCATTACGACGTTATTTATATTAGCGCACAGAAGCTGGTTGCCGACTCGCTCGCGCATGGTTATCTTGTCGGCTCACGAGGCAGCGTCGGGTCGTCGCTCGTGGCGTTTATGTCGGGCATTACCGAGGTCAATTCGCTTCCGGCGCATTACCGCTGTCCGGAGTGCCATCACACCGACTTTGAGGCCGGTAAGAATTACGGCTGCGGTGCGGATATGACTGACGCGGTTTGTCCGGTTTGTGGTGCAAAGTACGATAAGTGCGGGTTCGATATACCGTTTGAGACATTTCTGGGCTTTGGGGGAGATAAAGTTCCTGATATAGACCTCAATTTCTCGGGGGAATATCAGGCAAACGCGCATAAGTATACAAACGAGCTATTTGGATCCGATCACGTTTTCAGGGCGGGGACAATAGGCACCGTGGCCGAAAAAACGGCATACGGATACGTTAAAAAATACCTTGAAAAGCACGGAAAAACCATCTCAAAGGCCGAGGAAAACCGCTTGGCTCTGGGGTGCGTCGGCGTTAAACGTACGACGGGGCAGCATCCCGGAGGGCTCGTCGTAATACCGCAGGATATGGAGATATATGATTTCTGCCCGGCGCAGCATCCCGCTGACGACAGTGATACCGGCATTATTACGACGCATTTTGAATATCACTGCATGGAGGACAACCTGTTAAAGCTGGACGAACTGGGGCATGATGATCCGACGATGATAAAGATGCTGGAAGATCTTACCGGAGTGGACGCGAAGAAGATCCCGCTTGACGATCCCATGACAATGGGTATTTTCAGCTCCGCTAAGCCGATCGGTATAGAAGACGGCGATCCGATAATAGGGTATACCGGCTCGATAGGAATACCTGAATTCGGCACGTCTTTTACAAGGCAGATGCTGTGCGACACCAAGCCGGTCGCGTTTGATACGCTTGTGAGGCTTTCGGGTTTTTCCCACGGTACTGACGTTTGGCTCGGAAATGCAAAAGATCTCATTCTATCGGGTACTGCGTCGATAAACGAGACGATAGGCTGCCGTGACGATATTATGCTCTATCTTATATCGAAAGGAATGCCGGAACGACGGGCGTTTAAGGTCATGGAGAGCGTCCGCAAGGGGAGAGGGCTTCCTGAAGGCTCTGAACAGGAGATGCTTCAGCTCGGCGTGCCTGAATGGTACATAGGTTCGTGCAAGAAGATAAAGTATCTTTTCCCGAAAGCGCACGCCGTCGCGTATGTTATGATGGCGTTCAGGATCGCATGGTTTAAAGTACATGAGCCACTCGCGTTTTACAGTGCATACTTTTACCGCAGAAGTCAGAAAGATAGCTTTGACGCGGAAATTATGACGCAGGGAATCGACGTTGCGGCCGCTAAAATACGCGAGATATCGAATAATCCAAATGCGACGGCAAAAGAACTTGATCTTTTAACGACGCTTGAGGCGTGCTATGAGTTTTATAAACGCGGCTTTACATTTGCAAGCATCGACCTTTATGAGTCTGATGCCGTGAAATTCAACATAACGGGAAATTCGCTCCGGCCTCCGTTTGTAGCAATAAGCGGCATGGGCGAGACGGCGGCAAGAGACCTTGCGGAGCACAGAAACGACAAGGAGTTCGTGTCTATAGAGGATCTCGCAGCGTGTTGTACCAAGGTGTCAAAAACGCATATTGAGACGCTCAAAAACATGGGGGCATTGCGGAATATGCCAGACGCAAGCCAGATATCGCTTTTCTGAGCGTAAACAGTTAAAACATGAAAAACAAGATTAGAAAAATTTTTGGATTGGAGGTGAGATATTGCGTGATTTTGATCTGTCGATAGTATGGCCGGATCTTGAGATCATGGGGCGTTTAGGCGGTGGACCGTTTGGGGATGTATACCTCGCCAAAGCAAAAGACGGCGAAGATGAGGCGCTTAACGCCGTAAAGATAATCACCATGCCGCCCGACGGATACAATAAACTTGTCGCGGAGGGAAAACGGCCTGCGGTCAACTTTGCAAAATATCAAAACGATCTCACATGGGAGATGACGATGTTCAAGGCCGCGGACGCTCCCGGGCTTATTAAGCCTGAAGAGATGTTTTTGCGCCGTAACCCCGATGATACAGGCTGGGTGTGCGCGTCAAGGATGAAACTGTATATCCCGCTCGCAGATTATTTCGGCAAAAAAGTCCGGACGGCTGATGTCGTGCGCATGGGGCGCGAGCTTTGTTCGATCATTGAAAGTTACGCGAATTTAGGCCTTGTTCACGGCGACATCAAGCCGGAGAACGTATTTGTCGATGATAACGGGAATTTCCTGATAGGTGATTTTGGAATCAAAAGATGCCTTGCTAAGGCCGGCACTGCAGATCTCACTCAGTCGAGCGCTTATGACGCACCGGAGGTCGAAACATACGGCAGGTATTACGCCGTATCCGATCTCTATTCACTTGGAATGACGATGGCCTATCTGTTAAACGGTTGCTCTATGCCGACCGGCAAGAATATAAACCTTATAAAATGCAAAGACCCAGAACTTATAAAGATAATTAAAAAAGCCGTATCGTATGATCCGAAAGACAGGTACAGAAGCGCCGGAGACATGATGGCGGCGCTTGACAGACTGACTGTGAAATCAAAGCCGCATATGAGAAACCTCACGGCTAGAGACGCAGCGCTTGATAAGATAAACAGGCCGTCGATCGTAGTGATGCCCGACGAAGAGTTCCCGGAGGAAAGGCGCGGGCGGATTACGGCATTTTTTAGAAGAATTCGGACAAAAATGGGTCGATAAAAAGCGGCAGGATATATCCTGCCGCTT
>CALXCR010000111.1 GCA_944386855.1 uncultured Oscillospiraceae bacterium
AGCTGTAAAAATTCGGATATGCGGCCGCCCTTTCCCGTTAAGGGCTTTTTTTCTTTCTGATCTTTTGACTCTGTTTTAGTACCTTTGGATACGTTTTTTTTCTTTTTTGCTTTATTGCGCGGGTAAAGCGTGATCCTTATGTTGCAGACAGTGAGAGCGGCAAGAAATCCGCTTGCCGAATACTCGGCAGAGACGCCTATACGAATACTCAAAACAATAAGGAATACAGCGCATATTATAGCTGCGACCAACATTACGTCACCCCCGCTATCTATCGTTTTCGGGTTCGGTCTGCAGCGCGGCTATAGCATTTTCAAGATTCCTCTGCTCGTCCGTGTCTTGCTCCGCTTCTGGAAGCGGCGGAAGTTCTTCTAGAGAGGAAATACCAAACGTCCGCAAAAACGCGTCGGTCGTTTTATAAAGCAGAGGCCTGCCGGGAACTGCCAGTCTGCCGCTTGACTCTATGAGCCCGCGGTCTTGAAGGAGTCCTATCGTATAGCTGCTGTCAACTCCCCTTACCTGTTCAATGTACGCCTTTGTGACAGGTTGAAAATACGCTATTATTGAGAGCACCTCGGCGGCCGGCTGCGTGAGCTGCGGCGGCTTGCGTGTCTCAAGCGCCAGCCTGACGCAATCAGCATATTTTTGCGACGAACACATCTGAAGCTTGTCCTCAATTCGTATGATACATATACCGCTGCCGCGGGCTTTATACTCATCACGGAGATGTTCTGCTGTTTCTTCTATGGTTATATTTTCGACATTAAAAACATCGGCTATACGTTTGATCGATATTGGATCTCCGGAGGCGAACAGAATGGCCTCAACAGCGCTTTTAAGTTCAGTCTTATCCATTTTGCAGCTCCTCCTCCGTATTGGGCGCAGTATCGCCGCGCGTAAATGTGCCGCCTCCCGTTGCGATGATCTCATCATTGTCATCGGTCAAAATTATACCTCCGCTTTTGCAGAGTTCAAGCACTGACAGAAATGCCGCAACGAGCTCTGTACGGCTTTTGGCGGCTCTGAACAATTCGCGTATTTTCACATTTCTGTGATCACGCAAAAGCTCCATTATCTCCTCCGATTTTTCGGTTACGGAGTATACGACGGTCTTTGGTATGACGATCCCGCCGGAATAGATAAGACCGCTGTCCCCTTCGCTGCGCGACAAAACCCTTTTTATAGCGTCTGAAAGTTCTTCCTTATCGTGTGTGTACTGATAGTCATGTGTTTTTGGGAGTGCTTCATGCGGCTTTACATGGAGGCGGCTGCCATTCTCGTAAAGTATTTTAAACGTCTCTGCGATGCCCTTAATCTGAAGATTTATACCCTTGCATTTCAGCATTTCAAGAGAACCGATAAGCTGATCAAGTTCATCTATCTCCTCTTCCGAGTCAAGAAGCATCCGTGTTTTGATATATACCAGATGTGCCGCCATAGTGACAAATTCGCTGGCTATATCGAGATCCATCTGCTCCATTTTATCAAGGTATTCGAGATACTGGTCCAGAATAAGAGCAATTTGAATGTCGCGAATCTCTATTTTATTTTTGCTTAAGAGCTGTAGTATCAGGTTTAGAGGCCCTTCAAAATTTTCCTGCTCATTTTTACCCTTTACTATGCCGTTAAGCTTGAATGTAAGATTTTGCATTATAATCTAACCTTTTCAGACGAACTTTAAAGCTATCGAGAAAGTCCACTCTGCAAGCATGAACATACGGTCGACAACAAAGCCTACTGCATTGGAGAGATATGATCCGGATATCCCCGTATAAATAATGAACAACAGCAAAATCATACCGTAGCGCTCATATCTCATTAAAAGCATATACTTATCGTCGGGCATCAGCGAAAAAAGTATTTTTGAACCGTCCAGCGGCGGTATCGGTATTATGTTAAATAAAGCGAGTGAAATATTGATGTAGGCTGTTGCGTAAATAAGCGACAGGATGATATCACCTGCTGAGCTTGTATACAAAAATGCGTATGCAAAGCCATAAATCAAAAAACATACTGCCGAGAATATTATATTCGAAAGCGGCCCGGCAAGGGCTGTAAGCGCCATTCCCGCCTTTGGATTTTTGAAATACCTCATATTGACGGGAACGGGCTTTGCCCACCCAAAACGGCAGACAATAAGCATGATAAGGCCGAGTACGTCTATATGTTTAATTGGGTTCAGCGAAAGACGGCCCATCCGTTTTGCAGTGGGATCGCCCAGATAATATGCGGCAAGACCGTGTGAAAATTCATGTACGGTTATACATGCTAGCGCCGGAATTGCATTGATCAGCATATTTGTCAAAATCGACCAGTCGAGATTTCTTAATACGGTTAACATCTGAAAACACCTTTTTAAATTCGGCGGCAGTTTATGCCGTGATCTCTTTTTCTATTGCAGAGATAAGCTGATCCCGGTTAGTGCCTTTTTCCGCGGAGAACGGAAGCACAAGCACATTGTCCGGTAACGTCAACGTTTCTCTGATGAGCTTAAGATTGCCGTCAGCTTCACTGTTTTTGACTTTATCAAATTTATTTGCCACGATAATAAGCGGACAGCCTGTACTTTTAAACCATTCCGCCATGGTGATATCATCTCCCGTAGGCTTGTGACGGCCGTCGACGATCATTACGCCGAGCGTTATAAGATCGGTCTCGGCAAAATATTTTTCCATAAGTTTGCCCCAGCGGTCACGCTCTGCCTTAGAGACCTTGGCATAGCCGTAACCGGGCAGATCAACAAAATATGCGTAATTGTCTATCATAAAATAGTTTATATGGACTGTTTTTCCCGGGGAAGCGCCGACTCTGGCAAAATTTTTGCGGTTTAATATCTTGTTTATAACAGATGATTTGCCGACATTCGATTTGCCGGCAAATACAACCTGCGGCCGGCCGTCGCGCATAAAATCCTGCGGAGAAACGACTGATTTTATAAATTCTGCATTGTGTAGATTCATATTAGCATATGCTCCTTCCGCCAGAATCTGCGCGGATGTGTTACTGCATTATCGAGCGCGCCGTGTTCTTGTTTTTATGTTCGCCAGTGTACGGCAATACACCCGTTTCAACGGTGCTTGATACAGGGTCTGCTGCTGTCGACGGCAATTCCATAACAAGGTCGATAATATCGTCTATATGAGACGCCAACACGAAGTTCAGTGATCTCCGGACTGTCTGATCGATCTCTTCAAGGTCAGGCTCGTTATCTTTTGGGATCACGACCGTTTTTATCCCGTAACGCAGCGCGGCCATCGTCTTTTCTTTTAGTCCGCCGATAGGCAGTATACGTCCTCTCAGTGTTATTTCGCCTGTCATTGCGATATCGTTTCTGACAGGCTTTTCTGTGAGTGCGGATATCACGGCCGTTGCAATAGTAATACCTGCGGAGGGACCGTCTTTTGGAATAGCCCCTTCCGGGAAATGGATATGGATATCCTTGTTCTTATAGAAATCATGGTCTATCCCAAGCTTATCTGCGCGGCTTCTTATATATGAAACTGCTGCCTGTGCGGATTCTTTCATGACGTTGCCGAGATTGCCTGTGAGTTCAAGCTTTCCAGATCCGTCGACTACGTTGACTTCGACTTCCAGAATCTCGCCGCCTACAGATGTCCATGCAAGGCCGTTTACGATGCCTATTTCGTTTTTGCCGGAACGGCTGTCGGGTTTATACTTTCGCACTCCGAGAAAATCCTCAAGCGTAGACGTCCTCGGCGCTGCGGATTTTAGCTTTCCCTCTGCGATGAGCGCCGCTGTCTTGCGGCAAACTGCTGCGATTTCACGTTCAAGCTGCCTTACGCCCGACTCGCGCGTATAGCCGGTAATAATATCGCGGATAACATCATCGCTGAGACGGAGCTGCCGGCCGGTGAGACCGTGCTTTTTGCGCTGGTTAGGCAGGAGGTGCTTGCGCGCTATCTGAAGCTTCTCTTCATCGGTGTAACTCGTAAGTTCGATTACTTCCATTCGGTCGAGAAGCGGACGCGGGATAGTATCTGTCGTATTAGCGGTGGTGATGAAGAAAACGTCTGAGAGATCAAACGGTATTTCAAGAAAATTATCGCGGAATGTGGAATTCTGCTCAGGGTCGAGAGCTTCGAGCAATGCTGATGCCGGATCGCCCCTGTGATCCATGCCGAGCTTATCTATTTCATCTAGCAGAAGAAGCGGATTCATTGTTTTCGCCTGTGAGATAGCGGTAATTATTCTGCCGGGCATAGCTCCGACATAAGTTTTACGGTGGCCGCGTATCTCGGCCTCGTCATGGACGCCGCCAAGGGACATCCTGGCGAGTTTTCTGTTCATTGCTTTCGCAATGCTGATAGCGATAGAGGTTTTGCCGACTCCCGGAGGACCGACAAAGCACAGTATTGAACTTTTCATATCAGGGGCAAGCTGCTTGACGGCGAGGTATTCTATTATTCTCTCTTTGACCTTTTGCAGGCCGTAATGGTCATCATCGAGCACCTTGCGTACAGAGGAAATGTCGAGATGTTCCTGCGTCTTAGTGTTCCACGGCAGATCAAGGCATATATCGAGATAAGAGCGTATGACAGAAGCTTCAGCAGAGCCAAAGGGCTGTCTTGAAAGCCTATCGACCTCTTTTAGAAGTTTTTGTTCGATCTCGTCATTAAGACCGAGGGCCTTTATCTTTTCGCGGTAGATGTCAAGCTCTGATTCTTCATCATCAACGCCAAGCTCGGACTTTATGATATTAAGCTGTTCGCGCAGAATAGATTCCTTGTGCATTCTGGAAAACTGATCCTGCACTCTGCTGCTTATTTCATGTTCGACCTCAAGAACGGCAAGCTCGCGCGCGAGTATATCGAGAACGAGACGCAGCCTTTTAAGCGGTGGCAGAGTTTCAAGAACCCGCTGCTTTTCAGACGGCTTAATAGCCATATTTTGCACTATATAATCGGAAGCATAACCGGGGTCGTTCGTTGCGGCGAGATCAAAAAGCTGTATGCTGCTGCCGGCAACTCCGGAGCTTTCGAGATATGTGCCAAATGATGTCACTGCTTGACGCAGATATCCGTCTGTTCTTATCGAGTGCTTGGAAGCCGGCATTTCAGCAAGACGAAGTATCTCGGCTTGGAAAAAACCGTTTTTATCAACAGCGCTTATAAGCTTTGCGCGGCATATCCCCTCTACAATAACACGCATAATACCCTGAGGTGAGCGTACAAATTGCTTCAGCGTGCATGCTGTGCCGACCGAATATATGTCGTCTAATGTTGGCGACTCCTTAAAAATGTCTTTTTGCGTGACAAGAAAAATCAGGCGCGAACCATCGTTGGCCTTGTTTACAGCATTAATCGATATGGTCCGTTCAACTTCAAAATTTACGGTCATTTTAGGAAAAACAGTCAAACCGCGCAAAGCTATCATGGGCATATATTCTACTTTGCCGGAATTATCCGATATTTTTACATCCTTGATTTGTATGGACATTAGCTATCTCTCCTTTTATAATAAGCCGCACCTTTTAAAGTGCGGCTTATTATTGCGTTATTATAATGCCACATCGGGATCTATCTGCGGTCTGGCTCGGTATTTTATCATTGGAGACGCGGCGTTTTCTACGCAATCTTTTGTGATAATAACTTTTTCTATCCTGTCGTCCGACGGGACGTTGAACATTATATCGGTCATTATTGACTCCATGATTGAGCGCAGCCCTCTTGCGCCGATGGCTATTTCTATAGCCTTATCCGCTATAGCCTCAAGCGCTTCGGGTTCAAATTCAAGCGTCACCTTATCGTAACCCATCAGCACCTTATACTGCTTTGTAAGAGCATTTTTAGGCTCTGTCAAAATACGCACGAGGTCTTCCCTCTGCAGAGACTGCAGCGTCGTTATAACCGGCATACGGCCGATAAGCTCCGGTATGATGCCGTATTTTAAGAGATCGTGAGACTGAACGTGCTGCATAATCTCACCAACATCACGTTTTTGTTTACTGTGTATCTCGGCACCGAAACCCATACTGCTCTCGTGCATACGGTTTTCAATAATCTTGTCTATGCCGTCAAATGCTCCGCCGCATATGAATAAGATATTTGTTGTATCTATGCTTATGAACTCCTGATGCGGATGCTTTCTGCCGCCCTGAGGCGGCACGTTTGCGACAGTCCCCTCGAGGATCTTTAAAAGCGCCTGCTGGACGACTTCGCCGGAGACGTCTCTCGTAATGGAAGTATTTTCACTTTTTCGTGCGATCTTATCTATTTCATCAATGTAGATTATGCCGCGCTCGGCAAGCTCGACGTCAAAGTCGGCCGCCTGAAGAAGCCGCAGCAATATGTTTTCAACGTCGTCACCGACATAACCCGCTTCTGTGAGCGTTGTAGCGTCGGCAATGGCAAACGGGACCTGTAAATATTTTGCAAGAGTCTGCGCGAAAAGCGTTTTACCGCTGCCGGTTGGCCCGATCATAAGTATATTGCTCTTTTGGAGCATTACATTGTCGTTTCCGCCGAATATTATACGTTTATAATGGTTATACACAGCCACGGAGAGCGCTATTTTCGCGCTCTCCTGACCGATAATATAATCGTCCATAAAAGCTTTTATTTCCGCTGGTTTGGGCAGCGCCATATTTGATATATCCGACGAGCCGGCGTATCTGTTATCGTCTTTCAGTAAATAATCGTCTGAAATGATAGAGAGGCATTTTTCAATACACTCGTTGCAGATATACGCGTTATGTCCGCCTATCAGGCGAGAAACTTCGTTCTGTGACTTTCCGCAAAAATTACAGTACACGTTTTTTCCGTCATTTTTTGCCATAAATTATTATCCCTTCAGAGTTGATAAAGTTATCTCTTTGATATAACTCTATCAATCAGGCCAAACTCCAGAGCTTCGTTGGCAGTCATAAAATTATCTCTCTCGCAAGCGGCCTTGACAACATCTATCGGTTTACCCGTATTTTCGGCAAGTATTTTATTAAGGTTGTCTTTTACACGAAGAATATTTTCCGCGTGTATTTGAATGTCTGTCGCCTGTCCTCTAAAGCCGCCGGAGGGCTGATGGATCATTATCTCCGAATTCGGCAGCGCAAGCCTCTTGCCTTTAGCGCCTGCCGCGAGCAGGAACGCTCCCATGGAGGCGGCAAGTCCTACGCATATGGTAGAAACATCGGCCTTGATATACTGCATAGTGTCATATATAGCCAAACCTGCAGTAACTGAGCCGCCGGGGCTGTTTATATAAAACTGTATATCCTTATCAGGATCTTGAGCCTCAAGATAGAGTAACTGCGCTATTACAAGGCTTGCAGTCGTATCGTTTACTTCTTCACCCAGAAAGACAATTCTATCATTCAGCAGGCGTGAAAAAATATCGTATGAGCGCTCTCCCCTTGAGGTTTGTTCTACTACATAAGGTACAAGACTCATTTGCTATCGACTCCTTTTCAATAAACTTTTCTCTCCAGAGATACTATCCAAAGCCTATAAGATCTATTCGCCTGTACTTGATTACTCTGCTACGGCGGATGTGAATATAAGGTCTTCGGCCTTGTTTATTTTCATCTGGTGCTTTAGATCATCGGCATTGATCGCCTTTTTGACGGTATCAAGATCGATGCTGTACTGCTCTGCCATCTTTTTATACTGCTCTTCGAGCTCTTCATCTGTGATCTCAAAATTTTCAAGCTCCGCGACTTTTTCAAATGCGAGATCGGCCTTTATCTGTTTTTCAACATTGGGACGCATATCCGCTATAAAGTCCTGCATCGTCGTACCCATGAGCTTGAGATATGAGGCAAATTCAATGCCCTGAGCAGAAAGATTGTTGCTGTATCCCTGGATTGTATTTTCTACTTGCATATCTATCATCGCATCAGGAACTTCACATTCCATAGCGTCGATGACTTTTGTTATTACTTCTGTTCTGAACTCGCGCTCGGCATTTTCTTTCTTAATGCCGGCGAGACGTTCTTTTATGCTGTTTTTGTACTCTTCAATCGTATCAAATTCAGATACGTCTTTTGCAAACTCATCGTCAGCTTCCGGGAGAATGCTCTCCTTGACTTCGTGAACCTTGATCTTGAACACGACGTCCTTACTGGCAAGATCAGGTGCATAGTTTTCCGGGAAAGTGATATCGATATCTTTCT
>CALXCR010000112.1 GCA_944386855.1 uncultured Oscillospiraceae bacterium
CATCTCCATATCCGCCATAACAAGCTCGAGGTTTATCGTCTCGATATCGCGCAGCGGATCTGCCGATCCGTCGACATGGACGACGTTTTCGTCGTCAAAACAGCGGACGACGTGGACGATAGCGTCGGTCATGCGGATGTTCGACAGAAATTTGTTTCCGAGTCCCTCGCCCTTTGACGCGCCGCGGACAAGACCTGCTATATCGACAAATTCGATAACCGCCGGAGTGTACTTTTTCGGCGAGTACATCTCGGCGAGAAAATCAAGCCTGGAGTCCGGCACCGTGACCATGCCGACATTTGGTTCTATCGTGCAGAACGGATAATTTGCGCTCTCCGCGCCGGCGTTTGTAATAGCGTTAAAAAGAGTAGACTTGCCCACGTTTGGAAGTCCTACGATTCCCAATTTCATAAATTTACATTCCTTCCGGAGAATATTCATAAAAATACATCTTAATTATACAGCCCGCCTTATAAAAACGCAAATACAAATAGCATTTTGCGGCAATACTATCCAATATCAAACGCCGTAACGGCGCGTTATTCAAAGGGAGATGACTAAAATGGACAGGGTGGCTTTTTACGATACAAAGCCGTATGACAAAATATGGTTCGACCGCCTATGCGGCGACTACGGGATAGATATAAAGTATATAGAGGGCAGGCTATGCGAGGATACGGCGGCGCTCGCTAACGGCTGCCGCGCCGCCGTTATATTCGTAAACGATAAACTCGACGCAAAAACGGCAAAAGCGCTTGAGAGAAACGGTGTCGGATGTGTTGCGCTGCGGTGCGCCGGATACAACAACGTCGACTTAAGCGGAGCGGCGGGACTGAAGCTGTACAGAGTGCCTGCGTATTCGCCGGCGGCGGTGGCCGAACACGCGATGGCGCTGCTTTTGACATTAAACCGCAAGACGCACAAGGCGTATAACCGTACGAAAGAGCATAATTTCAGCCTGAAAGGGCTCTGCGGCTTTGATTTGAATGGTAAAACCGCGGGCGTTGTCGGAACGGGAAAGGTGGGGCAGGCGTTTGTGCGGATTTGCCGCGGTTTCGGCATGAGGGTCATAGCCTACGACCCGTATCCCTCCCGCATACCGGGGGTTGAGTATATGCCGTTATACGACGTGTGCCGTCAGTCCGATATAATCTCGCTCCACTGCCCGCTGACATCGGATACGCACCATATGCTCGACGGACGCGCGTTTTCCATGATGCGCCGCGGCGTATACATTATAAATACGTCGCGCGGCGCACTTATAGACAGCGAGGAGCTTCTCGACGCGATAAAGGACGGCAAGGTCGGCGGCGCTGGGCTTGATGTGTACGAGGAGGAGATTGACTTTTTTTATGAGGACGTCTCCGACGAGGTCATAGACGACGACACGCTTGAGATGCTCCTTTCGCAGCCTAATGTGCTTGTGACGTCGCATCAGGCGTTTTTGACGAAAGAGGCGCTTCGCGCCATAGCGGAGGATACGCTTTATAATCTCCGCTGCTTTTTCGACGGCACACCGTCCGAAAACGAGATCAAGCCGGGCGCAAACGCGAAAGCGTGAGGAAAAACATAATCCTGCCGCGGGTGTTATCCCGCGGCAGGATTATATAAGTAAGCTTTTATTTTTCGTTCATTGTAAGCGTGTCGAAAACGTTATTTTAGCTCCGCGCCCCGTATGGCGATGTACGATCCGCCGGCGAGTACCGCCGAGATAATCGTGAACGTCAAAGCGGGCAAGTACGGATTTACCCTCCCGCCGCCGACAAAGCCTAACGCCCGCGCCCAAAAGGTATTTACGGCGTTTATGATGCCGTCAGGTATCGCATATGAGTAAATGGCAAGCAGTATTGATACGGCGATCAGAACGATACCGAGGATGATAAAGCCATTTTTTCCCAACCTGTGTGCAAGCAGACGGAAGAAATAGCACACAAAGCCTATCATGAAGTAAAGCGCAAGACTCCACAGCCAGTTCGCCACAGCGCTGTCCGTGCCGTAGATCTGCTCAAAGAGGCTGCTCGATTCGTTAAAGAAGAGCGGCATCAGCCGCGATATCAAAAGGTCGCAGGAAGACAGCGCAAGGGCGAGAAAGATTATGAGAGACACCATCCCTGCGAATATGTATTTCCGCGTAAAACCGTTTTGCAGCAGCGTTTTGAAATCGTCTCCCATCGCCATACAGCCAACTATCGCAAGAAATATCACGCTGCTTATCTCTTGCCCGTTGAACGTCACGTCTTCCAGACCGATAGTGAACGCCAGTATCGTCGCAATAACGGCGACAAAGCCGTACTGGATGCAGTAAAAGTACAAAACATATTTGATCGATGTCGCGCACTCGTAAAATGCGATCGTTTTTAACTTGTTCATGTCATATACCGCCTTTCTCTGTAAGCTTTACAAACAGCTTTTGCAGGTTCATCGGCGAGAACGCAAGTCCGCTGCCGTCAGAAAGCTTCTCTTTTTCGCCCATGATATACGCTATCTTGAGGTTTCCGAGCTCGTCGCACCCGATGACGTTTTTGCCCGCGCAGTACATATCGACCTCCTGCGCGTGACCCGATACGCTGTAGCCTGACGAAAGAAGCGACTCGGCGTTATCGCAGAGCAGTATCTTGCCGCCGTCGATCAAAACGACCTCCTCGATAAGGCTCGCGACCTCTTCGATGAGGTGCGTCGCGATAATTATCGTCCTCTCGTTTAGCTCGTAGTCCTTTAAAAGCAGCTCGTAAAAAAGCTCTCTGTGATTTGCATCAAGCCCCAGCACCGGCTCGTCGAAAATGACGTACGGCACGTTCAGCGCAAGCGCGACCGTAAGCTTGAAAATCGACTGATATCCGCGCGACAGTGCCCGGAACTTTTTGCTTGTGTCGAGACCGAACCGCTTTGCGATCTCAAACGCCTTTTCCGCATCGAAGCAGTCGTAGAACCGCCCGATCCACTTAAAATGCTCTCGCACCTTTAGATCGCCGTCGTAAAGATTCGCCTCCGTCATGCAGTGCAGCTTTTCATGCACCTGCATGTTTTCCCGCGCCGGAAGCCCGTCGATCATCACTTCGCCGCCGTCCGGGAATATGCGGTTTGCGATTATATTCAAAAGCGTCGTTTTGCCGGCGCCATTCCTGCCTAAAAAGCCGTATATCTTGCCCGATTCAAACGAAAACGAGACGTTGTCTAAAGCCGTCACCTTACCGTATTTCTTCGTGACATTTTTGATCTCAATCGCGTTCATCGTTAAATCCCCTTTCTATAAGAGATATGATATCCTCCTTGGTCATTTGAAGCTTTTTCGCCTCCGCGATGAGAGCTTCAACATACCGATCGTAAAACTGCGTCTGCCGTGATCGGCGTATTTTTTCGACAGCGCCGGTTTTTACAAACATCCCTAAACCTCTTTTCTTATAAATTATCTCCTCGTCCACAAGCATATTCATACCCTTTAAAACGGTGTGAGGATTGATATTGAACAGCGCGGCAATCTCGTTCGTCGACGGTATTTTTGTCTCCTCAGGGAAGACACCGGTAAAAATCGAATCCTCAAGCTGTTCCGCTATCTGTATGAAGATGGGCTTTTCCGAATTTGGATTTATGTTCAAGCGATCCACCTCCTTTATCGCGATAGTATACATTCGAATGTATGATAGTTTGTTAGTTGAGTAACTAACTACCCGTCATCCATAATATACTCGATGCAAAACGCATTGTCAACCCTTTTTTCAAAAAATTTTTGCCGCGGCTTTTTGGCGTTTTATATAACACTGACCCGCCGCCCGAACCGCAAATACGGCATCACATACCCTGCACGACCGAAAAACGATACGCCGCCAAGATTTTCGACACGACACTTCATGCCGCATCGCGCGCCCGCGCGCCGCGAAAAGCCGAAAACAAAAAACCGCCGCACTTATTAAAGTGCGGCGGCAAAGCCCAATGTATTTAATTTTAGCCCCGCGTAAACCGGATACCTGCGACATCCGATTTTCCGCAGTATTCCGAGTATCTGCGTCACGGCGTGTGTATAACGGCGGTCTCGGCAGAGCTCTCGCCGGACTCGCTATATTCGACCGTGTAGCCGAGCTTTTCAAGCTCCTCCGTAAGCTCCGACGGTATAATTATGAGATATTCCCCGTCGCCGTATGGCTCTGCGCCGTATCCGTCGAGTAGCTCCGGAAGCTCGCCCGATATATTTACAACGGCGTAGTAATCCAAAAGCGCGTCAGCACTGTAAAAAGTGCCTCCGCCCGCTGTACTCTCAGCGCTCGTTATGATCTGGTCTTCGGCGACCGACTCGTCGCTTTCTGCCGATTTACCGACATTGAACTGAGCGGCACTGCCCGATGGAGTAGATTCTGCCTCGTAATAATTTGCGCCGTTTGCCTCGCCGCTTAATGAAGTGTCCGTTATCCGGCTCGGTAGATATATCGACATAGCGACGATCAAAACAGCAGCAGCTGCGACGATCCCGTGTACGCGTGCTGAAAACAGACCGTGTTTTCTTTTTCTGCTGTGCGGGGGAGTTTCTCCTGCCTGCGGCGTACTATCTTCGGTCCGCGGCGCGGGCATGCTTTTTACGACGACCATGACGTTTGCGGCAAGCTCCGCCGGAGGCTTCGCGATCTCGGAGTCCCCGCCGTCAAATGCCTCCTCGTATATTTTTAAAAGCGCGGCGCAATGAGGGCAGGACGCGACGTGCGCCAAAAGCTCGGCCGTCTCATCGCTGTCAAGCTTGCCGTCTATATAAAGGCTTATCATATCGAGATATTTTTCACAGCCTGTCATTCTTTTTCACCTCTTCCGCTGTTATGACGAATATTCCCCGAAAAAAGTTCCGCCTGATAAGAGGTGTCTGACGATTTTTTGCCGCGCCCGCGAAAGGCGAGATTTCACCGTGCCAATGCTTATCGAAAGGCTCTCTGCGATATCGTCGTAAGCCATGCCGGAGTATTCCCGCATGACAAATACCTGCCGCTGATCGTCAGGCAGCAGACAAACCGCCTCGTCTATCAACCGCCGCGTCTCCTCGCGTTCAAGCTGCTCTGCCGGCGACGAGCCTATGTCAGGGATGTCAATATCCCTGCTCTCGCCGTCCTCGTCGATATATGTGATCGAGGATACGGGGAAGCGCTTCTGCTTACGCAGAAAATCAAGGCAGAGGTTGTAGGTCAGCCTATACAGCCAAACGGAAAATTTGCTCTCCCCGCGAAATCCGCCGAGGTTTGAGTAAGCCTTTATAAACGCCTCCTGTGAAATGTCGAGCGCGTCCTGCTCGTTTTTAGTCATTTTTAGCGCAAGATTGTATACGGCGGTCTGATTTTCCAAAACAAGTGTCTCAAAAAGCTCGCTCTCGCCGCCGGTTATTCTGTGTATGATATTAAGTTCTTCTTCCCGCGTCAAAAAATCACCCGCCTTTGCCGCGTTATTACCATTTTCTTATCCAAAAAGAGCGCCGCGCTTTTGCCGCCCATAAAGCCGCGCGCCGTATCTTAAAGCCTAACATCCGGCAATCGCCGCGCGCCGGAAAAACACTCCGCCGTTCGGAGAAACAGGAACGAAAACCCGCCGCCGCGCCTAACGCTGCTATTTAAAATTATCGATAAGCTCGCGCGTTATTTCGCGCAGCCTGTCAAGCGTCTCGACCTTTGCGACCTGCTCCTTATAATACGAGGCGTTTCTAAGCCCCTTTAAATACCACGAATAGTGCCGCCTCGCTTCAAGGCAGGCGATTTTTTCTCCCTTCTCCTCCGCGGCAAGCTCTATCTGCCTAAGCGCCGTCAAAACACGCTCCCGCGCGCTCGGAGGAGGGGGACATTCGCCAGTCTCGAGCAGCACCTTCGCCCGTGAAAACAGCCATGGGTTTCCGAAAGAGCCGCGGCCTATCATAGCCATGTCCGCGCCTGTGTATTTCAGGATACGCACGGCGTCCTGCGGCTCAAATACATCGCCGTTTGCGATAACGGGTATCGATACGGCGCGTTTTACCTCGCGTATGATGTTCCAATCGGCGACACCGGAGTACATCTGCACCCGCGTCCGCCCGTGGACGGCGACGGCGGACGCCCCTGCGTCCTGCGCCATAAGCGCAAATTCCACGGCGTTCACCTTCCCGCCGTCCCAGCCTTTACGGAATTTTACCGTGACAGGCAGGTCTACGGCGCGCACGACGCTTTTTATGATCTCGGAGGCGAGAGCGGGGTTCTTCATAAGCGCGCTGCCCTCGCCGTTTTTAACTATCTTGCCGACGGGACAGCCTATGTTGATATCGATGATGTCAGCGCCCGATATCTCCGCCGCCATAACGGCGCCCTCGGCCATGCAGGCGGGGTCGCTTCCGAATATCTGCGCCGCAATGGGATGCTCGTCCGCCGTGTTTTGAAGAAGGGATGCCGACTTGCGGTCATGATAGCACAGCGCCTTCGCGCTCACCATCTCCGTATATGTGAGCCCCGCGCCCATCTCGCGGCATATCGAGCGAAACGCCGCATCGGTAACGCCGGCCATCGGCGCAAGAGCGAGCTTTGAATCTATATTGACGCTTCCGATAAGCATGAATATCTCCGTTTCCGCGGTTTTTCGTGCAAAAACCGATATAATATATAATGTATACTGGTATAGCCATAAAGACACTATAAAGCATTGTACGGTAAAAGGGCCTTGTTGTCAATGAAGCCTGCGCGGGCTTATAATAGCGCGTGCAAAAAGCGGATACACCGCGCGCATCTGCAGCAAATAAAAATTTTTCGCGGAAAATATAAAAAAGT
>CALXCR010000113.1 GCA_944386855.1 uncultured Oscillospiraceae bacterium
CCTTGTGGTTGAAGTCACGGATGAATTCGGCTTTGAATACGAGGCGGAGCTTGAGAGTGTCACGTTCAGCTCCGAAACGTCGGTACAGAAATCTACAGTTGACAGTGGTGTCGTAAACCTTGTGCAATAAAAGCCGGATTGCCATTCCCCAGCGGAATTTTTATGATAACTATAAAGTATTTTACTTTTTTCCGATATACTGTATACTAATATCAATAATATGGTTATTTTATTTGCGCAGTGTTATTTTATCTAAAACTATTTAGGAGGTACTATATGGCAGACAAAAAGAAAACCGCCGGCAAAGGCGGTGAGCAGTATATCCCGTACAGCGATCGCTCCGGCGGCAAGTCGACTGTCTATTTTACAAGAGATTTATCTGCCGACGGTCTTATGAAGATCTACCGGCGTCTTGGCGCGGATCTGGCAGGCAAGGTCTGCATCAAGCTGCACACAGGCGAGAAAAACGGTCCTAATATCATACCTTCCCCGTGGGTAAAATCCCTCGTTGAGAGCGATCTGCCCGGCGCTTCCATCATAGAGACAAACACATATTATAAGGGAGACCGCTATACGACCGAACAGCATCGTCAGACGATTGAGGTGAACGGCTGGACATTCTGCCCGGTGGATATAATGGACGAGGACGGTACAGTGATGCTCCCCGTAAAGGACGGCAAGTGGTTTACCGAGATGTCCATGGGCAAAAACATTTTAAACTACGACTCCATGCTGGTGCTTACGCATTTTAAAGGCCATATGATGGGCGGATTCGGCGGATCAGTCAAAAACATCGGCATCGGCTGCGCCGACGGACGTATCGGCAAGGCGATGATACACACAACTCCCGGTTCTTCCAATATATGGGATATCTGCGAGGAAGAGCTTATGGAGCGCATGACCGAATCGGCAAAAGCCGTTGTCGATCATTTTGAAAATCACATCGGTTTTATAAACGTTCTGCGGAATATGTCTGTCTCATGCGACTGTGAGGGACTTGCCGCAGCGCCCGTTGTGACGCCGAATATAGGCATCGTCGCCTCTCTCGACATTTTAGCCGCCGATCAGGCATCGATCGATCTCGTATACGCGCTCAAACCTGAGGAGAATCACGATCTTGTGGAGCGTATCGAATCGCGTCACGGACTGCGTCAGCTCACATATATGAAAGAACTCGGCATGGGCAACGACCTCTATGATCTCATCGATATCGATAACGGTGACGCCGACATCACGACGGCCGACGCTGTAAAGGACGTTGTGCCGTTTACAAAATAGTTTAAAGTCGCCGCTTTAGGCGCTTTCTTAACCATTCCCCCTCTTTTAACGATATCTGCGCGGCAAGTTGCCGCGCAGATATTTTTTGTCCGTTTCGGGAGATGAGTGAAGATTCTTTTTTGAGCAGTATGCTCAGGTAAAAAGGCACAGGCGGCGGCGCGTATGCGCCGTTCATCTTGACCACTCTCAGGCTCGGCCGGATTTGTTATCTTAATAGCTAATTGCATCAACTCTGCACAAGCCGCCTGACTGCCTCCTTGTAGAATAAGCATAGTCTTCCTCCCACAAGCTGGATTGTTTATGTGCGGCTCACCGATACTTACATTTTGTTTCTGCAGAATTTTGACAAAAAAGGACCGGCGAAACCTCAGTCTCACCGGTCTTTTTTCTTTTAATGTTTTTACTGCCGCAGAGCGGCTCTTTCCGCAGCCTGTGCGACGTGGCTTATCAGCACAGCGGTCGTCACGGATCCGACGCCGCCCGGAGACGGGGTCACGGCCGCAACAACGGCCTGCGCGTCGTCAAATTTCACGTCGCCTATTATCTTTCCGTCCTTTCCCTCGTTTATGCCGACATCGAGCACGATCTGGCCCGGGGAGAAGTATTTTTTATCGACAGCCTCGGCATGGCCCAGAGCCGCGATAACAATATCCGACTCTGCGGCGATTTTCTGGGCGTTTTTCGTCTTTGAATGGCATATCGTGACGGTTGCGTTTCTCGCTGTGAGCAGCATGGAGACGGGCTTTCCTATGACAAGACTCCTGCCGAGTACGGCCGCCGTCTTCCCTGCTGTTTCGATGCCGTAATGGCCGAGTATCTCAATACACGCCTGCGCCGTACACGGGGCATATCCGTCCCCCGCGCCTGAGTACACGGCCGCCTGCGACCCGCTTGTGATCCCGTCCATGTCTTTTTCCGGACTTAAAGACTCGCGTACTTTTTCCTCATCTATATGCTTTGGCAGAGGACACATAATGATAACGCCATGGACAGACGGATCGCCGTTCAGCTTTTTGATCTCGTCTATCACGCGCTCCTCCGACACATCGCCCGGGAGGTCGACGCCGACAGCATCGAGCCCGCATTTGCCGCACTGGCGTATCGCCATCTTCTCATACCATATGTCGTCGGCGTTGTCGCCGACGCGCACGACGGCGAGCTTCGGCGTGACGTCGTTTTCTTTGAGCTTTTCGACTTTTTCCGCCACGGAGGCATAAATGCTCTCCGCAACCGGCTTGCCGTACAGTACGCGCGCCCCGCCGGGCCTCTTGTTTATATCGTCCATAACGGCCTTGTACACGGCCTCGGCCTTGTCGCCGTTTTCGGCTATCATCGCGTCGCACTTTCTTGTCAGCTCTTCCGCGTACTGCCTGTCTTTCATAAGGCCGGCGTTTATATACACGTTGAGGCTTGCCGCCTTAAGTGCGGCATTGCAGCACAGCACCCCTGCGCCCACGTCGCTCACGGCGAGACGGCTGCCCTTTTGGGCAAGCTCTGCGTGCAGATCTATCGCCTCGGCGACGAGCCGCATTATTTCGAGCGGGACATCGCACGCCGCTTTAAGCGCGTTTTCCATTATCTCGCCGCGTTTTGGATCGTCCTTCGGGATACCGTACGCCCTTGAGAGCGGCTCAAAGGACTCAGCGTCTGCGTCGATCTGCTCGAGAAGCTGCCGCTTCAATTTTTGTGTCTCGTCGAGCACGCGGCGGATGTCATCCTCAAACTGCGCATATTTTTTCTTACCCGCGGTGAGGTTTGCGACCATCCCTCCGAGTGCCGCGCCTATCGCACCGCAGAGCGCAGACGCACCGCCGCCGCCCGGGACGGGCGCTTTCGACCACAGCTCTTCAATAAAAGCTTCACAGCTTTTTTCTGCAAATGACATTTATATCTCCGTTCCTACACGCACACGTCGACGCTCACGGCATCCACGCACTTATTTTAACTCTCTCAAACTTTTTGGATAGCTGCCCTGATCGTGAAGTTTTTTAAGCTCCTCTCGCACGACCGGCCTATCCTCTTTGTATGTAATTCCGAACCACTTATCATTTGACCGGAGCACCTGTATCGCAAGCTTATCCTCTTTTAAGAGTTCATCCACAAAGACCGGCAGCACATATTCCGATTTTATATCGCCGTCGAGCATACCGCCGAGGAATTTATCAAACCTGTCCTGCATCTCGTCAAATATCTTCGGATCAAAGCCCCACAGGTTCATAGAGACAACGGCTTCCGGGTCAAGGAGCTTTCCGTTCTCGTCCTTTTCGGTGTCCCTTATCGTCCCGTCGTCAAATACCTTAATCTTGTACGTCTCCGTAACTTTTGTCAGATATCCGTCCTCGCACGAGCACACTCCTCTTGTGACCGAGCCGTGTTCGCTGACTGTGTTTTTAAGCCTGTAGCCGACCATGAACCCTTGCTTCGGGTCTTTATTTTGGCACAGCGCATCGTATATCGTTTTATACGCGCCTATGCCGTAATAATCGTCGGCGTTTATAACGGCAAACGGTTCTTTGACGCAATCCTTGGCGCACAGCACAGCATGAACTGTTCCGAGCGGCTTTGTGCGTTCCGGCGGGATATTATATCCCTTTGTCAGCTTGTCTATGCTCTGTACGGCGTATTCCACTTTTACGCGCTGCCCGTCGGGCGTTGTCATCTGTGCCGTTCTGTCGCCGCACAGTTCTCTGACATCGTCGTATATCTCGTCTTTTATAATAAATACGACTTTATTAAAGCCTGCGCTCACCGCATCGTGTATGGAATACTCCATAAGTATTTCACCGTTCGGGCCCATCCCCTCGATCTGCTTGACCCCGCCGTATCTCGATCCGAGCCCCGCGGCCATTATGACAAGAGTTGCGTCCATTTTATCCCTCCGTTTATTGCTTTAGTGCAAAAATACAGCTTTACCAGACATTTTTGTTCATCACGGTGATACCGTTAAATTATGCTGACAAAGCTGCTCCTTTAAGAAGTCTTTATTTAGTTTTTTCATTATAACTCATTTCTTTCGCAATATCAATACTATCTGTGTTCTATCTTTGTGCACTCTGTTTCGTTCATTCCGACTACGGAAATAGCCGTGCCTATCAGCCGGTACTCATTGTCGGAGAATAGGACGTGTTCCGTGCTCTCCATATCACAGCACACTATCAACGCTATATCCGGACGCGTGAGAAGCGCGGCCGCGTCGGTTATATCGCCCTCAGCGTAGAGGATAGACACATCCGCCGTATCGGAGACGGAGTCGGTGCTTATGCTGTAGCCCATCTCCGTTATAAGACGCTCGAGCTCGTTTACAAGTTCTGTGACATATGCGGTTTCCCTGCCGCCCGTCATGATTCCTATAGTACACCCGCCGAATATTCGATACCGTGCGGCCTCCGCCGCCTGCGACGCAAGCGCCGAAGCCGATACCTGCGCCTGCCCTTCTGTTTGTTCGCGTGTGTGTTCATCCTCCCCGTCCCCGGCAGTACCGTCGGACGTTTCGGCATACGCCGTGACTTCACGTCCCGGCAAGATATTATCCGAGTTCGTCTCAAATGCCGCCTGTCCGCAACCGCCGAGCAGCAACACGGCTATCACAAGCGCTGCGGCGCAGTATTTTTTCATCTGCACTCTCCTTTCATCGGGTTCTCTTTACAGTCGATTATACCAGTGAGAAACCGCATTATATGTCGAACGCCACCGCATTGCCGCAAAGGCCGTACTTTTTGCGGCCATTATTATCTAAATACTTTTGTTGCAGTTGCACAAAATATCCTGTTTTATCCTTGACGGCATAGTGCTTTTGTTGTATACTGTTAATAGTAAAATACATATACACTATGTTTTACTGCCCTGCCAGCGACTTTGGCATTATATTATGCAGAAAGGAGCAACTTTTATGAAAAAAAATACTATTGTTACTATCGGGCGACAGTTTTGCAGCGGCGGAAGCGAGATAGGAAAAAAACTTGCCGAAAAGCTTGAAATTCCATACTATGACAAAGTCATTATGGAACATGCCGCAGAAAAACACGGGTTTAGTGAGGATTACGTTAAGGAGCTTGAGGAAAAGCACTCAAACAGCTTTTTGTACTCCCTGTCAGCGTATTCCTACGAAAATTCGATCGCGGGCAATGCCACGGTGTCTCCGTCCCTTCAGATCATGCTTGCGCAGTTTGAGTTTATTCGTGAGGTTGCCGCAAAAGGTCCGTGTGTTATCATCGGCCGGTGTGCCGACTATGTTTTGAGGAACAATCCGGACGTGTTAAATGTTTTTATCCACGCGAAATTTGACGACAGAGTCGCCGAAGCCGCTAAGCGCTACAACGTTCCGAACGAGACAGCCGCGAAAATGGTACGCCGTACGGAAAAGCTCAGGGCCAATTACTACAACTTCTACACTGACAGAAAATGGGGCGACATGGATAATTTCCACATGACGCTGAGCTCCAGCCATTTCTCGATCGACGAGATCGTCGAGCTTATCTACCGCGCATACGTCGTAAGCTGACACGCACCGCCATAAGCATCATACGGCCTGCATACTTTTGTATGCAGGCCTTTTAAGTATATTGCGTTTAACTTTGATTGATAAAGGAGGATTTTCATGCTTCATCTATCCCCGTTCTGGTTTTGCACCAACACCGTCCCGGGAGGGCTCTGTACGGCGCTCGATGCCGCCGCCGACTTTGGCTTTAAATATGTTGAACTCTCTGCGATCGACGGGGTAAGCGAGCAGATCGTAGCCGAAAAGGTCTGTGATGAATATGTCGCTGACGTGAAAAACGAGCTTGAAAAGCGCGGCCTTTCCTGCATCGCCGTATCGGGACACTGTGATATTACAGAGGACTCCTCTTTTTCACGCTTTCTCAAAAAACTTGAATTTGCCGGAAAGATCGGCGCGAAATATTTAAACACGCGCTGCGGCCTCAAAGCGAGATATTCCGAGTTCCGCCAAAATCTCAGCGCCGCCGTAAAAGCGGCAAGGCCATACGATTTGCAGATCAACTTAGAGTCGTACGGTGACATCGTAGGAGGTCTTCGCGAGAGCTACGATGTGTTTGAAGATATCGGCAATGACAATGTCCGGTATAATTATGACCCCGGAAATATCTTTCGGTTTGCGCGCGGCGATGTCTCTTTTGCGCATGATCTGGCCGGAGATATGAAATATCTCGACACCCTCCACATAAAAGATGCGGCGGTAAGAGACGGGTATATCATCCACACCGCTGTCGGATACGGCGACGTGCGGTTTGAGGAGATCTTTGACATATTGGGCGCGCGGCTTGGGACTATCGGCGCGGGGCTTGAGATGCCGCAGACATTCAAAGTGAGACTATCCGATTTTTCCCGTGTCGACGAATATCCGACCCCGGCGCAGACGTATGAAAACATAGCGAAATCACTTGATTTTATCCGCGCCCATTGCCTGATCGATATGTAGCACCGTTTAAGGCCGATTTGTTTACAACGCCGCAGCAAGCAGACATACGCCGAACGTGAAAATCCCCGCATGACATAAGTTTTTTTAGGCTCACATACTTTTGTATGCGGGCCTTTTTGTTTTTGGGGGAGGTGAAACCGATGACTGCGGAAAACAATACGGTGCTTGAACTCACGCTGCATTGGCCGGAAAAGGACGAGGCAGAACTTCAAAAGCTGCGCGATGCGGCGCAAAACGAGCTATACGAAATATTTGCAGCGTACACGCAGGATGAATGACCGTCCGCTGCGGGACAGCCGCTCGGCGGGGTGCGGCGAAAGCTCGGAGACGTGCAAACCCGATGCCGTATCATGCAATAAAAGCGCGTCCGCGTGCAATAAAAGTACGGCACTGTGCAACTTTTCACATGGGCAGGACGCGTGGGCTCAGGTGCGCGGCGCGGACGCGGGTACGCGCAACCGCGGCACTGTAACACACAACGAAAGCGCGGCCTGCAGGCAAGATGCGAGGCCACAGTGGGACAGCGCGGACGTGAAGATGCGTAACCGCGTCATCGTAACGCACAATGAAAGCGCGGCGGCGTGCAATTCGGAAGAACACCGCGCGGGCGGATACGCCGCGATATACGCACGGCAGTCGATAGACCGCCCCGACAGCATATCGATAGAAAGTCAGATAGACTTCTGCCGCCGTGAGATACCTCCGTTTGAGACGGTGCGCGAATACCTAGACCGTGGTTTCAGCGGCAAAAACACAGACCGTCCGGCTTTTCAGAAGATGATGGAGGATGTTGAGCGCGGCGAAATACGGCGCGTCGTTGTATACAAGCTCGACAGAATAAGCCGCTCCATTCTCGATTTTTCATCGATGATGGAGCGCTTTGAAAAGCGCGGCGTCGAATTCCTCTCCACAACCGAGAAATTTGATACGTCGTCACCCATGGGCAGAGCGATGCTTAACATATGCGTCGTATTCGCACAGCTTGAACGCGAAACCATACAAAAGCGAGTGGCGGACGCCTACTACTCGCGCAGCAGGAAAGGGTTTTATATGGGAGGCAGAGTCCCGTTTGGGTTTTCTCTGGTTTCAGCGGAAGTGAGCGGTGTCACGACGGCAAAATATGTACCGGTTGACAAGGAGGCAAGGCAAATATCAGTGATCTTCTCCATGTACAGCCGTCCCTACTGCTCATACGGCGATATTGCGCGCTTTTTAAACGGAAACAACATGTTAAAGCGCGGCAAAGCCTGGGTAAGGACACGCATTGCGGACATTTTGAAAAATCCCGTATATGTCCGCGCTGATACGCGCGTTTACTCATATTATGTAAACCGCGGCGTCGAGATAGTAAACCCGCCGTCCGATTTTATCGGCACGAACGGGTGCTATTTATACTCCGATCCGGGCGGCGGTGAGTTTCTTGTCCTCGCCCCGCATGAAGGGATAATACCGGCGGAGCTGTGGCTTAAATGCCGGGCGAAATGCGATGCAGCAAAGCAGGTTGCCCCGCCGCAGAAGGCTAAAAACACATGGCTTGCAGGCCTTATCAAATGCGGCGTGTGTGGCTATGCGCTTGTCGAGAAGCATTTTCCCGACAGGCCGGAGAGATATTTCGTCTGCTCTAACCGCGCAAACGCCGGCGTGTGTGACGGTCCGGGTACGCTTTATGCCGATATTTATGAGAACGCGGCGGAGTGTGAACTTAAAAACAGGCTTTGTGAGTTTCCCGTGCTGAAGGGCGGAGGTTTTGGCGACCCCGACCCCGAGGAAAATGTACTCACGGCGGAGATTTTGACAATAGACCGCGAGATAAACTCGCTTGTTTCAAAGATATCATCCGGCGGCGATGCGATGGTCAAATACATAAGCCGCAGGCTCGATGAGCTCGATGCAAAAAAGGCGGAGCTGACATCAAAGCTTGAACGCCTTAAAAGCGGACGCCATGATAACGCGCACGACATAAATCTGCGGCCGGAGATGTGGGATGCGCTCTCTTTCGAGGATAAGCGCCGTATAGCCGCGCTGTTTTGTGAAAAAATCGTTATCACGGCGGGCAAGGCCGATGTCTACTGGCGGTTTTGACCGGTTATGCCGGAAACGGCAGCAATTAAAGGCGGTTTCGGCGTTATCCGGCGGCGACTTCCGCGCGTTTCCACCTGTACGCTTCGGTGAAGCGCTCCGCCGCACACAGGAGAAGCTAAACCAGAAAAATATCTATGCGATTAACCCCGGTTTTGACCGCTGAATATGTATGTTCAAAAACTTTAAAGGCCTCCCCAGCCGGGGAGGCCTTTTTATTCGGCTTTGTTGACGCCATCATGACACAATCACGTTGGAAATTTATTGTATTGTTAGCGGCACGAGCGGATGCTATAATAAACAAAAAGATTTATTATTGGAGACGGAAAATGCAGCTTGTAACGGAACGATTAACGACGGATTCCGGAGGTACATATGATTACGATAGAGCAAGTAAAAAAGGACGACATAACGTCACTCTCTAAATTTGCTACCGAAATTGTACGGGAGCATTTCGACCCGATCGTCGGAAAAGAACAAAATGATTATATGTTGAGGAAATTTCAGACGGCCGAGGCCATAACGGAACAAATAGCTTCGGGTTACAGGTATTATTGGGTAAAATATGACGGGCACAAGGCGGGCTTTGTCGCATTCTTTCCGAAAGGCGAAAAAATGTACCTGAGCAAATTTTATGTACATAAGGACTTTCGCGGAAAACACATATCCCACATGATGATGGATTTTGTGGAGGACGAAACGAGAAAGCAGAACCTGCACGCGATCTTCCTCAACGTAAGCCGGCACAACGATGCGGTAATCTCTATATATAAACATTTCGGTTTTTTCCTTCTTCGAACGGAAAACAACGATATAGGCAACGGCTTTTATATGGACGATTATGTCCTTGAAAAAACACTGTAAATTGTCGGACAGACAAGGAAAGCTTTAAAAATTTCCCAGAATTTTTTTTGCCTGTTTTTTTGCGAGAGGGAGATATTTCCCGAAATTTTCGCCGTCTGTCGCGCCGTATTTATTGCCGACCATGACCCACTCGCAATACTCATAAAACAGGAAGTATTCAAGCGTGTTAGTCCACTCCGTATATGATATCCCCTTGCCCGCAAGCAGTTTGTCATAGTAATATTCGATTGCAAATTCTCTGTCCGAACCGGTCATATAGAAAAATGCGTTCGGATCATCATCGCCGTGGGCAAAAAGGCGCGCAAACGAGACCGGATATGGCAGTATGCCGCCGTACTCCCAGTCTATAAGGACGGCGCGTTTTCCGTCGGTGATTACATTAAACGGGAGGAGGTCGTCGTGGCATAGCGTCCTCGGTGTAGCCTTGTATACGGCCAAAAATTTGTCGTACGCGGCCTCAAGCTCTTGGTCCAGCAGGTATTTGCGGCGGTTTTCCCGGCCTGTTATGCTCATATCGAATGTGTATCCGTCGTTTATATGCGTTTTGTCATTCCAAAAAGCGTTTTGCAGCGACGTCAGAGCGTCGAGCGCCGCCGTAAGAGCTTCGCGCGTACACCGGCGCAGGTCATTCCCCTCTACATATTCCATAAGTATGTAGGTGTCGCCGTCAACATCTCCTATTCCGAAAACGGCGGGGACATACTTTGTAACTCCTTTAAGTATCGTTTTATAAACCTCGGCTTCATATTCTTTGGCTTTTTTTAAAATATATGTTTTTTCGCCGGTTTTCATCTTCCACACCCGATAAGGCTCGCCGTCCTCCTTGCGCTTTAACTGCGTAATAGCACTGTCGCAGGCTTTAAATGGAAATCCCAGTCGTGCCAGTATATCGGCCGCGTTCATAGATACCGCACCCCCGTTGTTTTAGGTTTTTATCCACAGTATTCGTGGCACTAAAAATATAACATGGGCGCTCAAAGTATGCAAGGCGATGCGTCCACGGCGTCAAGACGAACGATTGCCGCCGCTGAATTTGCATCGTTTGAAAAATTAACCCGTTTTCCCATATTAAATTACATTTTTAACGCGTAAAATTTGTTTACAGATTTAAATCCATGTGCTACAATAGTTTACTGGTATAGGTGTTTTATCATCACTAGTTTACACTATTA
>CALXCR010000114.1 GCA_944386855.1 uncultured Oscillospiraceae bacterium
GTATGGAGGGCAGGATATGAGGATAGGCCACGGATATGACGCGCACAGGTACAAAGCGGGACGCAAATGCATCCTCTGCGGGGTGGAAGTCCCGTGCGAGTTCGGTCCGGACGGGCATTCCGATGCCGATGTCGCCGCACACGCGCTTATGGACGCGATGCTCGGAGCCATGGCTATGGGCGATATAGGAAGGCTCTTTCCCGACGGCGATCAGGCGTATAAGGACGCCAACAGCATGGCGTTGCTGGGCGAGGTCAAAAGACGCATCGCGGAAAAAGGGTACGCCGTATCAAACTGCGATATAACGATAATCGCACAAAAACCGAAACTTGGGGCATATATCGAAAACATGAGAAAAAACATCGCCGCAGTACTTGAGACGGATGTGTCGAATGTGAGCGTAAAAGCGACGACAGAGGAAAAGATGGGCTTCACGGGCGATCTGACGGGCATATCCTCGCACGCAGTAGTCCTGCTTGAAGAGGTTATTTAGACGATAAGACAATAAAGCTCCTCCCGGCATAGTATGGAGTAACTGGTAATACAGTTTATCCCATAATGCATAAACGGGAGGAGTTTTGATTTATGATAAATTATCTTATGATATGCCGGTCGCTGACATACGCGCAAAAGGCGGCAAAAGTGCTCGAACGCGCGGGCATGACCGTCTCGGTAACGCGAACGCCGCCCGGCATATCTGAAAAAGGGTGCGGATACTGCATAAAAGTGCCCGAAAGGCGTCTGTCACAGGCGCTTGAGATGTTAAAAAGCGCAGACCTCGCGCCGACAAAGATATATGTGCTGTTTTCTGACGGGAATTATTCGGAGGTAGGGCTGTGACGGTGTATCTTGATAACGCCGCGACGACGCTGATAAAACCGCGTTCAGTAATAAGGGCGTCGTCCGGGGCTATGTCCGCTCTCGGCAGTCCGGGGCGCGGAGGCCATAAATACGCCATGGCGGCGGCCGAGACGGCGTTTTCGTGCCGTGAGGCGGCGGCAAAACTTTTTAACGTCGACGACGTTGAAAAAGTGGTGTTCACGTTTAACGCGACGCACGGCCTCAATATAGTTATAAAAACACTCGCAAAACCCGGAGACAGGGTGATCGTGTCAGGCTATGAGCATAATGCCGTTATGCGTCCGCTATATGAAATAGGAGCGGATGTCGCCGTTGTGAGGTCGCGCCTCTTTGACGCAGAGGAGATCACCGAAAATTTGAAGAAAGAGCTTGAAAGCGGCGCAAAGCTCGTTGTATGGAATCACGTCTCGAACGTGTTCGGATTTGTGCAGCCGATAGATGAGATAGCCGCCATATGCCGCGACGCCTCTGTCCCTCTCATTATCGACGCATCGCAGTCGGCGGGAACGGTAAAGCTTGATTTTAAAGCGCTCGGTGCCGATTTTATAGCCATGCCGGGGCATAAAGGGCTTTACGGGCCGCAGGGGAGCGGACTGCTTCTGTGTGGGAGAATGATAAAGCCGCTTATAAGCGGCGGAACCGGCAGCAACTCGGCAGAGTATGCCATGCCGGATTTCCTGCCCGACGCGGCAGAGGCGGGGACGCACAATATGCCGGGGATTGCAGGGCTCTTGGAAGGAATAAAATTTGTAAGCAGGCACGGGCCTGAAAATATCCTGTTCCACGAAAAACGCCTTATAAGAGAACTCGCGGCAGGGCTGAAGCGGATAAAAGGCGTCACGGTGTACGATATTGTGGACAATGAGCGCATGAGCGGCGTCCTGTCATTTACGATAGACGGCATGGAGTCAGAGCGCGCCGGTCAGGAGCTTGCGCGGCGCGGCATAGCAGTCAGGGCGGGACTTCACTGCGCTCCCGAGGCGCATAAGACCGCGGGTACATTCCCTGTAGGCACTGTTCGCGCAAGCGTTTCGGTGTTTAATACCAGGCAAGAGGTGATGTATACCGTAAAAGCAGTAGAGGAGATATGTCGCAGTAGATAATTTTTGTATTTTTTATTAATTATACCTCGTTTTATTGCCAAGGCCGGCGATTTGTAATATAATATTTGCGGATCGGAGCGTAAACGGGCGGCGGCAGCAGATTTCCGCCGCATAAGGAGCGATAGTAATAAGTGGATGGATTCAGAGAGTTTTTTTTGACCTTTTTTAATATTATCCAGATGATAAAGATCTGGGATATTCTCGATATCGCCATTATAGCTTATCTGATATATAAAGTTATAAACTTCCTTAAGGCGACGAGTTCTGCAAACGTGTTAAAGGGCATCGTACTGCTTCTTGCCGTAATGTGGATATCAAGCTTTCTCCGCTTAAACGTCGTCAGCTATCTGCTGGGGCAGACGTTTGAGATGGGTATTTTTGCCGTTATAGTTATTTTCCAGCCGGAGCTGAGGGGATTCCTCGAAAAATTCGGAAGCAGCAACTTTAAAACGCTTATAGGCAAAAAAGCAAGCCCCGCGGTGATGGAGGCGGCAATAACGCAGACTGTCATAGCGTGCATGGATATGTCAAAGACAAAAACGGGTGCGCTTATCGTTTTCGAACGCGATATAAATCTCGATTCGTATATAAAGTCCGGCACTGTCATTGATGCAGAGCCGTCGGCAGAGCTGATAAAAAATATATTCTACCCTAAAACGCCGCTGCATGACGGTGCGCTCATAGTAAGGGACGGCAGACTCGCCGGCGCTGCGTGCATGCTGCCGCTCTCAAATAACACTAATCTGAGCCGTGATCTCGGTATGCGCCACAGAGCCGGCGTCGGGATGAGCGAGAGGACGGACGCCGTCGTCGCTATTGTGTCGGAAGAAACGGGTTCGATATCGGTTGCTGTAAACGGCATGTTAAAGCGGCATCTCGGTACATCCACGTTTGAGAAGCTCCTCGAACACGAGCTGATGCCAAAACCGGAAGAAACACAGAAAAAGCGGGATTGGAAGTCTTTGCTGCATTTTGGTGATAAGAATGATAAGAAATAGGCTTAACAATATCATAGAGAAGAAAGGCTTTCTCATTGCCTTTTCCGTGGTGGCCTCGATAATCCTTTGGATGTATGTAACGTATATTGACAACCCGCAGGAAACTATCGTGATAAACGGTATAAATATAGAGCTTGAGGGAGAAGAGACTCTCAACGAGCAGGGGCTTTTGATAACAGATGTGGACAGAGAAACATTGTCTGTAGAATTTTCAGGCAGAAGAAGTTCTATCTGGAGGCTCAATAATACAAACGTGACCGCGACGGTAGATCTCGAAGAGATAGTCGCCGCCGGCGCAAGGACCGGCATATATCAGCTCTCGTACGAAATAAATTATCCGGATGATGTCTCGCCGTCGACTGTGCGGGCTCAGGACAGAGAAACAAACTATGTCACGGTCACGGTAGAGTCGTTAATAACAGTAGAAATCCCGATCCGCGGAGACAACAATGTAAACGTAGCGGAAGGGTATCAGGCAGAGCCAATGGAGTTTTCGCCCAGTACTATCGAGGTTTCCGGGACAGAAGAGGCTGTGTCTGCTGTGTCATATGCAAGAGTAGCAGTCGACGCGGATAATCTTGAGGAGACGTATACGGCGGAGGCGTCCTTTACGCTTGTCGATGAAAACGGCGTTGCCGTAGACGATGCAAACATTACGACGAACGTAGATACCGTACGTGTGACCATACCGATAATCATGGTAAAGACAGTCGATCTCAGGGTCAATTTTGCATATACTAACGCTATAACGGAGGATAACTTTAGTGACTACGTCACCGTGACGATGGATCATAGCTCCATAACGCTCTCCGGCGTCGCAGATGTACTTGAAAATATGGATGAGATCATAGTAGCAACTATCGATCTTTCCGATTTTGCCGTGTCCAACCGGCAGACATTCACTATACCGATACCGAATGACATGACGAATGTAACAGGCATTTCGTCGGTTGCGGTTGAAGTAGACATACACAATCTTGAAACTCAGGGTTATTCTGCCAGCAATATAACCGTAGAAAATGAAACAGCCGGGTATACTACAAGAATAGATACGCAGAGCCTTGCCGTAAGCCTTAGAGGGACGGCTGAGGATCTGGAGGATGTAACACCCGAGAATATCCGTGTTGTAGCTGATATGAGCGAGCTTGGGGAAGCTACGGGAACATACTCCGTGCCGGCGACGATATATGTGGACGGATTCAGATATGTCGACGCGATAGGCGACTATTATGTGACTGTCACTGTAACGAGAAGATAGCTTAAAATACCCAAACGGAGGGAATCATGTTCGGATATATCCGCCCGCTTCAGGGGGAACTTAAAATACGCGAATTTGAGCAATTCCGCTCGTGCTACTGCTCATTGTGCCGTGAGCTTAAAGATAGGTACGGCATCACTGCACGGTTTATATTGAATTACGACTTTGTGTTTTTGACGATGCTGCTCTGGGAGGAAAACGAGGAATACAGCTGTGCTAAGGACAAATGCCCGCTTCATCCGATAAAAGGCAAATGCATATGCCGCAGGACAGAGGCGACAGAGCGGTGCGCAGGATACAGCGTGATTCTCACTTATTGGAAACTGCGCGACAGTGTCGCAGACGATGGGTTTTTCAGGTCGTTTCCATCGCGGATATCGTCACTCCTGCTGAAGAGGGCATATAAAAAAGCGGCTTTAAAATATCCTGGGTTTGAAAACGCCGTGCGCGGCGGGCTCGAGGAGCTTACATCACTTGAAAAGCAAAACGAGCCTTCAATGGATAAAATGGCGGATAAATTTGCAAATATCCTCTGTGCGGCGGCACACGACGAAAATGAAACCCAGCAGAGAATCAAAAGGCAGCTTTTATACCATATGGGACGCTGGATATATATACTCGATGCCGTAAACGATATAGAAGAGGACGATAAACGCGGCAACTACAATCCTCTTGCCGTAAGATATGGGTTAAACGGCGGAAAACTTGATGATGAAACGAAAAACAGCCTCGAGATTACGCTCAAGCACTCGGTAAACATGATAATATCGGCATACGAGCTTCTTCCCGAAAATTGCTGGAAAGAGATAATCAGAAATATAATATACTTAGGAATGCCTGCTGTCAGCGACAGCGTTTTCGATAAATCGACAGCGCGGGCCGGCACGGATAGGAGAGAGATATGACAGATCCATATAGTGTTCTCGGTGTTTCGCCGAGCGCGTCAGACGACGAGATCAAAAAAGCGTACAGAGACTTGGCGAGAAAGTATCATCCGGACAATTACCATGATAACCCTCTTGCCGATCTTGCGCAGGAAAAAATGAAAGAGATAAACGAGGCGTACGATCAGATAACGAAAAGCAGGGCATCCGGCGGTTCGAGCACGGGAGGAAGCAGCGGTTACGGCTACGGCTATAGCGGCGGATCACAGCAAAATTATCGCAATAATACAAATTACGGCGGCAGTGCCGCATTCGCGCAGGTGAGAGAAGCGCTGAATGTTGGCGATATCGCAAGGGCGGAGCGCCTGCTAAATGCGTCGTCCGTCCGAAATGCCGAATGGAATTATCTCATGGGCAATGTGTATTATCAGAAAGGCTGGCTTGACGAAGCAAGGAATTACTATCAGCGCGCAGTCCAGATGGAGCCGACAAATCAGGTGTATAGGAACGCACTCGCATATATGTCAAACGGCGGATACGCCTACAGCCCGTACGGGTATCAGCAGCGTTCGGGCGGGATAGACGCATGCGATATCTGCACGGCCCTTATGTGCTTCAATATGTGCTGCCGGTAAACGAATATGTGGAAAAAAAGCAAAAAAATGGCAATAAACGCTGTTATGACAGCGGCCGTTGTTGTAATGATGTATCTCGCCTCCGTTCTCCCGACAGGAAGACTGGGTTATCTTGGCGTAGCGTCCGTTTTCGGCGTCGCCGCTGTTATAGAGTCCGGCATATCCGGCGGGATAATGGTCTACTTAGCGAGCAGTCTGCTGGGTCTTATCATCGTCCCCGCCAAGGAGATAGTGCTGCTTTACGCACTGTTTTTCGGATATTATCCCGTGCTCAAAAGCTTTGCCGAGCGCAGAAAAAGTCCCGTCCTCGGCTGGATAATAAAGCTCGGTGTGATGAATATCGCTCTGACAATACTTATTTTTGCGTTTGAAACCCTATTTTTCAGCGTGTCAGGACTTGATTTCGCGATACCTGCGACGTATGCTATTGTAAACGCGGTGTTTATACTGTTCGATATCGGCGTCAGCGGCGTGATATCGTTTTATATCACCCGTATACACAGAAAAATAATCTGATATATCCAACGCGGAAGATTGAAAAAATGCGGCGGATGATATAATATAAAAGAAGAAAGACCATAAGTGGATAATGGCACAAAACCTCCCGAAAAAGGAGGTTTTGTTTCCGATATATAAGGCACTGAAAGGCCTTTACGGTTTGTCTCGGGAGGATACATAATGATAAAAAGCATGACCGGCTACGGAAGCAATAAGGGCACTTCGGGAAATATTGAAATATCCATAGAGCTTAAAAGCGTAAACAACAGATATCTCGATTGTTCCATAAGGATACCGCGGATATATACGGTGCTTGAAGACAAACTCAAAGCGGCCGTGCAGAAATATATATCGCGCGGAAAGGTGGATGTTTTCGTCACGATAGACGCATCAAAGGCAAACGATACGATAATATCGGTGAACGAACCCGTGGCAGAGGCGTATCTCAGAGCTTTTGAAGAACTTGCGGAAAGATACGACATCCGAAACGACGTGAGCGTAATGACGCTCGCAAAATATCAGGATGTGCTAAAGGTCGAAAAAGAAGAGGCTGACCTCGAAGCGCTCGGAAGCGATATGTGTGCCATACTGGAGGGCGCGCTTGAAAAATTCAATGATATGCGAATAGCGGAAGGTGAAAAGCTTAAAAGCGACATCCTCGCGAGGCTCGCGGCAATAGAAGCTCTTGTAGAGAGGGCGGCGGAGCGCTCGCCGGTGACAGTGGCTGAGTACAGGGCGCGCCTTGAACAGAAATTGCGCGAGGTGCTGGAAAATACGAATATAGACGAGTCGAGAATACTTACGGAGGCCGCAGTGTTTGCAGATAAAGTGGCCGTGGATGAAGAGCTTGTGCGCCTGCGCAGCCATATCGCACAGTACAGGAGTATACTGGAAAGCGATGAGCCTGTCGGCAGGAAGCTCGATTTTTTGACGCAGGAGCTAAACCGCGAGGCTAATACGACCGGCTCCAAGGGCAACGACGTTGAAATGGCCAGAATCGTCGTAGATATGAAGGCGGAGATCGAGAAAATAAGAGAGCAGATACAAAATGTAGAATAAAGAGGAGGCAGGGGTTTGAAACTTATTAATATAGGTTTTGGCAATATGGTTTCCGCCAATCGCCTGGTGGCGGTTGTAAGCCCGGAATCGGCGCCCATTAAGAGGATCATAAACGACGCTCGCGATAAAGGCCAGCTTGTCGACGCCACCTACGGAAGAAAGACAAGAGCAGTTATAATAGCGGACAGCGGACATATAATCCTGTCCGCAATACAGCCCGAGACGGTTGCAGGCCGCGTATCAGGCAAAGCAGATAGAGAAAACGGGGATGAGGAAGATGACGAAATCGAATAACGGAAAGATCTTTATTATTTCCGGCCCCTCGGGCGTCGGAAAGTCGACGGTGCTGTCAAAAGCACTCGAGGAGATAGGCCCGTATTATTTTTCGATCTCAATGACGACAAGAGAACCGCGAGAGGGTGAACGCGACGGCCGCGAATATATATTTACCGACAAGGAGACGTTCGAGCGTGAAATAGAGCGCGAAGGATTTCTTGAGTACGTCGAATATGTCGGCAAATATTACGGAACGCCCATAAAGCCTATTATCGACAATATAGAAAACGGCGTCGATGTGTTTCTCGATATAGAGGTCGTCGGACGCGGAAATGTCGTCAAAAAATTCCCTGAAGCGGTCTCGGTGTTCATCATGCCGCCGAGCCTTGAGGAGCTTGAAAGAAGGCTTAGAGACCGCAAAAGCGGTGAAAGCGATGATGCCATCTCAAAACGGCTTGCGCGCGCAGAGAAAGAGATAGAACACGCGGGAGAGTACGACTATATCATCGTAAACGATGATGTCTGCAGGGCGGCAAAAGAATTAGAGGAAATAATAACAAAGGAAAAATCAAAATAGGACGGGAGAAATAAAAATGATATATCCATCAATGCCTGAACTTCTGAAAAATGTAAACAGCAGATATCTGCTTGTAAACGTCATTGCAAAAAGGGCGAGAGAGATCGCAGATGAGGCGCAGCAAGAGGATATCAAGCTGGAGGAAAAGCCTGTTTCTATGGCCATAGAAGAAATAGCGGAAGGCAAGATCAAGTGCCATATAGAAGAATGACCTTGCTGTATACGATCCGGCGGTGGCAAGCACTGCCGGATAGCGCGTTTTATAGACCGTAGAAAGGAGAGCACACGGAATGGGAGAGGCTTTCGTTGCGAAGATAGCGGTTTCGTCGATCTCCTACGGCGTCGACAGGCCTTATACCTATATAGTGCCGGACGAGCTTCAAACCCTTCTTTCGGTAGGAAGCCGCGTCGTAGTGCCTTTTGGCAGGTCAAACGGGAAAAAAGAGGGGATAATCCTCGGCTTTGACACAGCGGAAAACACCGAAAACCTCAAACAAATAGAGTCATCGCTCGACGACGGGCCGATACTCACCGACGAGCAAATGAAGCTTGCCATGTGGATGCGAGACAGGTTCTTCTGCACTTTTTACGATGCGGTCCACGCCATGCTCCCCATAGGCATATGGTTTAAAAACGGATCAAAGCGCATAGGAGACAAGACGTCGGCGTGGGTCGTTCTCACCGCGGATGCGGAGAAAGCGCTTGAGGAGGCACAGTTAAAAGGCCGGAAAGCGCCTAAACAGGCCGACGTTTTAAGGCTTGTCGCGGAGTTTGGAGAGGTCTCATTTGAAGAGATAAAGTACTTCACGGGCGCGTCGATGCAGACGGTGAGGGCGATAGAAAAGCAGGGGCTTGTAGCCGTCGAAAGGCGCGAGGAATACCGGAGGCCCGAGTATGAATACGCCCCGCCGGCCGAAGACCTCACGCTGAACGAGACGCAGGAGCGCGCGTATGAGGGGCTCACGGAGCTCTCGGAAAGCGGCTCGGCGCAGGCGGCGCTTGTGTTCGGCGTTACGGGCAGCGGAAAAACGGCAGTATATATAAATCTGATAAAAAAGCTTAAAGAACGCGGCCGCGGCGCAATAGTGCTCGTGCCGGAGATTGCGCTGACGCCGCAGCTTGTCTATATATTCTCGTCGCATTTCGGCGATGAAGTGGCTGTTTTGCACAGCGCGCTGAGCATAGGAGAGCGCTATGACGAGTGGAAACGCATACGCTCCGGCGGCGTGCGGGTTGTCGTCGGTACAAGAACGGCCGTGTTTGCACCGGTAAAAGATCTCGGAGCGATAATAATCGACGAGGAGCAGGAGCACACCTATAAATCCGGCAGCGCGCCGCGGTATCATACGCGCGATGTCGCGAAATTCAGATGCTCGTATAACAACGCGCTTTTAGTTTTAGGTTCTGCAACACCGGCGATAGAGAGTATGAAAAACGCCCTCGACGGCAAGTATAAGCTGTTTACACTCGACAAGCGGTTTAACGAACAGGAGCTTCCGAACGTTATGATCGCCGATATGCGCAGAGAACTTAAAAACGGCAACGGCACGTCGATAAGCTCGCTTTTGGCCGAAGAGATAGGCAAAAATTTAGAGCGCGGCGAGCAGAGCATACTGTTCATAAACAGACGCGGCGCAGCAAGCGTCGTGATATGCGGCGAGTGCGGACATACTTTTATATGTCCAAGCTGCAGCGTCTCCATGACGTATCACTCCGCCAACAACAGGATGATGTGCCACTACTGCGGACACTGCGAAAGTGTGGCGGAACACTGTCCAGAGTGCGGCGGCACGCTTAAATTTATGGGCGCCGGCACGCAAAAGGTCGAAGAGGAGCTAAAAAATCTTTTTCCAGGCATAGGCGTTGTGCGTATGGATTTTGATACCGTATCACATACGCGGTCGCACGAAAAGCTTTTAAACCGTTTCCGCGACGAAAAAGTTCCCGTGCTGCTCGGAACGCAGATGGTCACAAAGGGACTCGATTTTGAAAATGTGACGCTCATCGGCGTAATATCTGCGGATCAGTCACTGTACTCAAACGACTACAGGGCGCACGAGCGGACGTTTTCGCTCATAACGCAGGTCGTCGGAAGAGCGGGGCGCGGACAGAAAAAGGGACGCGCTGTCATACAGACGTTCACGCCGCACAACGAGGTCATAGAACTCGCCTCGCAGCAGGACTACATGAAATTTTTCGATAGGGAACTCGAAATACGAAAACTTTTGGGATGCCCGCCGATAGCCGATATAATCATGCTGAAAGTGTCCGGAAACGATGAGCGGAAAGCGCTCACGGGGTGTATGAAGCTGAAAAACTCTTTCATGTACTATTTTAAGGGCGAGAGCGCTGTAAAGGTTTTAGGCCCTGCACCGGCTCGCATACTGAAGATGAGCAATAAGTACAGATATCAGCTCTCAATAAGCTGTAAAAACACAAAAAAAGTGCGGGATATCGTCGCGTTTGTCATGCGCGAATTTTTAAGAGATAAAGAAAACCGCGGGCTTACCGTCATCGCCGACGTAAACCCCGACGAATAGGATCACGGAGGATAGAAAGATGGCGCTTAGAAATATATTGAAAGATACGGACGAACAACTCAGGAAAAAGAGCAGAGAGGTCACCGAATACAATAAGAGGATACACACTCTGCTCGACGACATGCGAGAGACATTGATCGAGGCCGACGGAGTGGGACTTGCCGCGCCGCAGGTCGGCGTGCTCCGCCGCGTAGTCATTGTTATGGACACAAGCAAAGAGGATCTCACGCCGGAAGAGCAGATCATCGAGCTCATAAACCCCGAAATAATAGAGGAAGAGGGCGAGCAGTACGGTACGGAGGGATGCTTAAGCGTCCCCGGTGTGTACGGGTACGTTACGCGCCCGATGAAAGTGACGGTCAAAGCGTTCGACAGAAACGGCAAACAGTTCGAAGTCACTGGTGAGGGTCTAACGGCAAGGGCGTTCTGCCATGAGATCGACCATCTTGAGGGGCAGCTTTTCACCGATATAACCGATCATATACTCACCCCCGAAGAGCTTGAGGAACTGCGCGCCGGCGACGAATATGACGATGACGGCGAGGACGCGTGATATGAGGATTCTTTTTATGGGTACGCCGGATTTTGCGGCCGTATCGCTTGAAAAATTATATGAGGGCGGGTACGACGTGTGCGGAGTATTCACCCAGCCGGACAGACCCAAAAACCGCGGAATGAAACTCGTCGAGAGCCCGGTCAAAACGGTAGCAAAGGCTCACGGGACGGCTGTGTATCAGCCCGCGAAGCTGCGCGACGGCACAGCGCTCGAGATAATAAGAGAGATAAAGCCGGATCTAATCGCTGTCGTCGCGTACGGGAGGATACTGCCGAAAGATATCCTCGATTACCCGAAGTACGGCTGCATAAATATACACGGGTCGATACTGCCGAAATACAGGGGCGCCGCTCCGATACAGTGGGCCGTCATAAACGGCGAAAAGGAGACGGGCGTTACGGCAATGTATCTCGCCGAGGAGATGGACAGCGGCGATATAATAGCCGTTAGGAAAACCGAGATAGGGCCAAACGAGACCGCCGGAGAGCTTTTTGACAGGCTCGCCGTCATGGGGGGAGAACTTTTGTGTCAAACGGTTGACAGTATAGCGGACGGTACGGCAAAAAGGACACCGCAAAACAATGCGGAAGCGACATATGCGCCCCCGCTTACGAAGGATATGTGTCCCATAGACTGGGAGATGAAAGGCGTCGATATCGTAAACAAGATACGCGGTATGATACCGTCTCCCGTGGCGACGGCCGACTTAAACGGTAAGGTTTTCAAAATATTTAAGGCCGAAACCGCGGAGTATAACGGAGAAAAACACGCGGGAGAGATCGTTTCCGCCGATAAAAACGGGATCAAAGTTGTCTGCGGAGACGGTGCTGTCGTTATAACGGAACTTCAGGCCGCAGGAGGCAAAAGAATGCGCGCGGCCGACTATCTGAGAGGGCACACGCTATGATAAAGGGCGGACGTGAAGCGGCGCTGGGTGCGCTTTCGTCACTCAGGAAAAACGGTGCATGGTCTCAGCAGACGCTCGACTCTGTCATAAAGCGCGAGGGACTTGACAGCCGCGAAGCAGCGCTCGCCTCGGCCATATGCTACGGAGTGCTCCAAAACATGTACCTGTGCGACTACTATATAAAGCACTTTTCAAGCATCGGCGCGTCGAAAATAGAATCCGCCGTGATGGACATCCTGCGCATATCGGCGTATCAGATCCTAAAGATGGACAGAATACCGATCCACGCCGCCGTAAATGAGGCCGGTGAGCTTACGAAGAAATACTCAAACGCACGCGCCGTGCGGTTTGTAAACGCAGTCCTGCGAAAGCTCGCGTCAAATAGAGACGGCATGCCGCCCGTCAAAGCAAATGACGAGGCGGAACGCCTGTCAATACTGTACAGCCACCCAAAATGGCTTGTAAAAGAGTTTATAAATGCCCTCGGAGAGGACGGATGCCGCAGGCTGCTCGAAAAAAATAACGAGCCCACGCCCGTCACCGTACAGGTCAATACCTTAAAAACAACCGCACAGGAGATAGAGCGTGGACTTGCCGATGCCGGTATAGAGTACGGAAAGCCCGCCGGAACAGAAAACTGTTTTGAGCTCATATCGCCCGGAAAGCTCGACGATATCGAGGCTTTTAAAGGGGGCGGCATGTATGTGCAGGATCTCGCGGCAAGACTCGCCATAGAGGCGCTTGACCCAAAACCGGGGGACTTTGTAATAGATACATGTGCAGCACCCGGAGGGAAGAGTTTTGCAGCCGCGATAAAAATGGGCAATCGCGGCGAAATACTGTCGTGCGATATACACGAGAAAAAACTGCGCTTAATAAGAGACGGCGCGGACCGCCTCGGTATAGATATAATTAAGACGATGGCGGCCGACGCATCCGCGGAAAACGCGGAGCTTATCGGCACGGCAGACGCAGTGATTGCCGATGTGCCGTGTTCAGGACTCGGCGTTATAAGAAAAAAGCCGGAAATACGCTACAAAGACCCGAAAGACATAGAGAGACTGCCGGAAATACAGCTTGCCATATTAAAAAACGCGGCGAAATATGTAAAACCGGGCGGGACGCTCGTTTATTCGACATGTACTCTGCTAAAACGTGAAAACGAAGAGGTGGCGGAGCGGTTTTTGAAAGAAAACGGCGGATTTGCGCTTGAAGCGTTCACCCTGCCGGTAGAAAACGGGGATTCCGGCGCAATGTTGACACTGTGGCCGCATATACATGGCACAGACGGGTTTTTTATATGCAAGTTCAGGAAGGCGTAACGATATGAAAGATATAAAGTCGATGCTGCTGCCGGAAATAGAGCTGGAATTGAAAGAACTGAGCGAGCAAAAATTTCGCGCCAGACAGATATATAAATGGCTTCACTCTGGGGTCGTCTCGTTTGAAGATATGACGAATCTGCCGCAAAAGCTGAGGCAGCGCCTCGGAGAGCTGTACTATATAACAGCTCCGAAGGTACTCAGAAAACAGGAGTCAAAATACGATGGCACTATAAAATATCTGTGGGAGCTTAACGACAAAAACTCCGTCGAGAGCGTCATAATGCGCTATAACTACGGGAATACAATATGCGTCTCGTCGCAGGTGGGATGCCGGATGGGCTGCGCCTTCTGCGCGTCGACGATCGGCGGCCGGGTGAGGGATCTGTCCGCATCTGAAATACTCGATCAGGTGATATTTGCGGAACTCGATTCGGGGCTTAAGATATCCAATATCGTCATGATGGGGATAGGCGAGCCGCTCGATAATTTCGACAACGTAATAAGGTTTTTGCAGCTCGTAAACAGCGAGGACGGGCTTAATATCGGTATGCGGCATATAACTATATCAACTTGTGGTATAATAGAAAAAGTTGACAAATTAGGCGACTATAATATACAATCAACTTTAACGATATCGCTTCACGCGCCCGACGATGAAACTAGAGATAAGATCATGCCGATAAACAGGGCTACGGGGGTAGATAATCTGCTCGCCGCCGGGAGAAGGTATTTTGAAAAGACCGGGCGGCGCGTCTCGTATGAGTATGCGATGATAGACGGGGTGAACGACAGCGAAAAGCAGGCAAAACTGCTTGTATCAAAACTCAAAGGCACGGGAAGTCACGTCAATCTGATACTGTTAAACGAGGTGATCGAATCGCCGCTCAAACCGACAAAACCGGAAAATCTCGAGAAATTTATAAATATACTCAAAAGCGGCGGTATAAATGTCACAAAGAGGAGAAAGCTCGGCGGCGACATAGATGCGTCGTGCGGGCAGCTCAGACGGAAAGCAACGCAAAACTGATACAGGTGAGACGGATGAATTGCTGGGCATTGACAGATAAAGGTAAAATAAGAAAACAGAACCAGGATGCATTTTATGCCATTGCGGATGAAGAAAAGCGCGTAGCCCTGCTCGTTGTGTGCGACGGAATGGGTGGCGCGAAAGCCGGAAACATCGAAAGCAAGATGGCGGTGGAGTATTTCACGGAGGAAGTCAAAAAGAAATTTGAGGATAACCATACATTAAACTCCATGAAGCGTGTAATGCAGGAGGCCGCGCAGAAAGCAAACAGGGATGTCTATGAGTGCAGCGCGCTCAATTACGATTATGAGGGCATGGGCACAACGCTTGTTGCGGCGCTTGTAAAAGGAGAAGAATGCGTCGTGCTGAATATAGGCGACAGCAGGGCGTACCATATAACGCGCGTTTCGATAAAGCGGATAACAAGGGATCATTCTGTAATAGAGGATATGATAGAGCGCGGTGAGGTCACGCGTGAGGAATCGAGAAGACACCCGCAGAAAAATCTGATCACGAGGGCGATAGGAACATCCTTTAACATAGAAGGAGATGTTTTTTCAGTCGACCTGCAGGACGGGGAGTACATACTTCTCTGCTCTGACGGGCTGACAAATACCGTAAGCGAACAGGAGATCATGAACGAGGTGCTCTCCGGCGGGACGCTGGAGGAGGCTTGCAACAGCCTGCTTTCAATATCGCTCATGCGCGGAGCGCCCGATAACGTGACGATCGTACTGTTTCAAAAATAACAGACCGAACAGCGAAATGCTCCCGGAAATATTGAGGAGCAGAAACTGAAAACCGGCAAAAAGCCTTCGTATACGGGAGGATAACGATGGATTACTACGATAGTTTTATAGGAAAAATGCTCGACGACCGGTATGAAATACTGGAAAAGATCGGCACGGGCGGAATGGCTGTAGTCTATAAGGCCAGATGCCACCGGCTGAACCGGCTGGTCGCGATAAAAATATTAAAGGCGGAGCTTGCGCAGGATGAGGAATTCCGCGAGAGGTTTCACGCCGAGTCGCAGGCTGTCGCAATGCTGTCGCATACTAACATTGTCGCGGTCTACGATGTCAGCCACAGCGATAATATCGACTATATAGTTATGGAACTGATCGAGGGCATCACCTTAAAGCAGTACATAAACAGAAAGGGACTGCTTAACTGGAAAGAGGCTCTGCATTTCAGTATACAGATAGCAAGGGCACTCAGCCACGCCCATTCGCGCGGCATCATACACAGAGATATAAAGCCGCACAATATCATGGTGCTGAAAGACGGCAGCATAAAGGTCGCGGATTTCGGCATCGCGCAGCTTCTCAGCAGCCAGAACACGCTGACGAGAAACGCTCTGGGATCCGTGCACTATATCTCGCCCGAGCAGGCAAAAGGCGGACATGTCGATGCCAGAACCGACCTGTATTCGCTCGGCGTCGTTATGTACGAGATGATGACAAACCGGCTTCCGTTTGAAGGTGATTCCGCCGTCGCAATAGCGATACAGCACATAAACTCGATACCGCTTCTGCCGAGTGATATAAATCCGGACATACCTGTCGGTATGGAGGAGATAATCATGCACGCGATGGAGTCGGATCTCTCCATGCGGTATGCCTCGGCGGACGAGATGATACGCGATATGGAGATGTTCAGGCAAGATCCGAATACGGTGTTCGGCTACGGAGTAATGGGCGGAGCTCGCCTCGAGGATGTCGAGGGCACAAAGGTTATCCCGACTGAGGCCGTTTCGGATACGCTGAAGGAGAGACAGAAAACGGAGAGAAGAAGAGAGCAGGGGAGCAGAAGCCAGCACGCAAAGAAAAAACAAAACTACGGCTCAAATAACCGCAGGGCATCGCAGACGTCGTTCCTTATAGGCGTATTCTGTTCCGTTGTGTTTATAATCGTGCTGTTCCTGTTCTTATGGAACAATCTTCTGAGAGATATGTTCAGCCCGTCGGAGGATAGAATAGACGTGCCGACATTTGAGGGGAAGAATGTGTATGATGTAATCGATTCGGAGGAGTATAAAGATACTTTTGTGTTCAATCTCAGCTATCAGCCCAGTAACACGATCGAGGAAAATATTATAATATCCCAGTCGCCGGCGGCCGACAGGCAGGTAGTAATGACGACGGGAGGGATAGCTGTAGACCTTGTTGTCTCACGCGGTGATAACGGTTCTGTCATGCCGGATTTGATAAACAAGGATTACAGAGACGCAAAAGCGCTTATAGATAGCTACGGACTCAATATAAATGTTATACTGCAATATCAATACAGCGACGAAGTCACAAACGGCTATGTTATAGAGCAGTCGCCGGTTGAGGGTACGGCTCTGACGGAGGGGATGGATGTTACCATTGTATACAGCGTCGGACCTGAACAATATACAACAAAAGTTCCGAACGTAGTCGGGAAAAGCGAATCTCAGGCGAAGACAGACCTTGAACAGAGAGATCTGACATTTAAGACCGAGTATATCGACGGAGAAGAAGATGCCGGTACGGTAATATCGCAGAGCATCAACGGCGATACGGAGGTAGAAGTCGGGACGTCGGTAACGCTCTATATATCGAACGGCACTCAGGCGAGCGGCGAATAATGGCTCAGGGCAGGATATATAAATCGCTCAGCGGGTTCTATTACGTTCATCCAAGCGCGGATGACGGATCTGAAATAACGTGCAGAGCGCGCGGAAAATTCAGGAAACAGGGCATCACCCCGCTTGTGGGGGACGAGGTCGAGTATACTGTAAGCTCCGGCGGAGAGGGCGTTATAGAGGCGATATTGCCGCGTAAAAATGAGTTTGTCAGGCCGGCGGTAGCAAATATCGATCTTCTTGTCATATTCGTGTCGGAGGCCATACCTGTGACAGACCCGTTTTTGATAGACAGGATAATTGTCATTGCAGAGAGCAAAAAGTGCGAGCCTGTCATTTGTATAAACAAGACCGATCTCGAGTCCGGAGACCGCCTTTGCGGCATATATAAAAATACCGGCATCACCGTCGTAAAGACGAGCGCCGAGTCAGGGCACGGGGTGGACGAGCTGCGCAGCATAATATCAGGAAAGGTCTGCGCGTTTACTGGGAATTCAGGCGTCGGAAAATCGAGTATATTAAATCTGCTCGAGCCAGGACTTGACAGCTCTGTCGGAGAGGTGAGCAGACGCCTCGGCAGAGGGCGGCATACGACAAGGCATGTAGAGCTTTTCAGGCTGTCCTGCGGGGCGGAGGTGGCCGATACGCCGGGCTTTTCATCGTTTGATACGGAGCAGATGGAGCATATAAAACCGGAGGATATACAGTTCGGCTTCCGGGAGTTTGCGCAGTATTCAGGTTCTTGCCGGTTTTTAGACTGCGCCCATGTGGCAGAGCCGGGATGCGGGGTGCTCGCGGCGGTGGCCGAGGGTAAAATCGACCCGTCGCGCCACAAAAGCTATGTCAGGCTGTATGAACAGGCAAAAAACAGAAATGAGTGGGAAATAAAAGTGAAAAAATAGGCGGCTGCCATCGAGGCAGCCGCCTTTTTATTTAAAATATGCCTGTCCGGCTGTAACAAAACGGGATCTGCGCGCGTATAATAGTGGTGAGAAAATATTTTTTGCAGGAGGGAGGCAAATGCGGCGTCACTGCAGAACTCTGGGAGGCGCGACCGTTTGCGCGGGGATTGGGATAATACTTGCTATGGTATTGCCTTCGTCGGCATGGTGGCTGCTTCTCGGCGTCGTCCTTATAGCGGTAGGGCTGGGACTTTTAAAGCGCGGATTATAATATCATATACGGGGCTTGGCGCCCTGATATTTCATGGAGGTGCGATCGATGCGTATAGTAGTATTTAAGCCGCCCAAATTTTTAACGGGCTTTTTCAGAGTGTTTTTCCGAAAAAAATAAACAAGCAGTTATAAAAACCGTGTCCGTCTCATAATATGTAGCATAAACGGATAAGGAGAGAAGGCTATTATGGATCTCAATCTCAAACAGGAAGAAATACGATACATAAAGGCAGTTTATCGCAATACGCTGGTGAAAGAGGAGACGGCGGAAGTAGTAGTGCCGGATTCGCTGCCGGATATTATGCGCATAATCGACGCGGATGCGGTGGCGCTGCTGCGGAGCAAGGAGGCGGACGGAGGCCGCGTCACAATAACGGGGATCGTAAACGTAAGCGTGATATATATACCCGACGGTGTCGCCGGAATACGCAAAATGGAGGCTAACCTCCCATTTTCCGTGACCGCGGAGAACGCCGGCATAACGCAGGAGAGTCTTATCGTCGCAAAAGCGGAGGTGATCTCCGCCGATGCAAGAGCGCTTAACCCCAGAAAAATCATGACAAGAGTCAATTTGAGTGTTGGAATATTGTGCGGAAGCCAGTCGGAGCTTCAGATCAATACGGAGGTATCCGGTAAAGAGGATTGCGGCATAGAGGTTCAAAACGGACGGTGTGAGATGGATCTGACGCAGGAAATATGCGAAAAGACGTTCATCCTGTCTGATGAATACAAACTTCCGAGCGCAAAACCGGTGATTTCGGAGATACTTAAAACTTCCGTAAAGCTCAAGGCAGAGGACGCCAAGGTCGTAGGCTCTAAAATAATTGTAAAGGGCAGCGCCGATTCCGTGATATACTACCGTTCCGATGCGGGAGAGCTTGAAAGCGCGGAGTTTTCAACTTCATTTTCACAGGTGATAGAAAGCGGGATAGAAGAGGATGCGGTAAGCGACGTAACGCTCATGCTGACGGGGGTGTATGTAAATACCGAGCTCAATTCCGCCGACGAGGAACGCAATATAATGCTCGAGCTTCACGCCGTCGCGCAGTGTGTGACATATTGCCGCCGCAGCGCGGAATACATCTGTGATGCGTACAGCACAAAATACGCGCTCGAAGCTGAATACGCTCAGGAGGAGATAGAGAGCTACGGCGGAATGGAGCTTGTGACAGAACTTGTAAGAGGCAGCATGGAGACGCCATCGATGGTTCGGAATATAATCGGCGTAAGCGTTGCGACAGGTGAAGTCAACTCGGAGAGGACAGATACGGAGACAATAATGCGGTGCGATGTAAACGCCTCGGTAATATTCACTGCGGAGGATGGAAGAGTCCTGACGAGCACCAAGCGTTTCACCGCGGAGGGCGCGATACAGGATACGGACAGCGTGTTATACGCCGACGCATCCTGCGGAAGCGAGATATATACGGCTATGTCCGGAGACGGCATAGAGCTTCGCCTGCCCGTCATATTCTGTGCGCGCAGGTTTGAAAAAGAAAAAATAACGAATATTACAAAGCTCGCCTGCGACGAGGAAAACCCGCTTGACCTCACCGGCCGCCCCTCCGTCGTTTTAAAGAGAGTTGAGAGCGGCGACACGCTTTGGAAGCTTGCAAAGCGGTATAATTCAAAGCCGGAGTATATAAGGCAGGCAAACGATATAGAGGACGATAAGAACCTTCAGATAGGGCAGCTTCTAATCATACCTAAGAAAAGATAAAACAAGAAGGCAGAGCCAAAAAAGCTCTGCCTTCTTGTTTTGAGCGGAGATCCTCACTTTGCGCGTGAAGAGGAGGCCTTCTCCCTTGCCTGATCGTTGTTCTGCTGCTGGTTGTCAGCGGCAGCCCCTCCGCCGTTATTGTTGTTTCTGGGCTTGTTTTGCTTTTTGCTAAGTGCCATGTGTAGACCCTCCTAAAAATAAAATGGGAATGGAAACAATTATATTATTTGCGTATATTTAGGAATTTAAACCTACTTGTCACAGGAAAAATAATATGGTAAAATTGGACAGGCTTTATAGTACATATCATCAGAAAGGGACGGTTTATAATGTCAGGACATTCCAAATGGCATAATATACAGAAGACAAAAGGTGCAGCCGACGCTAAGAGGGCGCAGACGTTCACAAAGATAGCCAGAGAGATGATCGTTGCTGTCAAAGAGGGCGGAAGCGGAGATCCGGCCAACAATTCCCGTCTTGCAACTGTAATCGCAAAGGCGAAGGCCGCAAATATGCCGAATGATAATATCAAAAGAACGATAGAAAAAGCGCTCGGAAGCGGCAATACCGATAATTACGAAAGCGTTACTTACGAGGGCTACGGTCCGAACGGCGTCGCCGTCATAGTTGAGGCGATGACAGATAACAGGAACAGAACGGCATCAGAGGTGCGCCACCTGTTCGATAAATACGGCGGGAATCTTGGTGCGACCGGCTGCGTATCATGGTCGTTTGACAAAAAAGGTGTCATAATCATAGATAACGAAGACGGCGAATATAACGAGGACGAAGTTATGGAAGCGGCCCTTGAAGCGGGCGCGGACGATTTTTCTGCTGAAGATCAGGTGTTTGAGATATATACAACTCCGGAGACGTTTAACGACGTCGCCGCCGCGCTCGAGGGGAAATATAAGTTCCTGTCGGCACAGGTTGAGATGGTTCCGCAGAATTACATAACCCTCACCGATGAGGACGACATAAAGAAGTTTGAAAAAATGATCGACCTCATGGAGGATAACGACGATATCCAGAATATATGGCATAATATGGAAGATTAACTTCATGCTCCCAACGCACAGCAAAAGCGCGCTTCCGTCTGAGGCGGAGCGCGCTTTTTATTTTGCGGCACTATTGTTAAGAGACGCCGCTTGAGATATAATAAAGAAAAACAGTTAAGGCGGTGATGCCTGCCATGATGGAAAAATTGACAGATTTTTGCAAAAGAAAGAAAAAAGCGCTAATAATAGGTGGTGTCGCAGCGGCAGTGTGCATTGCGGGAGTCGCGGCCGCAGTTTTGCTGTTCATGCCCGGTATAGCGCCCGTCTCCGATACTCTCACCGTTGAACTCGGCGAAAGCTTTGACGAAAAGAGCGCCGTAACGCTTAAAAACGCCGAATGGAGCGAAGTAACGATAACCGGTGAGGTCGATACGAATGTGGCGGGCACATATGAGCTCGTATATTCGCTCGAAAATAAGAGCGTCACCGTAACGGTGAACGTCGTGGACACCACGCCGCCGGTGCTGACCCTTCAGAAAGACAGCTTTGAAGCGCTGATGGGGCATCCGCTCACAATAGACCGGATAGTCATGTCGGCGGACGACTATACGGCGGTAGAGTGCAGCATCAACGGAGACAGCGTCGACTGGGATACGCCGGGCGAATATACGATGGAGGTCCTGGCCGTAGATTTAGCCGGCAACGAGACGACGGCGACCGCTAGGGTAACCGTTATCGAGACCGACGAGACCGCTCCGCAGATAACGGGGGCGGAAAACGTCTCCGTCGTTGTCGGAATGCCGTTTGACGTCATGGAGGGAGTCGCCGCGACGGACGACACGGATCCAGAACCGAAGCTTGAGGCGGATATAACAGAGGTAAACACGCGCGTGCTCGGAAGCGTCACCGTGGTGTATAAGGCCACTGACTCGTCAGGAAACGAGGCCGCTGCTTCACGCGTGATCACGGTGATACCAGACCCGGACGACAAGGCGGCGCCCGTGATCTCCGGTGTCGCGGACGCGTCGATAGACGTAGGGAGCTCGTTTGATATAATATCGGGCGTCAAGGTAACGGACGACCGCGATAAAGATCCGGTACTCACCGTACAAAACGGAGGGTTTAACAGCCAGATAGCCGGGACGTATAAAATAACGTATACTGCGACCGATATGTCAGGCCATAAGACGACGGCAACAAGGACGGTGACGGTAAAACCCCAGACGGTGAGCTACGGCGGCGGGACATTCACCGCATATTGGAGCACGAAGGGTATCGCCGGCCAGCCCTACCTCGTAGCCGTAAACCGCACGTACAACACGGTGACGATATACGGCAAGGACTCCGCCGGGAATTATACAGTCCCCGTAAAGGCCGCCGTATGCACGGTGGGACGTTCAGGCAAAACGCCGGTCGGATATTTCAAAACGACCGATAAGTACCGCTGGGCTGGGCTTATCGGAAACGTATGGGGTCAGTATTCGACTAGGATAGTAAGCGATATCCTGTTTCATTCCGTCCCGTACAATTCACAAGATCCCTCAAACTTGTCGTATAACTCGTATAACCAGCTCGGCACAGCTGTAAGCGCCGGCTGCGTCCGCCTAACTGTTGCCGATGCCAAATGGATATACGACAACTGCCCGCGAGGTTTCGTGACGGTCATATACGACAGTTCGGTGTCTCCCGGGCCGCTCGGAAAGCCGTCGGCCATGAAGATCGACCCGAACGATACGGTCCGCCGCGGCTGGGATCCTACAGACCCGAATCCAAATAACCCATGGCATAAGCCGGTTGCACCGGCAGAACCCGATACATCGGACGAACCCGATACGCCGGCCGAGCCCGATACCTCAACCGAATCCGGCACGTCCACGAAACCCGATACACCGGCCGAACCCGATACGTCGACTGAACCCGGCACTTCGACCGACCCGGATACGTCTTCCGACCCGGGCGTATCGGACGAGCCCGATTCGTCAACGACGCCCGATCCGGCCGATACAGGGTCGTCAGCGGCGGCCGACGATGCCGAAGAGCCGGCAGACAGCGAAGACGGCTCATCTTCCGATATTCCAGAGACAGCTTGATCTGCGTTTAAACTGCAACAGCGGAAAAATAAAAAACACCCGCTCCGTATCGTACGGAGCGGGCTTTTTAAATACGATTTTATTTCATCGATTCCTCAATAACCCTCGCTACGTTCTTAAATGCGATCTTTTCGATCTGATCGTCGGTAAATCCGGCCTTTTCAAGCCCCGTGAACAGAAGGTCCATCTTGGAGGCGTTGTCGATCTCCATTTCACCGCGCACGCCGTCGAAATCAGTGCCGATACCGACGCAGTCTATGCCGCCGACGTCGACAAAATGACGGATATGCGTGATTATGTTCTCAACGGAGCATATGAGCTTTTCCCCGTCGGGAGTTATGAAATCAGGTCCGAAATTGATGCCCGAGACGCTTCCCGTATCGGCGAGGACTTTTATCATGTCATCCGTCAGGTTGCGCGTGTGCCCTGTTATCGCGCGGCAGTTAGAGTGCGATGCGACGAACGGTTTTTTAGAGTATTTCGCAACGTCGTAAAATCCGCCGTCCGACAGATGCGACACGTCGATGATTATGCCGAGATCATTCATGACCGGCATAGCCTCGATACCGAACGGCTTAAGCCCGCGCGACATGATGTCAGGGTCTTTGGAGTTCGGATAACCGAAACAGTTTTCAAAATTCCATGTCAGCGATATAAGACGTACGCCCATGTCGTAAAACGTCGTGAGGTTTGTCATGTCGCCGCCGACCGCTCTGCCGTCCTCGATCGTCAGGAAAGCGGACATCTTGCCGGCCTTTTCGTTTTCACGCCAGTCGTCAGCGTTTCCCGCAAAAGCGATCATATCGGAGTTTGCGTTGATATTCGCGTAGAAGCCGGCCGAAAGCATCTTCAAATATTCCCAGTCGGGGATAGGAGTTTTTCCCTCGCGCTCCCAATGGCGCGGAGCGGGGAGGAACATCGCAAAAAACTGGGCCGAGCAGTCTCCGGCCTTGAGTTTTTCAAAATCGACCATCATGTTGTTGCGGTGGATGTTGTACGGTACGCCGTCCGCAAACGGCATAAGGGTATCGCAGTGCATATCGATGTATTTCATTACGGGACTCCTTTCAAAACTTTTTCTTTCATTTTATAACATTCGGCTGCTTTATTCAAGCAGTAAATGCAAAAGAAAAAGCCCGTCCGCCGCATTATAAAACGGCGCATCGGTATGATGTGCCGTTAAATAACAAAAAGTTCCGCAAAACTTACGCAAAAGGGCAAGCGGGGCACAGCAAAACTCGCGCAAATGCAGGCATTTTGCGCGAGTTAATGGTATGAGTAAGCCTGTAAGCCGGATTCTGTCTTGGACAGTCATCTATCTAGGCTCACCGTTGCCGATGAGCTCAAGCCACCTCCTAAGGACGGCCGGGCCGGCCTTTGTGTCCTACCACGGTGTTGCTCCGGATAGAGTTTACAGCATCGGACTGTCTCCAGCCGATGGGTGCGCTCTTACCTCGCCTTTCCACCCTTACCTCAAAACGGTCCAATGAACCACAGCGCCTTACATAACGGCAAAAGATTGACATGGTATTGACCATGAAGAGGCGGTATATCTCTGTTGCACTTTTCCTGAAGTCGCCTTCGGCGGGCGTTACCCGTTATCCTTGCCCTGCGGAGCCCGGACTTTCCTCACGCACAGCCTTTCGGCTTGTGCCCGCGACTGTCTGGCTTACTCAGCGCATATTTTACTACGTAAAAACACGGCTGTCAAATAGCTGTGATAAATTATCATATAGCCGTTTCTGCGAATATAATATAAGGTTTGAAATATCAGGGAGATAAGGTTATAATTGGTGAGGAAATGCAAAGAAGAGGTGCTTAGATGAAGTTAAAAGAATACCTTGAAACAATAAAGAATAAGAGAGTAGCTGTTATAGGCATAGGGGTGAGCAATACTCCTCTTATAAAATATTTGGCTGAAAACGGGGTATCGGTCACGGCGCGTGACAAGTCGCCGCGCGAAAAGCTCGATGCAGTTGCAGTTGA
>CALXCR010000115.1 GCA_944386855.1 uncultured Oscillospiraceae bacterium
CGCATGGAACGTGCCGACAGATGTGCAGAACGAGAGCGACTACGGCATTACGGACTATGTAGACACGGACTACGGCCCGAACGCCGATGGAGTGACGGACTACGACGACAGCATATCGGATTACGGCACGTCAGATTATGACAGTGACAGCGGGTATGACGGCGACAGCGGCTACGATGATTAAGGAAAAGCGGAGCGTAAAGCTGCGGCATGAGCTTAAGCACATCATAACCGCACAGGATGATGCCATTCTCACTTCAAGACTGAGAAAGCTTTTCAAGCACGATAAAAATGCTGACTCACACGGCTTATACCGTGTGAGCAGCCTTTATTTTGATACGCCGTACGACAAAGCACTGCGGCAGAAGATCGACGGCATAGACCGGCGCGAAAAATTCCGCCTGCGGTATTACGGGGACGACACGTCGTTTATCCGGCTCGAGAAGAAATTCAAGATAAACGGCCTGTGCGGAAAGCACGGAGCAGCACTCTCCGAGGCGCAGGCGCGGAGCATAATATCAGGCGACATAGGGTTTCTTGCAGACAGCGGCAACCCGCTGCTTTTGGAGCTGTACAGCAAGATGCGCGGACAGCTTTTGATGCCGAAAACCGTCGTCGTATACGACCGCGAGGCGTTCGTTTACGGCGCGGGCAATGTACGCGTCACGATAGACCGCGGCCTGCGCTCCTGCCTCGGCGCGACGGGGCTTTTTGACGCGAAGGAGCGCTGTATACCCGTGTCCGACGGGACGGCCGTTCTCGAGGTGAAGTATGACGAGTTTCTTCCGGAGATCGTGTCCATGGCGGTACAACTTCCGAACCGGCAGACGTCCGCATATTCAAAATACGCCGTTTGCCGCAGATATGACTGAGCAGGAGGAGAAAAATGCCTTTCAATTTCCAAGACATATTCAAATCGAGCTTCCTCGAAAACGTGGCGGCCATATCGGCGCTTGACATGGCGCTTGCGCTGACGCTGTCCTTTGCGGTTGGCCTGTTTATTTTCTATATTTATAAGAAGTGCTATGCCGGCGTTATGTACTCACAGAGCTTCGGCGTGACACTTATCGCGCTGTGCATGATAACGGCGCTTTTGATCCTCGCCGTTACAAGCAACATCGTCCTGTCGCTCGGCATGGTAGGCGCGCTGTCGATCGTGCGTTTCCGCACGGCGATAAAAGACCCGTCCGATATCGCATTCCTGTTCTGGTCGATAGCGGCCGGGATCGTGCTCGCGGCCGGGTTTATTCCCCTTGCCGTCATAGGAAGCCTGCTTATCGGGCTGATACTGATGATTTTTTCACATCACAAGGGGTTTGACAGCCCGTACATACTCGTCATACACTGCGACGGCGAGGAGTCGGAGGCGAGATCGCGCGCTATTGTCGAGTCGAACGTAAAAAAACTGTCCTTAAAGAGCAAAAGCGTCTCGCCCGGGCAGATTGAGCTGAATTACGAGGTGCGCCTGAAAGACGGCGCTACGGGCTTTATAAATGCGCTCGCCGCAACCGAGGGCGTTACGCATACGGTGCTTGTCTCCTATAACGGGGACTACATGAGCTAGGCCATGCTGAAGCACAGACGGATAGACCGCATATGCATCGCGGTCATGGCGGCCGCCGTGATCGTCACGCTTTTGTTCATGAACGGCGAAAAGCTCGGTATCGAGCCGATGTCGTCCGTACCGGGGTATGCCACGCGCCTTTTCGACGCGACGAGAGTCCATACGGTCGATATCGTGATCGACGACTGGGACGCGTTTCTTGAAAGCGCGCCGGAAGAGGAGTATTCGCCGTGTACAATCATAATTGACGGCGAAAGCTTCAAAAACGTCGGCCTGCGCGCCAAAGGGAACAACTCGCGTCGACTAACCGAAAAATACGGCCATGACCGTTACAGCCTGAAGGTGGAGTTCGACCACTATACATTCGGAAGCTATTACGGGCTGGACAAATTCTCGCTCGACTCGTCGTTTCAGGACAACAGCTATATGAAGACGTGGATCGCCTACGACATGATGGAACATATGGGCGTCCCGACGCCGCTGAGGAGCTATGCGTGGGTACGCGTAAACGGCGAGGACTGGGGGCTGTTTCTCGCGATAGAAGAGCCGGAGGAGGCGTTTGCAAGGCGCAATTTCGGCACGGACCACGGCATGCTCTACAAGCCGGATTACAAATCACTCAACGACGAGAATGCCGATGTGCATCTGCGCTATACGGATGATTCGCCGGAGAGCTACGACAATATATTCCGCAACGCGAAATTTGACATAACAGACGCCGACAAGGCGCGCGTGATAGAGGCGATAAAGACGCTTTCCACGGGAGAAAACCTTGAAACGGCGATAAACGTGGACGAGGTTCTGAGGTATTTTACCGTTCAGGTGTTTGTCGTGAATATGGACAGCTATCTCGGCCGGACGGGGCACAACTATTTTCTTTACGAGGAGGACGGCGTCCTGAGTATACTGCCGTGGGACTATAATCTGGCGTTCGCGACGTATTCGCTTGGTATGCCGAATCCGATAAACGACTCGACACTGTATGTAAACTATCCTATCAACACCCCCGCGAGCGGAGAAATCATTAAAAACCGCCCGCTGTACCACAATCTCATGAAAAACAACGAGTATTACGCAAAATATCACGAGTATTTCGATTATCTGATCGCAAGCTATTTCGAGAGCGGATATTTCGAAAGCTTTGTCGATGAAACGCGCGCCATGATAGCGCCGTACATAGAGCGCGATCCAACGGCGTTCTGCTCGTATGACGATTTTCTGCTCGGCGTCGATACGATAACGCGTTTCTGCCAGCTCCGCGCGCAGAGCGTCCGAGGACAGCTTGACGGGACGATACCGTCCACTATCGCGGCTCAGGCGGAGGATAAAAGCACATTTATCGACGCCTCCGACGTCTGGCTGCCGGATATGGGCGAGATTGCGGACTTAAAAGACTGAAAAAACAAGCCTGTCATCACGATGACAGGCTTGTTTCGGTTTTGAAATACGACGCCGCAGGGCTATTTTTTAAAGCTGTCCTTAAGCGCGACGGAGCGGTTGAACACGAGGTGTTCCGGCGTCGAATCTTTGTTATCCACGGTAAAATATCCGAGCCTTATAAACTGGAAAGAATCGGGTGATACAGCCGTCTCAAGCGAACGCTCGAGCTTGCAGTTTGTGAGAACCTCGAGAGAGTTTGGGTTCAGGCACTCGATAAAGTCCTTGTCACCCGCGTCCGGTTCTGGATCTGAGAAAAGGTTGTCGTAGAGGCGCACCTCAGCGTCGACGCAGTCCGCGGCGTTCACCCAGTGGACAGTGCCGCGCACCTTGCGCCCGTCGGACGCCGTGCCGCCGCGCGTTTCCGGGTCGTATTCGGCAAACACCTCCGTAACGACGCCGTTTTCGTCTTTTTTGCAGCCGGTGCATCGTATGATATACGCCGATTTAAGACGGACCTCGTTCCCGGGATAAAGGCGGTTGTACTTTCTGGGCGGTTCTTCCATAAAATCGTCCGCCTCAATCCATAAAGAGCGCGAGAATGTCACGCGTCTTGTGCCGGCGCTCTCGTCGACAGGGTTATTTTCAGTCTCAAACTCCTCTGTCAGGCCCTCCGGATAATTTGTAAGCGTGAGCTTTACGGGGCGTATGACAGCCATAACACGCTGTGCATGGGCGTTGAGGTCGTCGCGCAGGCAGTGCTCCAAAAACGCGTAATCCACAACGGACGGTGCTTTTGAAACGCCGATGCGGTCGCAGAAATTGCGTATGGAGGCGGGCGTAAACCCGCGGCGGCGCAGTCCAGACAGCGTCGTCATGCGCGGATCGTCCCAGCCGGAGACGTAGTGCTCCTCAACAAGACGGCGCAGCTTGCGCTTTGACATGACGGTGTTAGTTATATTGAGACGCGCAAACTCTATCTGCCTCGGCTTTGACGGCACGTCGGTGTTGTTTATAACCCAGTCGTACAGCGGGCGGTGTTCCTCGTACTCGAGCGAGCAGAGCGAGTGCGTTATACCCTCGAGCGCGTCCTGTATCGGATGCGCGAAATCGTACATCGGGAAGATGCACCATTTAGTGCCCTGCCTGTGATGCTCTATATACCTAATACGGTACAAAACCGGGTCGCGCATGTTGAAGTTGCCGCTTGAAAGATCGATTTTTGCGCGCAGTGTCTTTGACCCCTCGGGGAACTCGCCGTTTTTCATGCGCTCGAACAGGTCGAGGTTTTCCTCGATCGGTCTGTCGCGGTACGGGCTGACGGCGGGGATTCCAACATCGCCGCGCATCTGCCGAAACTCCTCCGGAGACAATTCACAGACGTACGCAAGACCCTTTTTTATAAGGCCGACGGCGAGCTCGTACGTTTTCTCAAAATAGTCGCTGCCGTAGAAAAAGCGGTCGCCCCAGTCAAAACCCAGCCAGTGTATATCCTCTTTTATCGCGTCGACGTACTCCGTATCTTCTTTTGCGGGGTTTGTATCGTCCATACGCAGGTTACATATGCCGCCGAACTTTTCGGCAGAGCCGAAATCGATGCACAGCGCCTTGCAGTGGCCGATATGAAGGTATCCGTTCGGCTCCGGCGGGAAGCGTGTGTGTACAGTCATGCCCTCAAACCGGCCGCCGGGGGCGATATCTTCCTCAATAAAGGCGTGAATAAAATTTTTAGGTTCGTTTTCTGTCGTTATGATCTCGTCGGTCATAAAATCTCCCCCTTATGACAGGATTTTGGGCGTAGTACGCATAAAAATGTGCGGATCGGTGCAAAACTTAATAAATAATGGAATAATTATAGCAAAGGGCAAAAACCGTGTCAAGGAAGTGCCTTGACAAAACGCGGCATATACTTTATAATTTCAATTTGATAAAGGCAAAAGCGATGACGGAGAGGAGTATCCGCATATCGGCGGCGCAGAGAGAAAGCGTTTTGGTGAAAGCTTTCGCGCCGGTGGCGGAGAAGGTCGCTCCCGAGCACCGCGGTCGACAGCGGGGAGCTTCCCGCAGGTAGATCGCGACGGGTTCTCCCGTTACAGAGAAAAGAGAGCCGGACGGCGGATATACTGCGTCCGGAACTCAGGTGGTACCGCGCCATATTTGCGCCCTGAGAGTATGATACTCCCAAGGGCGCTTTTTTAAACGAAAAATATATACGCAGAAGGAAAAACGCCGCCGCTTCGCGCGGCAAAAAGGGAAGAAGGAGAACAGATGAAAGAACTGCCGAAAACATACGATCCGAAGCAGGTGGAGAAGAAGATATATGACATGTGGATGAAAGGCGGATATTTCCACGCCGAGCGCGACCCGGAAAAGAAGCCGTTTACGATAGTCATCCCGCCCCCGAACGTCACGGGGCAGCTCCATCTGGGACATGCGTTCGACGAGACACTTCAGGACGTGCTTATCAGGTATAAGAGGATGCAGGGGTACTCGGCGCTCTGGGTGCCCGGAGTCGACCACGCAGGCATCGCAACGCAGATAAAGGTCGAGGAAAAGCTGCGTGGCGAGGGTCTCACAAGGTTTGACCTCGGCAGGGAGAAATTTCTCGACGAGGTGTGGGACTGGAAGAACAAGTTCGGCGACAGGATAGTGGAGCAGCTAAAAACGCTCGGCTGCTCGTGCGACTGGGACAGAGAGCGGTTTACGATGGACGAGGTGTGCGCAAAAGCCGTGCGCGAGGTTTTCGTAAACCTGTATGAAAAAGGGCTCATATATAAGGGCAAGAGGATAATAAACTGGTGTCCGCACTGCACGACGGCGCTGTCCGACGCGGAGGTCGAGTACACCGAAAAGCCGGGCCACTTCTGGCATATTCGCTATCCGCTGTCCGACGGCAGCGGAGAGGTTATCGTCGCGACAACGCGTCCCGAGACAATGCTCGGTGACACCGGCGTCGCCGTCAATCCGAACGACGAGAGATACACGCACCTCGTCGGCAAGACGTGCATACTCCCGCTCGTAAACCGCGAGATACCGATCGTAGCCGACGAGTACGTCGATATGGAATTCGGCACGGGCTGCGTAAAGATGACGCCGTGCCATGACCCGAACGACTTTGAAGTCGGCCTGCGCCACGATCTCGAGCAGGTTTTAGTACTCGACGGCGAGGCGAAGATCATAAACGGCGGAAAATACAACGGGCTTGACCGCTACGAGGCGAGAAAGGCCATCGTAAAAGACCTCGAAGATGGCGGATATCTCGTAAAGGTCGAGGAGCATGCTCACAATGTCGGCACATGCTACCGCTGTCACAGCGACGTAGAGCCGATAGCGAGCGACCAGTGGTTTGTAAAGATGCAGCCGCTTGCGAAAGAGGCTATCCGCGTCGTCGAGGACGGCGAGGTAAAGTTTGTACCCGACAGGTTTTCAAAGATATACCTCAACTGGATGTACAACGTGCGCGACTGGTGCATCTCGCGCCAGCTCTGGTGGGGGCATCAGATACCGGCGTGGTACTGCGCCGACTGCGGGCATACGACGGTCTCGCGCGAAGATGCGGCTGTCTGCGAAAAATGCGGCAGCAGCAACATAGAACGCGATCCCGACGTGCTCGACACATGGTTTTCGTCGGCGCTCTGGCCGTTTTCAACGCTCGGATGGCCGGAAAAAACGCCAGATCTCGAATATTTCTACCCGACAGACGTCCTTGTCACAGGATATGACATAATCTTCTTCTGGGTCGCCAGGATGATATTCTCCGCCATGGAGCAGATGAAAGTACCGCCGTTCCACACGGTGTTCATCCACGGCCTCATCCGTGACCCGCAGGGCAAAAAGATGTCCAAATCAGCCGGCAACGGCGTAGACCCGATAGAGATGATAGACCGTTTCGGCGCGGACGCGCTGCGGTTTAACATCATAACGGGCAACTCCCCCGGCAACGATATGCGCTTTTACGTCGAGCGGTGCGAGGCGATGAGAAACTTCGCGAACAAGATATGGAACGCGACGCGCTTTGTCATGATGAATCTTACGATCGATAAAAACGAGCTGCCCGAAAAGCTCGAGCTTGAAGACAAGTGGATTCTCTCAAAGCTCAACACGCTTATAAAAGAGGTGACGGAAAACCTCGACAAGTACGAACTGGGCATCGCCGCGGAGAAGATATACAGCTTTATCTGGGACAGCTACTGCGACTGGTATATCGAGCTCACGAAGCCGCGTTTAAACGGCGATGACCAGGATGCAAAGCTCGGCGCGCAGAAGGTGCTTCTGTACGTCCTGACCGAGACGCTTACGTTGCTGCACCCGTTCATGCCGTTTATCACCGAGGAGATATGGCAGGCGCTCCCGCATGAGGGCGAGGTGCTTATGATACAGAAGTACCCCGAATACAGCGAAAAGCTTGCTTACCCTGCGGAGGAGGAGAATTTCGAGACGGTCATGGCGGCGATCCGCGCCGTCAGGGCGAGAAGAGCCGAGATGAATGTCCCGCCGTCCAAAAAGGCAAAACTCATCATAGAGACCGACAAGACCGACATTTTCGAGAGCGGACGCGCGTATCTGTCAAAGCTCGCGTATGCTTCCGACGTCGAGGTGACAAAGGAAACGCCGGAAAATCTCGACGGGTTAGTCACCGTTGTGACGGACGAGGCGAAGATGTATATGCCGCTTGCCGAGCTTGTCGATATCGCAAAGGAGATTGAGCGCATCGAAAAAGAGCTTAAAAAAGCAAACGACGAGCTTGCGCGGGTTCAAAACAAACTGGCAAACGAAAATTTCGTGTCCCGCGCGCCGGAAGCGGTCGTCGCGGCAGAGCGCGATAAGGCCGACAAGGCAAATGCGCTCATCGAAAATCTGGAGGAGACGCTCAAAGCGCTCAAATAACGCGCGAAGCTGTCACGCTCCGACAAAATTTTCAATGGAAATATTATACAATAACCCTGTACCGTATTGCGGTACAGGGTTTTTTGTGCATCTATCGCACGGACGTGCGAGTGTGACCGGCACTACATGCCCCGCGAGACGGTATGGGCGGTGACTTGCAATTTTTTGTGCATCCATCGCATGATGTGCGCGTTGAATCCGTATTACTTGCCCCGCAGGGTGTTATGGGCACATATCCGAAAGATTTTTGTGCATACATCGCACCGCATGCGCGCGATTCACACTTCCTGCCCCGCAGGAGGACGCCATACGCGCCTAAAACACGGTTTTTATAAATGCGGACAAGCTCCCGCTTTGAGCGGGAAGGCATACAACCATAGATAAAGCGAAAACAGAGGTGTAAAAGATGAAGGTTAAGGCGACGACAAAAGACGGCAAAATGACTATATATCTCGCCGGAGAGCTCGACCACAATGCGGCTCGCGAGGCGATGTTTGAGATAGAGCGGCAGATAGACGAAAAGCTCCCGCGCGACTGCGTTATCGATATGTCAGGACTTGCGTTTATGGACTCGTCCGGGATCGCGGTCATATTAAAGACGTACAAGCGCATGCACGAATCCGGCGGCAGGCTCTGGGTGGAAAATGTGCCTAAGCAGCCGATGCGGGTGCTGGACGCCGCCGGGATAGAGCGGATAATCCGCATAACGATACTGTCAGAGTGAGGAAGTGGTACATATGAAAGAGATAAACAGCCTGAAAATGGAGTTTTTGAGCAAATCCGTAAACGAGGGCTTTGCGAGAACGGCGGTAGCGGCGTTTGCCTCCCAGCTAGACCCGACGCTGGAGGAGCTGGGCGACATAAAAACGGCCGTGAGCGAGGCGGTGACAAACTGCATAGTACACGCCTATCCGCAGTCTATAGGGCGAATAATGGTGAGGGCAAAAATATACGCCGACAACACGCTTGAAATATTAGTGCGCGACTGGGGGCGCGGTATCGCCGATATAGACCGTGCGCGCGCACCGATGTTTACGACAGGCGGAGAGGAGCGCAGCGGCATGGGATTCACGATAATGGAGAGCTTTACCGACAGGATGACCGTCAGGTCGCGCGAGGGCTCCGGCACGACCGTGAGAATGTGGCGAAAGATCGCCGTCAGGAGATGACGCCGAATGGCGAAATCGTTTTTAGAGCTGCTTGAGGCTGCGAAAGCGGGTGATAAACAGGCGGCGGAACAGCTTATAATCGAAAATTCCGGCCTTATATGGAGCGTCGCACGGCGGTTTTTCGGCAGAGGGGTGGAGACAGACGATCTCTACCAGCTCGGATGTGTCGGCTTCATCAAGGCGATGCAGGGTTTCGATCCGAAATACGGCACGCAGTTTTCAACATACGCCGTGCCGAAAATTTCAGGCGAGATACGCAGATTTCTGCGCGATGACGGCAGTATAAAGGTCAGCCGCAGCTTAAAAGAGCGCGCGGCGGCAGTAAAAGCGGCGCGCGCGAGATTGGAGCAGAGCCTGAACCGCGAGCCGGCGGTCAGCGAAATAGCGGCGGAGACGGGCCTTACGCCGGAGGAGATCGCCGCGTGCGAGACGGCAACGGCCGCGACCGATTCGCTGCAGCGCGAGACGGGAGAGGACGGGTTCACGCTTGAAAATATGCTCGGCGATTACAGCCAGGAGGAAAAGCTTGTCGAATATGTCGCGCTCCGCGAGGCAATAAAGAAGCTCACTCAAAAGGAGCAGATGGTCATAATGCTTAGATTTTACCGCGGGATGACGCAGGAGGCGGCAGCCCGCGTGTTAAAAGTGTCACAGGTGCAGGTATCGCGCACGGAGAGGAAAGCGGTTACAAAATTGCGCGAGCTGCTGAAGTGACTCTATATATAAAAGGAGGCGGTATCGTCGAAAAATGAAAATACACAGCCGCACCGGAGAAAAAACGCCGGTGCGGCATTTTTTTGCCCACCGGCGCTATATAATTTAAACGGACTATTTTGATACGGTCATAACTGCGGTATGCGATTCCCAGTCGAACGTCGCCGTCGCCTGACCGCAGTTTACCGAGACGGTCTGGTGCGAAAGGCCGAGATTTACTATCTCCTCCGATTCCAGATCAAAATATCGGTCGGTATATCCCTCGTACAGCATCTCGCCGGATACGGTAAACGTGTTGTACGATGCCCACGTCGGATCAAAGAATATCCAGCGCGACCCGTCGTGCGCAAAATTGTACGCGTGCGATGAGCTTGTCGCCGTCATGCACGGTATGCCTATCGAGCGCAGCATTGCGGAGGCGAGATCAGAGTATCCGAGACATATTGCAATATGAGTACTCAGCACGTCGTAGGCCTTTTGCGAGCGGAACTCGATCCCCTCAAGATATAGGTGATCGTAATATGTACTGTCGGCGACGTACGTCATAACGGCGTATATCTTCTCGTAATCGCTTGTACAGCCGCGCGTCGCCTCTTCCGCCGCCGCGCGTATCTTCTCAAGCTCATCATTTTGAGCAAACTCCGCCGCGTCGAGATAGTAGTAGGGATTGGCGAAAACATCTAGAAACTCTAAAATCCCCGAATAAGAGACGGATATCTCGACCTCGTCAGGCGAAGAGTACGGCAGCACATGCATCGTGTCCGGCATACATACGGCGGCGAGCAGTACAAAAACCCAGCTGCAGATCTTCTGAACCATAAAACCACTTCCTTTTATCGATTTTCCGGCATAAACGGCGTAAAATCCGCGCATTTTATGCCCTGCTGACAGAATACAACAACTCGCGGAAAAATCGCGTCGAACTGCGCCTAAAACGCAAAAATCGAGTGTTAGTCCCATGGCAGGCGTTCGTTTGCTGTGAAATCAGCCTGAAAACCGACGGGATTAACGCCTTATGAATGTAAGGAAAGGGCAAATGTCACAGAAATGTTGACAAATACACGGTAAATTTTATATAATAATACAAAGAGGTGCAGCAGTAAGACGACCGGCATTTCGGAAAGGAGAGATCGTATGGGAAAATTCATCATAAGGCGCGTTGTAAAAACACTGGTGATTATCTTCTGCATAACGGCGGTGTTCTTCACGATCTTCTATTTCACGCCCGGTGATCCGGCGAGATGCCTTTTGGCGAAGCCTGTGATATATCTCTACCCGGAGACGGCGCAGGAAGTATATGTAGAGCTCGGCTGTGAGGATGAGCTTGCGGTCACATACCCGGAATACGGCGACGGATGGCATGTTCTTGCCGAGCCGGACGGAACGATCACCGACCTCTCCGACGGGAAGGAGTATTCATACCTGTTCTGGGAGGCGGAGTCGAGCGATATGGAGGCCGATTTTTCAAAAGGCTTCTGCGTCCGGGGCGAGGATACGGCAGAGTTTCTGCAGGAGACACTCGCCGCTATAGGGCTTACGCCGCGTGAGTACAATGAGTTTATCGTGTATTGGATGCCGCTTATGCAGGGAAATGAGTATAATCTCATATCATTCCAGTGGGAAAACTATGATGCGGCAGCGCCGCTTTCGGTAACGCCCGAGCCCGACAGCATACTGCGCGTGTTCATGGCGTATAAGGCGGTCGACGAGCCTGTCGATATCGAGCCGCAGACATTTGAACCGTTTACAAGAGACGGCTTTACGGTCGTCGAATGGGGCGGGACGGAAGTAACAGATTAAAAACCAGTGAGAACAGAAAGAGCGTCCGAAATCATTCGGACGCTTTTTGTTTTTGTCCGAACGCGGGCGTTCGGAGGATCTCCGAAGTTTCCTATTGTGGGGCAATTCTGTGAATCCACTTTTAAGGCCGACTTTATGCGGGCGGATTTCGCAAAAATGCACGGCCGATATTATTTATATCGCCAAAAGTGATAAAACCTCTCGACAAAATACGACATGCTGTTATATAATTAGTAAAGTGAATGTAAATATACTGGGAGGGGTTAAGGTGGATTTTCTTAGAAACGAAACGCTGGCCGATAATGTTTGGTCGCCGCTGCTTGACACAGTAAACAGATTTTTTCCAATTGTATTGCTCGGCGTAACGGTGATATGCGCGCTGTATGCGGGCATCATCGGACTTAAATACTACCTTGCGCGAAACGACGATCAAAAGCGCGGCGAGATGATCGCGCTTGCTAAACGCGGCGGTATTACGATAGCGGTGATATACGCAGTATTTATACTGCTGAAGATCCTGATATCGGTCGGACTACGCTCGCTGATATAGTCCGTGTGCTGTTATCAGGCGCTTATCTGGCGGAGCGGATGTTTTCGGAAATGTCGTTCAACGTCTGGCCGACACCTGATTTGCTGGGCATATTTTTTGCAATATCGCCGAGCGACACTATGCCGACGACGCGGCCGCTGTCTACGACGGGAAGACGGCGCACCTGCCGCTGCGCCATCAGGTTAGACGCGGAGACGATATCGTCCGACGGCGATACACAGGCGACGTTTGTAGACATGATGTCGCGGACGCGCGTGCTTTTCGGGTCGTTTTCCGCGGCGACGCAGCGGAGGGTTATATCGCGGTCTGTCAATATACCGTGCAGCTTGCCGTCCTGTGAGCAGACAGGGACAGAGCCGATGTTGTGCCGGTTTAGAAGACGCGCCGCAAAAGACGTGCTCTCGTCCGGCGATACCGATACGACGCTTTTGTTCATTATCTGATTTACAAGCATTATAAACACTCCTTTGGTGTGGATAAACTTATTATTGCCGCAGGAGGAAATTTTTATACGGCGGAGGCGCAGTGTGAACAACGAATATTATATGAAGCGTGCACTGGAACTTGCAGAAAAGGCGTTTGACGCCGGCGAAGTGCCGGTCGGCTGCGTAATAGTGAGCCCTGACGGTGATATCATCGGCTGCGGGCGGAATATGCGCGAGGAAAAGAAAAGCGCCGTCTCCCATGCGGAGATAGAGGCGATAGAGACCGCGTGCCGCAAAACTGGAGACTGGAGGCTTTCCGGGTGCAGCATGTTCGTCACGCTCGAGCCGTGCCCGATGTGCGCCGGCGCGATTATAAATTCGCGCATTTCCAAGCTCGTATACGGCGCAAAAGACGAGATTTCCGGATCATGTGGGAGCGTTATAAACCTGTTTATGGAAAATTACGGCCATTCCCCGCAGGTTTTCGGCGGCGTGATGGAGCGCGAATGCGCCGGTATTTTGCAGGAGTTTTTTGAAAAGCTCCGCCTAAAATAACCTGCGCAGATAGTCATATGCTTGTGAACAAATACAGCGCGTGATCAGAGATAAAATCTTAAAAATGATAAAAGCCTTATGCTAAAAAGCATAAGGCTTTTTCTGCTTTATTTGTCTTTGCAGGACAGACGCTGTAAGGCAACAATTTACAATCAAACACGGACGTCCGGCCGCAATCACCGTTAATCTTTCCGTTCGTCTCCCCAGAAGAACAGCGCGACAGTACCCGGGCCTGTGTGGCTTCCGATCGTCGTGCCGATACTGAAGATCTCTACCTTGCCATCAAGCTTCGGAAAATGCTCTTCGACGAGCGCGGCGACCGCTTTTGCGTCGTCTATACAGGCGGAGTGCGATATAAAGCACTTTCCGCTGTAATCAGCGCCGTTCTTAGCGTGTTCAAACATTTTTTTCGCAGTTTCCTCGATGACCTTGGCTTTGCCCCTGATCTTATAGCGCGGGATGAGCCTGCCCAGATTATCCATGTTAAGCAGCGGGCATATTTTCAAAACCGTGCCGAACCAACCGGCGGTTTTTGAAACGCGTCCGCCCTTTATGTAAAATGTGAGATCCGTGGAGAAGAACCAGTGGTGCAGCTCAAGCCGGTGCTCGGTCGCCCATGCGGCAAGCTGATCTATATCCATGCCGCCCGCGCGCAGGTCAGCGAGCGTGTCCATGAAAAGACCGTAGCCCGACGACGCGCCGAGCGAGTCGACGACATATATTTTTCTTTCCGGATATTTTTCGGCGAGATCGTCTCTCGCAATGCAGGCGGAATTATACGAGCCTGATATGCCCGAAGAGAGCGTAACGTGCAGGATATCGAGTCCTTGATCGAGAAATGGCGTGAAATAGTCGATATATTCGTCAACATTAACTTGTGATGTCTTGGTCTCTGCACCGTTTGACATAGCCTTGTAAAACTCGTCAAAGGATATAGACTTCCCAAGGTCGTCCGGGTACTGTTTTCCGTCAAGAAAATAGTGGAAGCAGATGTAGTGTATATCTTTTTTGTTCAGCCACTCTTCCGACAGGTCGGCGGTTGAGCAGCAGCTTAAAATATATTTTGCCATATCATAATTTCCTCCGTTTTCGATTTATGTCATATAAAGCAGGCGATGATGCTTTATATGAGCAGGCATTTCTGCGGCGTCTCATGCAGTTAGAACGAGACAAGCCGCATTACCTATAATATTATAGTGATAAAATTTGGATTTTTCAACCATACAAAAGCGCGGGAGTCAGTTTCGTAGACTCGGGACGGAAACGGAGAGTCTAAAAAAGCGACTCTACAAATCGTAGAGTCGCAAAAATCGGCTTATTTAACGAGTTATTTGCTTTTTTTGATGTTAAAGCACAGATAGGTGATAAGCTGCGCCGGAATGCCGAGCAGGAAAAACATCCACCAGTTGTACTGCAAAAAAAGAAGAAAAGATATATATATCGATGCGATAACACTCCAGTTAAATGCGGAAATGATGTAAAAATTCCGCCGTCGCGTGCCCCATATGGAGTTGAAAACGAGAAGAACAATCAGCGATACAGGCAGCGTATAGACGAAAACGATCCACTCGAGCCTGTCAAACAATGAGAAGATAATAAAAACGAGAAGCGCGGCCGTCCACACGCCGATAAATGAGATAAGCGTAATGGTGACGTAATCGTATTTTATCTCCGTGTCTTTTTCCTGACTTTCTGCAGTCGAAATTTCAGGTTCACTGCCGTCGGTTACAATGGACTCATCGCCGTCGTGAGACGACAGCAGATAGTCCACCGTGACGCCGAATATCCCGGCAAGCTGCAAAAGGACGTATGCGTCGGGAACGGCCTCGCCGCGTTCCCACCGCGATATCGCTTTGTCGGAATAATTTATCATCTCGCCGAGCTCAAACTGCGTCATATGCTGCGACGTACGTAGAGCCGTTATGTTTTTTGCGACTGTTTTTTTAAGTTCGTCCATTTATCTAATCCTCAAAGCCGCGTTTAAAGCGGCCATCCGCAACATTAATAAGGCGGTTTTAAAAACTCAAAAGCTTACGCCAAAATGTTCACAAGTGCCTGACAATGCGTTTCCGACATGCCCTCATAGCACCCAAACAAAAAGATGCAAAAAGAGAGTCACAGCTCGTTTCCGAGCTTTCCTAAAACCTGTGTGAAATAATCAGGCAGCGGCGTGTCTACTGTCATGGTTTCATCCGTAGACGGGTGGATAAAACGCAGCGTCCGCGCGTGAAGACACTGTCCCGAAAGCCCCTTTTCTGGCTTTTTGCGCCCGTATACGAGATCCCCCAGGAGCGGATGGCCTATATACGCCATGTGTACGCGTATCTGGTGGGTACGTCCCGTCTCGAGAATACAGCGCACATGGGTATAGCCGTTATAGCGGGCTATGACCTCGTAATGCGTTATCGCCTCGCGGGCGTTTTTCACGCTTACGGCCTGCCGTTTCCGATCGGTGGGGTGGCGGCCGATAGGGGCGGATATAGTCCCTTTATCGTCGCGGAGCGCGCCGCAGACGACCGCCTCATATATTCGCGAGAGCGTGTGATCGCGGAGCTGATCGGCCAAAGACGTGTGTGCCGCGTCGTTTTTCGCAGCGATGATAAGCCCCGACGTGTCCTTGTCTATGCGGTGGACTATTCCCGGGCGGATCACGCCGCCGATACCGGACAAACTGTCGCCGCAGTGGAACATAAGCGCGTTTACAAGCGTCCCGTCGGGGTGACCCGGCGCGGGATGCACGACCATGCCCCGCGGCTTGTTTACGACGATAACGTCGTCGTCCTCGTACATAATGTCGAGCGGTATATCCTGCGGAACAAGCTCTGCCGCCTCCGGCTCGGGCAAGGTGACGTCAAAAACGTCGCCCTCCGCTGTTTTATAATTTTTTTTAACGGCTTTTCCGCCGAGTGTAACGCCGCCGCCGTCGATAATACGCTGTACAGCGGAGCGTGAAAGTTCCGGAACGGCGGCCGCTATAAGAGAATCGATCCTGACTCCCGCCTCGTCAGCCCTGATCTTTATCGTTTCCATTTTTGTTAATAAGCTTGTTAAATTCAAGATCGAGCTTCTGCGTAAAACTCAAATCGTCGTTATCGTTATAAAACGGCGTCGTTTTGACGCGTGTTGTGCCGCGCTTCTGCGGTGCTTGGGATGCTTGTTCTCCGGTTTTCTGCGCGGGTTTTGCCGGCGCGGTGTCCGCGGCCGGGGCGCGTGTAACGGAAGCGGGCGAAACAGACGATACACGCGATGCCGCGGTACGGGCTTCCGGTTTGCGCTCCGGTGAGACACTTACCGCCGGTGTGTGCGTTGCCGCAACGCGGCGCGCCGCGGCAGGATTCGGAGACAATATGCCGTTCGGGCCGTTCGGCTTGTCCGAGGCCGGAGTATTGTTTTCGTTTTCAAACATCGACTGAAATTCGGGATCGGATATAAAATCGGCCTCGTACGGTATGGTTGAGCTTGTAACGCCGCCGGATTTTTTTGTGCCGTGATGAGTCCTGCCGTTTTCATGACCGCGCGGCGGATATGCGATCTTTGTATCGTCGATATCGCCGTCGGAGATCTCTTCCGCATCGGCCATGCTTTCACTACCGGCCCGCTTTGTTTTTTCCTCGCGCAGGGTCTCAATGATATAGTATAGGCAGAACATAACGCCGCCGACTACGATAAAACAGTCGGCCACATTGAAAATGGCGTATTCCATAAAATCGAGGTCGAACATATCGACGACGTACCCGTTTACGATACGGTCTATCGCGTTGCCGACGGCACCGCCGAGTATCATGGAAAGGGCGATGCGCGCCGTAACGGTGAGTTTTGCGCGGACCATATAGACGATTATCACCGCGATTGACAGAGTCGTTATTATAAGCAGGAAGACGCGCATATTTTCAAACATACTAAACGCGGCGCCCGTGTTGTGTATATGTGTAAGGCTCACGATACCGGGCAGAAAGTCCTGATGACCGCCAAGCGGTATATTCGCGACGACCCAAAACTTAAAAAACTGATCGAATGCCGCAATCGACAGCGAGATCAGCGCGTACAGCAAAAAAATCATAGTAGCTCCATTCCTCGTGTGATCCAAGTTATGCCGGCGGAGACGGTACGAAATGTACACCGCCGGATAAACGCCAGACCGCCTGCCGTCAGGCGGTCTGTACGAATAAGCGCTTTATTACTCCGAAACCGCCGCGGCACAGCGCGGGCAGAGCTCCGGGTGCTCGGCGTTTTCACCGACATGTTCGTCGCGAGTCCAGCAGCGGACGCACTTGGGCGCGCCACAGGCCTCGATTTTGACGGTAACACCGGCAAACTGCTCGCCTTTATACCCCTCGCCGTCACCGTATACGACGGTGACCTTGGAGGTGATAAAAAGCGTCTTGAAATCATGGTCTTTTATCTGCTCAAACTCGTCAGCCGCGCTGTCGGAGACGTACAGCGTGACCTCGGCGTCGAGCGGCTTTCCGACTGTTTTTTCGGCTCTAGCAAGCTCAAGCGCCTTGTTTACATCGGCCCTCAGGCGGAGGCACTTGTCCCAGTACGACTCTTCTTCCGCCGTAAATACGCGCTCCGGATATACCGGCGGCATATCGTTTAACATAACGTGGCGCACATCGTCGCTTTTTTTATGTGGCATGGCGAGCCATATCTCGTTGGACGTGAAAGCCAGAAGCGGTGCGATAAGCCTTACCATCGTGTCGAGCACGGTGTATATCGCGGACTGACCGCTCCTATGTGCCGCGCTGTCGGGTTTTTCGCAGTATAGCCTGTCTTTTATGATGTCGAGATAGAAGTTTGACATATCGACGACGCAGAAATTGTGAACTGCGTGTACGACGGTATGGAATTCATAGTTTTCAAACGCGTTTAAACAGCGCTGCACAAGCGCGTTTAAGCGGATAAGCGCCCATTTGTCGAGCGGCAGCATATCGTCAAACGCGACCATATTGGTATCGGGATCGAAATCGCATATATTGCCAAGGATATACCGGGCGGTATTCCTGATCTTGAGATATGTGTCGGAGAGCTGCTTGAAAATGGCGTCGGAGCAGCGCATATCAACGCGGTAATCGGCCGATGCGGCCCACAGGCGCAGAAGATCGGCGCCGTATTTCGGTATGATGTCCTCGGGATAGACGCCGTTGCCGAGCGATTTGTGCATCGCCTTGCCGTCACCGTCGACAGTCCAGCCGTGCGTCAGAACGGCTTTGTAAGGGGCGCTGCCCTTTACGGCGACTGCCGTCAGCAGAGACGACTGAAACCATCCTCTGTACTGGTCGGCGCCCTCAAGATATAGCGACGCGGGCCAGTTTTTCGGGTCGTCATGCTCGAGCGAGGCGATGTGCGTCGAACCGGAGTCGAACCATCCGTCAAGCGTATCCGTCTCTTTTGTAAAGTGAACCCCGCCGCATTTCGGGCATTTAAATCCTTCTGGCAGAAGCATTTCGGCATCAAGCGCAAACCACGCGTTCGAACCCTGCTCCGCGAATACGCTTGATACGGCATCGATAGTCTCCGGCGTGCATATGATCTCGCCGCAGTCGGCGCAGTAGAACACGGGGATAGGAAGCCCCCAGTGCCTCTGACGGGAGATGCACCAGTCGGCGCGTTCGCGTATCATCGCGGTCATGCGGTCATAGCCCCATGACGGAAGCCATTCGACCTCGCCGCAGGCCTTTATAGCGTCATCTTTAAATGCGTCGACCGAGCAGAACCACTGATCGGTGGCGCGGAATATGATAGGCTCTTTGCATCTCCAGCAGTGCGGATAGGAGTGCGTCAGCTTTTCGGTGCATAAGAGCGCATTTTCGGCGATAAGGTCGGCGCAGATAGGCTCGTGGGCCTTCTGAACGTCAAGCCCCTCGTATTTTCCGGCGAAAGCGTTGAATCTGCCGTCGTCGCCGACGTTTACGGGCATATCAGCGCCTGTCTCGATCTGAGGGTAGTTTTTGCATATCATAAAGTCGTCGGCGCCGTATGCCGGGGCCGTGTGTACGCAGCCGGTACCGGCGTCAAGCGTGACGTGATCGCCGTTTATGACCAAAGACGTCTGATTGAGCAGCGGATGCTGAGTCACCATGAGCTCAAAGTCGCTGCCTTTCATGACGGCGAGCGTCTCGTCAACCGTGAGCCCGGCCTTCTCGAGGACGGAGTCGCAGAGGTCTTTGGCCATGATGTATATCTCGCCGTTTGACGCACGAACGACGGAGTAATCGAAATCGGCGTTCAGGCATATTGCCTGGTTGCCGGGAAGCGTCCACGTCGTCGTCGTCCAGATGACGAAATAGATATTTTTAAGATCGCCGAACTTACTCAGCTTTCCGAGATCGTCTATAACGTTGAATTTAACAAAGATTGTTGTGACAGGATCGTCCTGATACTCGATCTCCGCTTCGGCGAGAGCCGTTTCATCGTGCGGACACCAGTAAACCGGCTTTTTGCCCTTATAAATGTAGCCCTTTTCGTACATTTTGCCGAAAACGCGCACCTCATCCGCCTCAAACGACGGATTCATCGTGAGGTACGGGCGATCCCAGTCGCCGAGGACGCCGAGACGCTTGAACTGATCCATCTGTATGTTCACAAAATTCGAAGCAAATTCCTTGCACGCATCGCGAAAATCGGGAATCGACATATTTTTTCTGTTGATACCGGTCTGCTTGATTATCGCGCTCTCGATCGGCATGCCGTGGTTGTCCCAGCCGGGCGTGTACGGCGCCTGCCAGCCGGACATATTCTTGTATCTGACGATAAAATCTTTCAGGCACTTGTTCATCGCGGTGCCCATATGGATGTATCCGTTTGAGAACGGAGGGCCGTCATGCAGGATAAAACGCGGCTTCCCCTCGTTTTTCTTTATGATCTCGTGATACAGATCCATGTCGTACCAGCTCTTGAGCATATCGGGCTCGCGTTTCGGAAGCCCGGCGCGCATGGGAAAGTCTGTTTTAGGAAGATTGATCGTATTATTATAATCCTGTCCCATCTGTAAACTCCTTTATGCCCTGACCGCAGTTTGCGGCAGGGCATTTAAGGTTATATAAAATTTAGTCGGTGTCCGACTCAAAGTTTTTGCCGAACTTAAGGTCGGTAAAATCAAATTTCGGACGCGGAGATGTAGGCTCGTCGTCGTCATCCCAGTCGATGTCACGGGCTTTTCGACGCCGTCTGGATGAGCCGGACGGTGTGGGAGATGCGCTCGGAGCGGTGCTGAGGATGCTTGCCATATTCTCATCGATCTGCTTTGCAGTGTCGAGTATTTCCGCCTCTTTTGCCGCAGCATCGGATTCGTCTGCCTCGTCTGTATATGGCTCGTCGGCAGACTCCTCCGCCGTGACGGCGGGCTCTTCAGCCGGCGACTCTTCGACCTGCACGTCGGCGGTCTCCGGCGCGGGCTCGTCCTCCTGCGTGACCTCGTCGACGAGGAAATCGTAATCGGGCAGCTCGACGGGCTTTGCCTCTATCTGAGAGAGCGCGTCGAGAAACTGCAGCTGCTTTTCAGCCATCTTTTTCGTTGCCTCGATAAACTGTCTCGAGTTTGCCATGGCTTTCTCAAGGCGCTCGTTTTCGATCTTCGTAAGCTCGACAAGCTCCGCGACCTTGCCTTTTGCGATAGCGTCCGCTTTCTCGATCATGGTGCGGCTCTTCTGTTCCGCCTCAGAGACCATAGTGCGGCTCTTCTGCTCCGCCTCTGAAACCATAGTACGGCTTTTTTCCTCCGCCTCGGATACCATGGCGGTGCTCTTTTCGGTCGCGTCTCGCGTTATACTGTCGCCCGTTTTCTGCGCCGTGACGAGCGCCATGCGCATGGCGTCCTCAGTGGCGCGGTATTCCTCGACCTTTTCAACGAGGACCTTCATCTTGCTTTTTAAAATGGCGTTTTCCTTGTAAAGAGAGGCGTAATCGTCCGTCAGCTCTTCCAAAAAGTCGTCAACAGCGGCCATGTCGTAACCGCCGAAAACGGCCTTGCCGAATTCCTTGTTCTGAATATCCTGAGGAGTAAGCATTTCAGTCTTTATCCTTTCTGTTTATTTAGAAGCGAAGCTCCTAAAAATACAACCCGTTGTTTTCAAGCTCGTCTATGAGATCGCCCATAAGATCGACGTTGTACGGCGTTATGAGGTATGTGTTCACCGCAACTTTTTTTATCTTGCCGTCCTGAGCGTAGGCGACGCCGCTTAAAAAGTCTATAAGCCTACGCGCGATCTCTTTGTTTGTCTGCTCAAGGTTCAAAACGACGGTGCGCTTTTCGCGCAGGTGGTCTGCGACCTCCGCCGCGTTTTCAAAGCGCTCCGGCTTTACCAAAACGACCTGAAGCTGTGTCGTCGCGTGGATATTTACGACCTTGTTGCGGTCTCTTCTGCCCGTATCCTCGTAATTGGCGAAAGAGCTCGACTGAGGAGGATGCGTCGCCTTGGGAGTTACCGGTATCTTTTCAGCCGCTTTAGGCGTAAAATCTTCAAATTCGTCCTCATCGTCGTCATACGGTCTCGTAAGTTTTTTAAGTTCGTTTAAGAGTCCCATAACAAAAAAACCTCCTGCTTAGTGTAATTATATCAGGTGCGGGCGTAATTTCTTGCGCCGAATATCGCCGTCCCTATTCTGACGATATTCGAGCCCGCCATTATCGCGTCTTCAAAGTCGCGGGTCATCCCCATCGACAAAAAGGACATATTAACATTATCGTATTTTTTGTCCTTTATGTCAACAAAAAGCTTATACATTAAATCAAAATAATTACGCGTTTCGGTGATTCCGGCGCTTGCCGGCGGTATAGCCATAAGTCCAGACACGCGAATCCCGCTAAAACCGGCTATGCGGCAGATAAGCTCGTCCGCCGCCGCAGGAGAAATGCCCGATTTCGACTCCTCCGCGCCGACGTTTATCTCGATAAGCACGTCCTGCACTATGCCCGCGCTCTCCGCCCTTTTCGATATCGCCTCGGCAAGAGACTCCGAGTCGACCGAGTGTATGAGCCTGCACACGCCGGTCACGTCCTTGACCTTGTTCTTCTGTAAACGGCCGATAAAATGAAGCGCTGCGCCATCGTACGCGCCCTGCGCGAGCTTTTCGCGCATTTCCTGCACGCGGTTTTCGCCGAAATGGCGTATCCCGGCGTCAAAAGCCTGCCTGACGCGCGCAGCGTCGTTCATCTTGGATGCTGCCAAGACGGTTATCTCCGAAAAATCGCGTCCGGCGCGGCGAGCGGCATTTTCGGCGCGCCCGAGTATTTCCTTTACATTATCCGCTATATCCAAAGCTACTGCACAACCTTTCCGTCATATAGATCTTTTGCCTTGACGATTATCTCCGCGTTTGCGGGGATAGATCCGTCTTTCTCTATCAGATAATAGTCCTCATGCTCCGAAATTATCGTGACGTCTATGCGCCTTGCCTGCAGTATCCGCAGTATATAGACGTATGTGACACCGTCGGAGTCGGTATGGACGGCCGATTTTGAAACGCGCAGCGCGTCGTATGAATCGAATATTATCGTGCCTTCAAGCTCACGAACTCCCGCAACCTCCTGCAAATGCTTGTTTGTGGAGAACACGACGGCGCGCTTGCCGTTGTCCGAGTAGCTCACCGTTTCCGCGGTCATGGAAATCGGCTCGGAAGATATGTCCTCAAAAAGTATGTCGTACGTCTCTCCGGCCTTGATCTTTTCCGCGGCCGACTCATCGACTAAAACGGCGTACTGCCACGACAGTCCCGTAATGACCTTGCCGACGGCATCTGAGACGTCCTGCGCCCCGCCGCCGAACAGCTCATTATATTTTGCCACGGACAAATTTGTCATATCTGCGGAAGATATGCTCTCATACCCGTCGGTGACGTGTGAAAACGTGCCGCCGGCCGAGGCGTATATGTACGACGCGCCGGAGTTGAGCTGTGCCGTGAGCGAGGCTATCTCGCTTTCGATCGCGGTAAGTTCCTCCGACAGCTCTTCTCTGGTCATGCCGTCATATTTTTCAAATAAAACGGCCTCAAGCTCCGATATGATATCATCCGCAGATACGATGTCGCCGCAGCTTACGGCATAGCGGAGCTGAAGCACGCTGTTTTCCGCCGAGGACAGCGCCGAACCGTCCTGAAGCTGTTCTATCCTGAGCTTTCGGGCCTCAAGGCTCGATATCTCATCGCGTATGAGCAGATGCTCCGAGTCCGAATAGTTTGCGGCAACGCTCTGCCCGTTCGAGACCTTCTCACCCTCCCGGATGAGGACCGCCGTGTTGCCGCCGTTGCCGCTGATCACATATTCATCCCTCGCGACGAAGCCGGAGACCGGCATCGTATCCTCGATCGTGACCTCAAAAACGGCAGAGGTGCGGAATTCGTTTGTATACCCGTCGTAAACGGTGTAGCCTATGTAGCATACCAAAACGAGAAACAGCGCGATGGATAGCAGTTTTATAAAAAAGTTTGAACGCCGCATAGAAAGTCTCCCAAAACGGCGGAAAAAACGTCATTCCGCCGCAGACCGGCAGGAATCCTCCTGATAAAACGCGACCGGCGACGCCGGGACGATCGTGGATATCGCGTGCTTATATATAAGCTGCTGCTTACCGTCGGAGTCGACTATAACGGTAAAGTTGTCAAACCCCGTTACGATCCCGCGAAGCTGAAACCCGTTCATAAGGAACACGGTGAGAGCCATGCCCGATTTTCTGGCCTGATTCAGAAAGATGTCCTGCAAATTTAGTGTTTTTGTCATAATAGCCGTCCTTTCCAAAAAGACGGCATATCATTATATCACTTTTCGCCGTCTTTTGCAATTTGATGTGCGGCGTTTTTCGATTTTTGCCGCCAAAGCTATATTACACCGGCGGCGGCCAAGAAATCTGTCGAAATACGCAGCCCGTCAGCAAGATCCGGCAATTTCTCCCAATTTATCCATTTTATCGTTTTATCGCGCGAAAACCACGAGATCTGCCGCTTTGCGTACCGTCTCGACTCGCGCTTCACGGTCTCCGCCGCCTCTGCGATATCCCCGCCGGAGAGAACAGCGGCGGCGATCTCCTTATATCCGATGGCCTGCATGGACGTACAGTCGACGCTGACCCCCATATCGAGAAGAGAGCGCACCTCGCCCTCAAGCCCCGCCTGCATCATATTGTCGACGCGCCCGTCAATGCGGGCGTAGAGATCGTCACGCGCAGTGAAATTAAGAGCGAGCTTATACGCGTCATACCGCGGCGGCACGGTTTTCGTCTCCGCGTTGTGCTGCGATATGGTCTTGCCGGAGGTGCGGTACACCTCAAACGCGCGTACGATGCGTTTTTTATCGTTAGGGTGGAGTTTAGCCCCGCTCTCCGGGTCGAACGACGACAAAAGCTCAAGCATTTTCTCGCCGCCGAGCGAGTCGTATTCGCCCGATATCTCGCGCCGCAGGCCGGACGAGATCGCCTCCGGCGCAAAATGACGCCCCGCGATAAGCGCCTCTATATAAAGCCCTGTCCCGCCGGTGACGATCGGTATCATGCCGCGCGACAGGATATCGTCGACGCAGGCGGACGCTTCCTCCGCGTAACGCGATACCGAGTAGCTCTCCTGCGGCATGACGATATCTATCATATGGTGCGGCACGCCGTGTGTTTCCTCGGCCGTCGGCTTTGCCGTGCCTATGTCCATGTATTTGTATATCTGCATGGAGTCCGCACCCACGACCTCGCCTCCGATCTTTTCGGCGAGCGCGACGGAAAGCGCGGTCTTGCCGGTCGCCGTGGGCCCCGTTATAACGACTATTTTAGGTGTCAAGGTGATCAGATCCTCTTGAAGTTTTTGTCGAGCGTCGCGCGCGTTATCTCCATGGAGACGGGCCTGCCGTGCGGACAGTAGCGTACACGTCCCGACATGACCTCCCGCACGATCGGTTCAAGCTCTCCCTCGGGGGAGTATTTT
>CALXCR010000116.1 GCA_944386855.1 uncultured Oscillospiraceae bacterium
AAGAACTTAAACAAGAGCTTTTTTATATGCAGACAGTCAGAGAGAAGGAGGTCGAAGAACAGAAAAAAGAGGCGAGATCGTTCGGAGACCTGTCGGAGAACAGCGAGTATGACGAGGCAAAGACAGAGCAGGGCAAGCTGTACTCAAAAATTGCAGAGATAAAAAATCTTATAGAAAATGCCGAGATCGTGGAAAAAAGCGATGAGACGGATAAGGTCGGTATCGGAAGCATAGTCACAGTTAAAGACCATGAGACAGGAGACGAGGAGACGTACCAGATAGTCGGTTCACAAGAGGCAAATCCGATGGAGGGCAGGATATCTGATGATTCTCCGTTCGGAAAGGGCCTGTTCGGGCATAAAGCGGGCGAGGTAGTGGAAATAGAGGCGCCTGCCGGGATGCTCAAGTTTGAAATAATAAAGATAGAGAAATAGTTTAGGGGGAGCGCAGATGCTCGAAGAAGAAAACGTAACACAGTCCGAAGAAGAACTTTCGGAAATTCTCCAGATAAGAAGAGACAAGCTGAAAGAGCTGCAAAACGCGGGAAAAAACCCGTTTGATGTCACTAAATTTGAGCGCACGGCATGGTCACAGGACGTCAAAGACAATTTTGAGACTATGGAAAACCAGACAGTCTCGATGGCCGGCCGCATCATGTCAAAGCGCGGAATGGGCAAAGCAATATTTGCCGATATCATGGATGGTAAGGGTAAGATCCAGATATACGTCAGGTATAACGATGTCGGAGCGGATGCGTTTGCGGATTTTAAGAAATTCGATATAGGCGATATAATCGGCATAACGGGATTTGTATTCAAAACGAAAATGGGTGAGATCTCTGTACACTGCACAGAGATCAAGCTGCTCTCAAAGTCGCTCCGTCCGCTGCCTGAGAAATTCCACGGTTTAACGAATCAAGAACTCAAGTATCGTCAGAGGTATGTTGACCTCATCATGAATCCTGAGACCAGAAGAGTTTTTGAAATAAGAAGCAAATTCATATCACATATCAGGAAATTCCTCGATGACCGCGGATATATGGAGGTTGAGACTCCTGTCCTGAATACAATTTCCGGCGGAGCTAACGCGAGACCGTTCATAACGCATCACAATACGCTTGATATAGATATGTATATGCGCATAGCGACAGAGCTCCATCTGAAAAGACTTGTTGTCGGCGGGATAGAGCGCGTGTATGAGATAGGGCGTGTGTTCCGCAACGAGGGCATGGACACAAAGCACAACCCTGAATTTACCACAGTCGAACTGTACGAGGCGTATGCCGACTATAATGATATGATGGACATATTTGAGGCGCTGCTGTCCTCCGCCGCAAAGGATATATTAGGCCGATATGAGGTCGAATGGCAGGGACAGAACATAGATCTCACGCCGGGATGGGAACGCCTAACTATGGCGGAAGCCGTTAAAAAATATACCGGCGTAGATTTTATGTCGTTCACCTCTGACAATGACGCTGTCATTGCGGCAAAGAGCATCGATGTCGATACCGACGGCAAAGAGCTTACATGGGGCAATATGCTGTACGAGTGCTTTGACCAAAAGGTCGAGGACAAGCTGATCCAGCCGACATTTATTTTAGATCACCCGGTAGAAGTGTCTCCGCTCGCCAAAAGGAAGCCGTCCGATCCCAGGCTTACCGAGAGGTTCGAGCTTTTTATATGCGGCAGCGAAATGGGCAACGCATTCTCTGAGCTGAATGACCCGATAGATCAGAAAGAGCGCTTCATGCGGCAGGTTGCACTGCGCAATGCGGGTGACGAGGAGGCCGGCATGATGGACGACGACTATATAAACGCCCTCGAGTACGGTCTTCCTCCAACGGGAGGACTCGGCATAGGGGTTGATAGATGCACTATGCTACTGACAAACAGCTCGTCGGTGCGTGATGTGATAATTTTCCCAACGATGAAGCCATTAAACGATACAAAGCCGGAAAATGTAAGCGCAGCCGCTTCCAAAGCACCGAAAGCTGGTGACGATGGCATGAGCGCCGGCGTCGTGGCGGAAATCGAAAAGATAGACTTCTCCAAGGTGGAGATCGAGCCTTTGTTCAAGGATTATGTGGATTTTGAGACTTTCTCCAAATCCGATTTCAGAGCGGTGAAGGTGCTTGCCTGCGAAGCAGTGCCGAAGTCCAAGAAGCTTCTCAAATTCACCTTAGACGACGGTACGGGCGAGCCCAGGACGATTTTAAGCGGTATCCGCGCCTATTATGAGCCGGAAGAACTTGTAGGCAAGACCTGTATTGCAATCGTGAATCTGCCGCCAAGACCGATGATGGGCATCGACTCGTGCGGTATGCTGATAAGTGCGATACACCACGAGGAGGGCGAGGAGAAGCTCCACCTGCTTATGGTAGACGGCCATATCCCGGCCGGTGCAAAGCTGTATTAAAATCTGTTTGCGGCACTGTCCGCCGGGACATAGCGTTCTCGCCTGAGAAAGCGGGAGAACGCAATAATAAATAATAGAGCCGTCATTCATAGCCGTATGAATGAGAAGCGGCATTCAGGGGCGATAAAATACTCGGAGCTTTTCGCGCTGTAAGATCGCCTTTGAGTGCCGTTTTTTTGAGAGGGGGTATTGATGTGGAACTGATAGTTAAGCTCTTTAGAGAGCTGACGCTCGACGAATTGGTCGATATATATAAATTGAGGACAGCCGTGTTCGTGGTAGAGCAAAACTGCCCGTATCAGGAGGTGGACGAAGCCGACAGAGTCTCATATCACCTGATCTTAAAGGACGGAGACGGCATAGAGGCATACGCCCGCGTCATACCTCAGGGCGTGTTATATGAGGCGTGCTCCATAGGGCGTATAATCGCCGTAAAGCGGCGCTGCGGCCTCGGAACACGGATAGTCGACGCCGCAATCCGTGTAGCAAAAGAGAAATTGGGTGCGGACAAAATAACTATCAAGGCCCAGTCCTATGCCTGTCCGCTGTATATAAAGTTCGGCTTTAAGCAGTCGTCAGAAGAGTTTATAGAGGATGGCATACCTCATATGCTCATGGATCTCGAGCTTTAGGCATCTTATGTCCCAAGCGGGTTTGAAGACCCGCTGCGTGGCATCGCAGTTCTTTTTGCATTTCAAATAAAAAAGCTCTGAGAGGACATATTCCCTCAGAGCTTTTTTGTTGTCTGACGTTGCAAAAATGCTTGTATCGCGCGAAAGAAAAAGTGAAAAACTGTGATGGACAGAGTTTTAAGCCTCAGCCGCGCCGCCGGAATCGGCTTTTGCATTATCGGTTTTCTTTGCTTTACTCAAAGCCATTGTGTTGCGCCTGTAGACATCGGTGCGAAGCAGCTTGTATATTGTGGCCGTAGTCGGAACGGCGAGCAGCATACCGATAACACCGCCGATGCCACCGCCTATCGTGATCGCGACAAGTACCCACATTCCCGGAAGCCCGATAGAAGAGCCGACGACACGCGGATAGATCAGGTTTCCCTCAAGCTGTTGTAAAACAACGATGAAAATGAGGAAAAATACCGACTGGATCGGATTTACGGTCAAAATCATGAACGCGCCGATAAACGCGCCGAGATAAGCGCCCACTATAGGGAGGATAGCCGTAGCGCCGATAAGCGTTCCAATCATCGTCGCATACGGGAATCGGAAAATAAGCATACCGACGGTACATAGAAAGCCGAGTATAACGGCTTCAACCAGCTGCCCGACGAAGAACTTTGTAAACACACTGTGCGCGGTAATTAGAACGTACATTACCTTTTCGCGGATCGATTCCCTTAGATATGCCTCCATGAGAGAGTTGAACTGCCGTGCAAGGCGCTCCTTTTCGGCCAGAATATAGATTGCAAAAATAAACGCTATGACAATATGCAGAACGACGCCGGTAATGCTGCTTACGATGGATACCGCGGACGAAAAGACATTGCCGAGACCGGAAGTGAGATATGAAAGCGCTTTTTCAATAAGCTGCGGCCAGTTGACGTCAAGTGAAACTATCCACGCCTCAATCTGCGGATAGAGTATATCGTTTGAGACGATCCACTGAGTAAACTCATCGAGCAGCGGCTGAATACCGGAGATAACGACTGCGAATGCATCGATGAGCTGCGGGATGATTATGTTGATGATAAGTGTGACGACACCGGCTATGATCAACAGCGAACCTAAAATGCTTAGCGGACGGCGCGCCCTGTATAGGCCAAGCCTACCCGATTTGCGGAAGATAGAGAGATTTTCGATCTTCACGACGAGTATGTCCAAAATATATGCGATGACACATCCTGTCAAAAGCGGGACGGATATGGATACAATAAGACGCAGGGCGAGCAACATGTAATCGCTGTACTTGAAAAGCAGTGCAAAAAACAGCACAATAGATCCGTAGAGCCAGATTTTGTTTTTCTGCATATAAAGCGCCCTCCCTGACTTTAAAGACGGTTTATACCGCCTTATTTTATTATTGTACCATAAACAATACATAGTGTCCACAAGAAGACGCCGTTAGAAAACAAAAGGAGCGGCGCATGATATAAAGATCAGTGCCGCCAAAATACCTAAAAGCCCGTCACCATATCATGTCGCGGAATTTGCGCAGTTCCTCGATGCCGGGCTGCCTGCTCCCGTCGGCCGTAACAAATATCATGTCAGTACCCCAAACATCGCCCAGTGCCCGAGATATGCCGGTATTGTCGGCTGCGGCCGCTGTCACCATCGGGATATCAATGTAGCTGTCGCGCGCGTCTTTTATCCGGTTGATGAACCAGAAGAAATCTGCAAATGTCTCATTGAATACGCAGAGCTTTGCGATATCGCCGCCCCAGTCCTGCATATTTGAAAGTACCTCTTCGATGCCGCTGGCGTCAAGTACACCTGATTTGACGTGCAGGGATACAAGCAGCTTGCAGTTTTTTTTGTGCAGCTTTTCAGATACGGCGGAGATCACAGCCTTGCCGTAAAAATATTCGAGGTCAAAAGCTTCGCACAGCCCGGTATTCGCAAGCGCGTCGATAAGCGCGAACTTATCGTCGTCGCTTATATCCTCCTCATCGGGGTTTGGTCCTTCCCTCTTGCTGCGCGTTGTCAAAAGAATGGGAATCTTTCCGTCGATATCGCGGATGCGCGATAGGAGCGAGAGAGCCTCGTCTATATCCGGATATTTTTCCCACGCGTCTATCCGCCACTCAAGCATATCCGCCTTTTTCGCGACCGCCGCTGTGACCTCGTCAATTATTCCGTCTGACGTAACGCCCGTTATGGGTACGCACAGGAGATAGCTCCCGTCGCCCATAACAGTGCCGTTTAAATCGACAGGACGTCTTGCCTTGGTTTTTGCCATAATACCACCTCTTTAAAATTCTGATTCAAAACTATTTCCCA
>CALXCR010000117.1 GCA_944386855.1 uncultured Oscillospiraceae bacterium
TAAACTTCCCCCCTCCGCCGGGCTTTGATTTTGGCTTTTTGCGGCTTTCCTCCGCTCCTGCCTTCGCAAGCTCCATATCGCTTGTTTTGCCGCACTCGCGGCAAAAGTGCGCTCATTCCGCTGCTCCTCCTCTCAAAATCAAACCCGCTCCGCCGGGCTTTGATTTTGTCTTTTTGCGGCATTCCGCCGCTCCTTCTTTCGCAAGCTCCATATCGCTTGCGTCGACGTAGTGCGGGGGTCTGCAAAGGGGTACACCCCCTTTGCTATCTTTTCTTTGGGTTACCGTTTCTTTGGGATATGCCAAAGAAATGGTAACAATACCCCGCGCCATTGGCGCGGCAACCCCTCGCCCCTGCAAGGGGCGCAAAAGCGATGCCGCCGTTACGGCGGCAAAACGCCGGCAATTTACGACGTCAGCATTGCTATATCGTCGATGCCGATCTGCTGCAGCGCCATATTTATAGCGTACGCCACCATACGCGATATCTCGTCAACGCGGGCGTCGATCTCCTTAGGCGTCACTATCACGCCGCCGGAGAGCGACGACATCCGCTCCTCATCCGGCTCAACACCGGCCTGCTCCATAAGATCGGCGGCGAGCGTCGCCGCGTCAACCACCGTCGGCACTCCGACGGCGATCACTTTTACGCCGAGGGTCGAGCGGTCGAGCGCATGGCGCGCATTGCCGACGCCCGACCCAGGTACGATCCCCGTATCGGTTATCTGTATCGTACTGCACAGCCTTTTCAGACTCCGCGAGGCGAGGGCGTCTACCGCGATGACACAGTCGGGGCGCAGCTTTTCAACTATCGCGCCGATCATGTCGCCGCTGTCTATCCCCGTCGTTCCGAGGACGCCCGCCTCTATCGCCGATACCTTCCGAAACGCGCCGAACGTCTCCGGCATAGCGTCCGTCAGATGCCATGTGACAAGCGTCCCGCGCGCGACCTTGGGGCCTATTGCATCCGCCGTTATCGCGGCGTTTCCAAGCCCCGCGACCAGCACTTTATCGCCCTGTTTCAAGCCGGTTAGTTTACATAATATCCGCGCCGCCGTCTCCACGGCGCGTGAAAACGCCTCTTCCTCGCGGCGCAGCAGCCCGCCGAGCTCCATCGTCACATACGTCCCGATCGGTTTGCTGAGCGCTTCAGCTCCGTTTTCATTCAGCACCCTCACCGTTGTGACGCTGAACCCGTTCACCTCTGTTTCCGTCGCTTCCACGCCGTCGAGCTTTGTCGTTTTTCCGGCGCTTTCGCGCCATATCTCCCGCGCCTCCATGGCAAGGTCGGTTCTCTTTTCCATCTGCTCATCTCCCGAAAACACATTTCTACTACGGGCTTATGGTATGCAGTTTTTGGGAATTTATGCTGGTTTTCACGCGCCAAGGGACGGGTTTACGGGAGCGCGGCGGCAAGGGACGCGGCGCATGGAAACAGAAATACAGGCAGACGGAACAGGGAAGACAGGGATACTCGGTGCGTAAAAGGTATCAGTGCGATCTCCGGCGCGGACAGATACTGTATAAGGGGCAAAACGCAAAAAATCGGAGCAGGGAAAATATCCCCGCTCCGATGGTTTTATACAGACCGACCGGCTTTCAATAAAGTCCTCAATCGCTCTCTATAAGGCCGTAGCCGCCGTTTTTGCGCTTATAGACGACGGCAAACGCGTCGTCGTTCTCCTGATCCTTAAAAGCAAAAAATTCGTGATCGAGAAGGTTCATCTGCAATATCGCTTCCTCCGGTGTCATCGGCTTCATCGAAAAACGCTTTGTGCGGACGATCTCAAATTCGCCCTCTTCCGGCTCTTCGTTGGGCTCCACGACGGGCGGAACTATCTCGCGCTCGAACGCGCCGTCACGCAGCCTTTTCGCAAGGCGTGTCTTATTCTTGCGTATCTGCCGCTCGATAGAGGCGACTGCGGAGTCAATTGAGGCGTACATATCTCCCGTCTGTTCGGTCACACGGTAGTACATACCGTTATTCTTGATTGTAACTTCGGCGATATGCCTGCCTCTCTCGATAGAAAACGTCACGAACGCCTCGGACTCGGTCCTGAAAAAGCGGTCGAGCTTGCCTATCTTTTTTTCGCAGTAGCTGCGCAGAGAGTCAGACGCCTTTACTTTTTTCTCAACGAATGTAAACCTCATTTTCTTCAGCTCCTTTCAATATAAAGGCCGCGCGGGCACAACCACCGGCCTCTTTACATAAATTATACATCAAATTTCATAAAATTGAAAGGTGCAAATCAAAAAATTTTATTATTTTTCACATAAGAATAAAAACGGACGCCGTTACACAGCATTTTGACGAATATCTCACAGCAGATTGTGCATCAGTATCGATCGGTGATATAATATCTACTATGCGGATATTAATAGATTGATTTAAGTCCTTTTCCCGCCGCTAACAAGGCATCCGGAAAGATGAGCGAAAAATACAGATAGTCCCGCAAACGTGCGGTGCGGAACTGAAAGAAAATTCGCACAAATCAAGCATCTGTGCGATAAGGAAAAAAATACTGCTCATTGCGCCGGCGTGCGAATGAAATGAGTGCCTGCGGCGCAATACAAAAAACATTCAAGCGCAAGCATTTGAATGAATAAAAACTCTCGATAAAACGAAAAGGAGATGCTGCCCCAATGGAGGCATATGTACACACTGTCGCTTATTATGAGACGGACAAGATGGGCATTGTCCATCATTCCAACTATATAAGGTGGATGGAGGAAGCGCGCATACATTATCTTGACGCGATCGGCTGGAGCTATGACGAGCTTGAGGCGGCCGGCTACTATTCGCCGGTCGTATCGGTCGAGTGCTCATACCGCTCCCCGTCTATATTTAAGGACAAGATCGCCATAACCGTCGGCATTGAAAACATGGACGGCGCGCGGATTACGTTTTCATACGACATGAAAAACGAAAAGACCGGCAGGACTGTCGCGACGGCAAGATCGGTCCACTGCTTTTTGAAAACGGGCGGAAGATTCCCGATTCGGATAAAAGACGTACCGGGGAGTGAGGCCGCCCTG
>CALXCR010000118.1 GCA_944386855.1 uncultured Oscillospiraceae bacterium
TGGACGTGTGCAAATGGACGGAAAACGGGGCTGCCGTTGCCGGATTACAGCAGATGTTCTTCTTACTGCTTGTTATGATCTTCCTTCATGCGCTGCTATCCATGCAGACGCATTGGTACGGGTGGCTGACAGACGCGGTATTAGTTGCCGTTGTTTGCATTTTTACGCCGATTGCACCGCTGCGCGTTGCCTTAGCCGGATTTTTCCGGATTATCATGCTCAACGGCAATGCCGTAATGCACATCTGTATTTGCCTGCTGCTAAGCGCCGCATTATCTCTCGCAGGGCTTGCGGTCTTAAAACGGAAAACTCTGTAGACAAGAGGGGACGGCCATGATTCGGATAAAAGCAGTTGACGCACAAAATATATTGGACGTGTGCAAATTGAAAACAGCTCAAGACAGCATTTGTATGGCAGCGAACGGGCATCCTGCCTGTAACGCAGCTTCCATAGCGCAGGCAAAATATGACCCGGAAATGCACCTTAACGCCATCTATAACAACAGTATTCTGATCGGCTTTTTCATGTATAAGCGTACAGAAAATCAAGTTAAAACAGCAACACTTTGCCGCTTTATGGTAGATGATAGATTCAGACATAGAGGGCTTGAAGAAAAAGCCTTGGAACATATCCTGAGGGGTTTAAAAATTCAGGGTGTCAGAAAGGTAGCCTTAATAATAGACGGCATAAATGAAAGCGCGAAAAATCTATATCTCCCTTTCGGTTTTCATTTTATGGGAAAGCTTGATAACGGTAAATACTGCTATGAATTGGAAATGTAATTCTAATATGTAAATTACGGAGAAATCACTATGAAGAAAATAATTTCACTTGTATTATGCCTCATGTTAGGCAGTTTCACCTTGGCGGGCTGCTCAAACAGCGGCGAGCCATTTGAAGAAAAAAGCTATACACCGGATACACAGATTAGTGAAATAAATCTTGATGTACAGGACAGAGAAATCGAGGTGTCATTATCCGAGGACGGACAAGTCCATATTCAATATTCTGAAAACAGCAAGGAGTATTACAATATTTCCGTTTCCGAAAATGTACTGACTATGACAAGCGCAAGCAACAAAAATTGGACAGATTATATCGGGGGCAAGCCCTCCGCCGAGAATCGGAGAATATCGCTGCAGATACCTGACGCACTGTTAGAAAACCTTACGATATCCACAACAAACGAGGATATAGTACTTTCCGCGCTGGCTGTAACGGGAAGTATAAGCATTTCGTCTAACGGGGGAAATATTGCATTTGAAGCTCTAGATGTAGGCAATGTTTTGACTCTGAGCGCTAAAAACGGGGATATTTCCGGTGCGGTTATAGGAAGCTATGATGATTTTGCTATTCAATCTGACATAAAAAAGGGCGAGAGCAATCTGCCGGACAATAAAGGCGGCGGCGAAAAAACGCTCAATGTATCGTGCAATAACGGTGATGTTGATGTTGAACTTATAAGCGAATAAAGACCATTTTTGTAAACAGTCGTTTAGATCCGGAGTTTACAGGCGGTATAAGCCGATCAATAGGGCGCAGACGGATATCCGTCTGCGCCCTTCTACATAGTATTTTACTACAGTGATATACAGAGCAGGAGAACGGGAAGCCGTCAGGCTTCCCGCTTCCTTTTAATTTCAGCTTATTTGCCGGCTGCTGTGCTGGTTTGTGCCGTATGCTGCCTTACCGGAGCGTGGTTTTTTCGGCGCGTCCAATCCGTCTCGCGGCTGTCAAGTGTGGTCACAGTCGCCGAAGGACTGGCGAATCGTCTCCTCAAATGCGCGTATTGCGCGGCTGCGATATCCCTCGGGGGGATATACAAGCGCGAGGTTTACATAATATTGATCAGGCCCTATGCTGAGGTATTCAACGTCAGGATATGGAGCGGCGCAGGAGCGGTATGTAAACGCGAGACCGAGTCCCTGACGCGCCATCGCCGCAGCAAAGGCTGCGGTGAGGTTCGTGTTCACGGCGCGCGGCTTGATGTTCAGCCGGTCAAACATCTCATATGCGGAACTGCCGAGCATCGTAGAGTGATTTGACAGCAGAAATTCAAAATGCGATATCTGCTCGAGGTTTACCCAGAGCCGGTCAGGACCGCCGTTTCCGATCGAAACATACTGCATGACCGGATGTGCTTTGTTTGCGACGATTATTACCTCATCGCGTTTTACAAGCTTACCGGACGCTGTCCAAGCGTCGCCCTGATATGCTATAAGACCCATGTCGAGGTCACCGGCCGCGATCCTGCGGTGAAGAAGCTTGCTGTCCATCTCGTGTATGACTACTTCGACGGAGGGCGCTGTCTCACGGAAGCTGTACAGTGCTTTTGGAAGCAGATACTCGCCGCGGAACGAGCTTATGCCGAATTCGATGCGTCCCTCACCGAGGCTCTCCATATCGTGCAGCTCGGCTTTCAGCATACGGTATTGAGACAGCATCTGCCTTGCGCTTCTTATGTATATTTCGCCTGACAGCGTGGGGCGGACGCCGCCGGAAGTGCGGACGAACAGCTTCACGCCGAGGTTCGACTCGAGCCTGTTTAAAAACTGACTGAGGCTGGATTGGGCGAGATACAGGCGCTCCGCCGCGCGGCTTATGCTGCCGGTGTCCGCAATTGCCAGGACATATTCAAGCTCTCTAAGTTCCACAATGCGCCCCTCCATTTCATATGTTATTTAAAATGGTCAAAAACAGCCGTGCGAATTATACAATATTGACAGGGATATCGTATAAACCGATGCCCATTATAAAGAATAAACCGTTGCAGGCGTTTTGACATAATTATAAAATAAATAACAGGAAAACACAAGCAGTGTGACGATGAAAATTAGCATAAGCAACAAAAAAAGAAAGGAGAAAAGCAAAATGGCAAAAGTTTCAATGAAGGGCGTGATAGATATGCACGTCCATACAAATCCCGATCTGCGCCTGCGCGCATATGATGATTTTCAGCTTTGTGACGCTGCCGTTAAGGTCGGCGCAAGGGCAATCGTGATCAAAACCCACCTGGGCAACACGACTGCAAGGGCAATCATGGCAAACCGGTACAACAGGATCGTACACGGCGAAAACGACTTTAAAATGTTCGGCTCGATAACGCTCAACAGATGTGTCGGCGGAATAAACCCCGCGGCAGTTGAAAACGCGCTGAAACTTGGCGCTAAGGTTGTATGGCTTCCGACACAGTCTGCTAGGAGACATCTCGAGCAGATGAAGCAGCCGACTGACAACGCCGTAGACGTTGTAAAAGACGGCAAGATCGTGCCGGAGCTTAACGATGTGTTCAAGCTGATAAAAGACTACGACGCCGTGCTCGGCACCGCACATGTATCGCCTGAAGAGGCATTTATCGTCGTTGAAGCGGCGAGAAAAGCCGGAGTTGAAAAGGTTGTCATCACTCATCCTGAATGGTGGCTCGTCGGAATGAGCGTCGAGGATCAGATCCGACTGGTAAAGGACTACGACGTTATCTTAGAGCGCTGCTTTGCCCAGAACATGGGCGGCGGCAAGTACAAGAGCAATCTGCCTGATAATCTCGAGATCATAAAGACCGTCGGTTATAAAAACGTCATGACCGACACAGACGGCGGCCAGACGGAAAATCCCAACTGGGAGATAGCTATGGAGATGTATCTGCAGTACCTGCTCGACAATGGTATCCCAGAGGAACAGATAAAGTATATGAGCCATACGCTGCCGTGCAGATTGCTTGGCATCGACGAATAGAGAGGAGAAGTCATAATGCCTATAACAGGTACAGCTTTAAGCCTTATTATAATCGTGTCTATCGCCGTCGCCGTGTTCCTCGGCTATAAGACGGGGATAAATACCGGCCTGTTCTGTATAATATTTGCCTATGCGATAGGCTGTTTTGTAATGGGCCTTGCGCCGAAAGCCATCATCGGCTACTGGCCCGTAAGCACGATGTTCGTGATTTTGGCGGTGTCGCTGTTTTACAACGTCGCCGCTTCAAACGGAACGCTCGAGAAGCTCTCGCGGACGCTGCTCTATGTCTGCCGCGGATTTCCCGGCCTTCTGCCATACGCGCTGTTTTTCGTAGCCGTTGCGCTGTCCGTAATGGGCGCCGCATATTTCACGGTCCTCGCGTTCTTAGCTCCGATCACAATGATCATATGCGAGGAGTCAAAAATGGATAAGCTTACCGGCGCTGTCGCTATAAACTGCGGCGCGCTCGCCGGCGGTAACTTCCCGACAGCCGCGCTTGGCGTAATATTCCGCGGCCTCATGGAGAGTGCATACGCCGACAACCCCGACCTCACGCCGATAGATTCGTTCTCGTCGACTCTTATGATGTGCGGGCTTGCAATAATCGTATCGCTCATACTTATCACCATACTCCGCTTTGCGATCAAGGCAAACCGCAGCATAGGCAAGGACGCCACGTTTGAAAAGCCGGAAGCGTACGACAAAAAGCAGAAACAGACGCTTGTGCTGATATTCACAATGATGGCCGTAGTCCTCATATTCCCGCTGCTGCAGATGCTCCTGCCGGATGTTGCGGCAATAACGACCATCGCAAGCAAGATAGACGTAGGCCTTGTCGCGATATTCTTTGCGGTTATAGCGCTGTTTTTAAAACTCGCCCCGCAGAAAGAGATAATTGCAAACATCCCGTGGAATACAATCATTATGATTGCCGGCGCCGGAATGCTCATCGCAGTGGCTGTCGAAGCGGGCACAATCGAGATGCTCTCGGCATGGATCAGCAACAATGTACCGGTATTCCTCATCCCGCTTGCGTTCAGCGTAGTCGCGGCGATCATGAGCTTCTTCAGCTCAACTACCGGCGTCGTAACGCCCGCGCTGTTCCCGCTCATACCTGCGCTTGCCGCGTCGACCGGATTAAACCCCGTTGCGCTGTTCACCTGCACCGTACTCGGCGCACAGAGTTCCGCAATAAGCCCGTTCTCATCGGGTGGGTCGCTCATCCTCGGCTCTGTAAATAAAGAAGAGGATAGAAATGCGCTGTTCAACAAGCTCATGTTCGCGGCAGTCCCGATAAGCGTCGGCGTAAACACCGTGTACAATTTCATCGTCTCGATGATACTGTAAAAGTTCATGATATTACAAAACCAGGGAGGCGCATTGCGCCTCCCTGGTTTGACGCCCGCAGGACTTAAGCCTTATGCGGGCGTGCGTCGAAAGAATCCGTGAGACATATTTTCGTCTCACGGATTTTCACTTATTCGGATTTTAAGATGCAGATGTTGCATCATTATTCAGCGTCGGGAGTTAGACGCCGAGCGACGAAAACGCCGCTTGCAGATGCGTGGGACAGAGAATGCGTTATACCGCTGCCGTCGCCTATGATATACAGTCCCTTGTATTTAGTCTCAAGGTTTTCGTCAAGCTCAACTTCCATATTATAGAACTTGACCTCGACGCCGTAGAGAAGCGTATCGTCGTTTGCAGTACCCGGTGCAATCCGGTCAAGCGCATAGATCATCTCGATGATGCCGTCTAAAATGCGCTTGGGAAGCACAAGGCTGAGGTCGCCCGGAGTTGCCGACAAAGTCGGCATCACAAGACCCTCTTCTATGCGCTTCGTGTTGCTGCGCCGGCCGCGTATAAGATCACCGAAACGCTGGATTATAACGCCGCCGCCCAGCATATTTGAGAGCCGCGCAATACTCTCGCCGTAGCCGTTGCTGTCTTTAAACGGCTCTGAAAAATGCTTTGCTACAAGGAGGGCAAAGTTTGTGTTTTCCGTCTTCATGGCCGAGTCTTCATAGCTGTGGCCGTTGACGGTGACGATGCCGTTTGTGTTCTCGTTTACGACGATGCCGTTCGGGTTCATACAGAATGTGCGGACGTTGTCCTCAAACTTCTCCGTGCGGTAGACGATCTTGCTCTCGTAAAGCTCATCGGTGAGATGCGAAAAAACGACTGCCGGCAGTTCGACACGGACGCCGATGTCGACGCGGTTCGATTTCGTCGCAATACCCATATCGCGGCAGGCCGATTCCATCCATTTGCTTCCGCTTCTGCCGACGGAGATGATACAGTTTTTACACTCAAACTCACCCATATCGCATGAGATGAGATACCCGTCCTCTTTTACACTGACGGTCTTTACCGGCGTGTCAAAGAAGAAGTCCACCTTGTCGGAAAGCTCATTATAGAGGTTCTGGAGGACAATAAAGTTTATATCCGTCCCAAGATGGCGCACAGACGCATCGAGCAGGTTTAATTTGTTCTGTATGCAGAGCTTTTTAAATTTGGAACCTGTCGTGGAGTAGAGCTTCGTCCCCGCGCCGCCGTACTGCACATTGATATCGTCGACGTATTTCATAAGCTCAAGCGCCTTGGCCTTGCCTATGTGCTCATACAGAGTCCCGCCGAAATTGTTCGTGATATTGTACTTGCCGTCGGAAAAAGCGCCCGCGCCGCCGAAACCGCTCATAACAGAGCAGACCTTACAGTTTATGCACGATTTGATTTTGTCGCCGTCGATCGGACAGCGGCGCTTATCAAGGGGGTGACCGGCTTCAAAAATGGCGACGCGCAGCTTAGGAGCGCGCTTTTTAAGTTCGTAAGCGGAAAAAATGCCGCCGGGACCTGCGCCGACTATGATAACGTCGTATTTCATATCTTCATTCTCCTAAATCCTGATTTAATACTTGTTAAACTGTATGCCGAAAAAAAGAGCCATATATAGCTGTATACAGATCTGTAGGACAACTATTTACGACACTTACAAAAGGACATAATTATCAGAAATATAATAACAGACGGCGGGATGAAAGTCAAGCGACGCCGCAGATAAACGAAAGAAGCTTATCGGACAAAAACAGAGCATGAAATTGTGCATATTCACTAAATTTTATTAACTCAAAATACATATTTTATTGAAGAAAGAAAGGGAGAACTTATTGACTTTAGTACGGTAAAGGATTAAAATATACGCATTAAGCAAAATGACGAAAGGGGTCGCCAAAATGACGGTAAGGCATATACCGGCTTGCAAAAATACCGGCTCTGCGTCTGCAAACTGTGCAGAGGCAGCCTCCTTTTGCGCAAAATCAGTGCTTTATATTGCAAAAAAGGTGGGCGTCATTCTTGTGGCGTCCACTGCTGTTTTTGACGATATTGTATTAAGCGGCTTTCGACTTATCTGCTCTTCGCTGTATGTGACCGGAGATAGGGCGTACATGAAAATATAAGACCTTTCAGGCTATAGAGAAATCGTTATGCTGAATACGATACAGTAAAGCGGTTTTGCCGGAGGGCAGGGCTGCTTTTTTGTATATATCAATTCTATTTATGTTAAGGAGAAGGTAAGATGAAAAAGAAAATCATCGCTATGCTGCTCTGCGTAGCCATGCTGCTCTGTGTGACTGCGTGCGGCGGCGAAAGCAGCTCTTCTGACGACGCTTCTGATAGCAGCAGTTCTACAGAAGACAGCGGCACAAGCTCAGGTGAGGGCGGCGATACCGCAGCGGCATTCAAGATCGGCGGCACAGGTCCGCTCACCGGCAGCACATCCATATACGGTATTGCGGCGCAAAACGGTGCGCAGATCGCTGTTGACGAGATAAACGCTCTCGGCGGCATTCAGTTTGAACTCAGATATGAGGACGATACAAACGACCCGGAAAAGGCAGTCAACGCATACAACGCCGTAAAAGACTGGGGCATGCAGATCTCTCTCGGCTCTGTAACGTCAAAGCCGGGTGAGGCGACCTCTATCTTGAACTATGAGGACCGCATTTTTGCGCTCACCCCGTCCGCTTCGTCTGTCGCGACGGTAGAGGGCAAGGACAATGTTTTCCAGATGTGTTTCACTGACCCGAACCAGGGCATGGCTTCTGCACAATACATTGCAGAGCAGGATATGGCTACAAAAATTGCCATTATCTGGAAAAACGATGACGTTTATTCAAAAGGTATCCACGACACATTCGTAGAGGAAGCTAATGAACGTGGTCTTGAGATCGTAAGTGATACGACGTTTGCCGACGGCAACGCAACAGACTTCTCCGTACAGCTTGCCGACGCTCAGTCAAACGGCGCCGACCTCATCTTCCTGCCTATGTACTATGAGCCGGCTTCCCTCATCCTAACTCAGGCAAATGCCATGGGCTACACGCCGAAGTTTTTCGGCGTCGACGGCATGGACGGCATTCTGACGATGCCCGGTTTCGACGCATCCCTGGCAGAGGGCGTAATGCTCCTCACTCCGTTCAACGCTGACGCGGACGATGAGAAAACTCAGGCGTTCGTTGAAAAGTATGAAGAGCTCTACGGCGAGACTCCGAACCAGTTTGCGGCTGACGCCTATGACTGCATCTACGCCATCTATCAGGCTCTCGAGGCTGCCGAGTGCACTCCCGATATGTCTAATGAAGAGCTTTGCGATGCTCTTATCGAGCAGTTCACAACCATGACATTTGAAGGCCTCACCGGCGACGGCGAGGGCATCACATGGGATGAGGACGGCCTCGTCTCTAAGAACCCGAAGGGCATGGTCATTGAAGACGGTGTATATGTCGGTCTCGACTAATGCAAAACGCTGAAAAACATTGATAAAGACCCGGGCGCAGGGCGTAAAAAACGCCCCCGCGTTCCCGGGCTTCAGTGCTTATCTGAAAATATCCGTAAAAACGGAGATCTTCAGATGAGCTCTGATAAAAACGCGCTCATACCGCCGGCTGTAAGCAAAAAAGCGTCAGCAGGTGATAAAAGCGCAAAAAGCGCGCCGCTCACCTAACAGCGGCGGCTTCAGCACAGGTAAAAAGCCGCCGGCGGGATATATTTCCCCACAGCGCTGTCATCGGGCGGCAGAATGGAGAAGATTGTGATGAGTTTTCTGAATTTCCTTATCAGCGGTATAAGCCTCGGCAGCATATACGCGATAATAGCGCTCGGCTATACCATGGTTTACGGTATAGCCAAAATGCTGAACTTCGCCCACGGCGATGTTATCATGGTCGGCGCGTACATATGTTTTTATGCCGTGTTCAGCTTTGAGCTTCCGCCAATCGTCGGCATCCTCATGGCAATAGCCGTGTGTACGGTGCTTGGTATTGTAATCGAAAAGCTCGCCTATAAGCCGCTGCGCTCGGCGCCGTCGCTCGCCGTTCTTATCACAGCCATCGGCGTAAGCTATTTTTTGCAGAACGCGGCGCAGCTTTTGTGGACGTCGAGTCCAAAGGTGTTCCCGAGATTTTTCAATTTCGGCGGACAGGCCTCGGTTTCGTTTTTCGGCGGTCAGCTCTCAGTGTCATGGACGACGATAATCACGATAATAACGTGCATAATAATAATGCTCGCGCTAACATGGTTTACGGGCAAGACAAAAAGAGGAAAAGCGATGCGAGCATGCTCTGAGGATAAGGGCGCAGCGCAGCTTATGGGCATAAACGTAGACGCCACGATATCGATGACGTTTGCGATCGGCTCCGGGCTTGCGGCGATAGCCGGCGTGCTGCTGTGCTCGGCGTATCCGACGCTCGTGCCGACAACGGGTTCGATGCCCGGCATAAAGGCGTTCACTGCGGCCGTTTTCGGCGGTATCGGATCTATACCCGGTGCACTTCTCGGCGGGCTGCTGCTTGGGATAATAGAGATAATGGCAAAGGCGTACATATCGACGCAGCTTTCAGACGCTATAGTTTTTGCCGTGCTTATAATAGTTTTGCTTGTAAAGCCTGCGGGACTTCTCGGCAAGCGCGTGAACGAAAAGGTGTGAGGTGACAAAAATGGGTAAGGTAAAAAAACTCGGCGCGAAAACACGCTATAACATAATCACATACACCGTCGTTGTGCTGGCGTATATAGTCATGCAGTTACTCTCCACGGGCGATATGCTGACATCTTCCATTGAAGGTATGCTTGTCCCAATATGCGTATATATAGTCATGGCCGTCTCTCTGAACCTCACCGTCGGTGTCTTAGGGGAACTGTCACTCGGCCACGCCGGATTTATGAGTGTCGGCGCGTTTTCGGGCGTCACGGTAGCGGTCATCCTTGAAAACGCTGTCGCATCAGAGCCGCTGCGGCTCGCCATAGCGATGGTCGCGGGCGCGGTATTCGCCGCGATCGCGGGATTTTTGATTGGAATCCCCGTCCTTCGCTTAAACGGCGACTATCTCGCGATAGTAACACTGGCGTTTGGGGAAATAATAAAGAGTATATTCAATAACTTATATGTCGGACTTGATTCAAACGGCCTGCATTTCAGTCTTCTCTCGGATAATACGAATCTCGCAGAGGGCGGCGAACTTATTATCGGCGGCCCTATGGGAATCGGAGGTATAGACAGAATATCGACGTTTACAGCAGGATTTGTGCTTATAATAATAACGCTGATAATAGTGCTGAATATGATGAACAGCCGCACGGGAAGAGCCGTCATGGCTATACGCGACAACCGCATTGCGGCGGAGAGCATTGGAATACAGGTCACAAAATATAAGATGATTGCGTTCGTCACCTCTGCGGCGCTCGCCGGCGCATCCGGCGCGCTGTTTGCGATGAATTACTCCACGATCGCCGCAAATAAATTTGATTTCAACACGTCGATACTCGTTCTCGTGTTCGTTGTTCTCGGCGGACTTGGAAACGTTCTCGGTTCGGTCATCGCCGCCGCTGCGCTCACGGTTTTGCCGGAGGCGCTGCGCGGATTCGACGATTACAGAATGCTTACATACGCGATAGTGCTTATACTCGTAATGCTTGCGACGAACAGTTCTACCGTGCGCGGATTTATTGATAGACTCCGCTTTAAAAAGACAGGGAAGGAGAGCTGAGATGAGCAAACAGAGAGAACCGGTAAAACTTGTTCCGGTGCCGAACCCTAATATCATCCCGGAACGCGACGCAGATAAGAGCCCGATACTCGAATGCCGCCACCTCGGCATCGATTTCAGCGGTCTTACGGCCGTAAACGATTTTAACATGGCGATAGGAAGAACGGAGATAGCCGGGCTTATAGGACCGAACGGCGCGGGGAAAACGACAGTGTTTAACCTGCTCACCAAGGTATATCAGCCGACGCGCGGCACGATACTGCTCGACGGGTATGAGACGTCGAAGATGACAACGGCGCAGATAAACCGCCTGGGGATCGCGAGGACGTTTCAGAACATACGCCTGTTCAACAATCTGACCGTTGAGGACAATGTAAAACTGGGGCTTCACAATTATATCAATTACGGAACGCTCAGCGGCGTACTGCGGCTTCCGAAATACTGGAAAGCGGAGCGTATCGCGCATGAGCGCGCGCTGGAGCTGCTCTCAATATTCGATATGGAAAATCTTGCGGATATAAAGGCTGGTGCGCTTCCGTACGGAGCGCAGCGCAGATTGGAGATAGTCCGCGCGCTTGCAACGAATCCGAGCCTTTTGCTGCTCGATGAGCCTGCCGCCGGCATGAACCCGTCCGAGACTGCGGAGCTGATGGACAACATCGTAAAGATAAGAGATCTGTTTAAAATAGCCATACTCCTGATAGAGCACGATATGAACCTCGTTATGGGCATATGCGAGGGCATATGCGTTCTGAATTTCGGCGAGGTAATAGCAAAGGGAACGCCGGATGAGATAAAAAACAATCCGGCCGTCATAGAAGCATATCTTGGAAAGGGGAAATAATGCGATGGCGCTGCTTGCGGTAAACAATATAAACGTATACTATGGCGCTATCCACGCCATAAAAGACGTCTCCTTCCATGTGGATGAAGGGGAGATAGTCACTCTCATCGGCGCTAACGGCGCCGGAAAATCAACAACGCTTCAGACGGTATCCGGCCTTTTGAGGAGTAAAACGGGCTCGATCACGTTTGAAGATAAAAATATAAGCAATACTGCGGCGCATAAGCTTGTCACTCATGGCCTTGCGCAGGTGCCGGATGGACGGCGCATTTTCCTGCAAATGACGGTGCGCGAAAATCTTGAGATGGGCGCGTTTACGCAGCCCGCCGCAAATGTCGAACGTGATATCGAGACTGTGTTTGAGTATTTTCCGCGCCTTAAAGAGCGTGAAAAGCAGATAGCCGGCACGCTGTCAGGCGGTGAACAGCAGATGCTCGCAATGGGCAGGGCACTCATGTCGAATCCGAAGCTTTTGATGCTGGACGAACCGTCTATGGGGCTTGCGCCTATTTTAGTTGAGCAGATTTTTGAGATAATCCAAAACCTGCACAAAAACGGGACTACGATACTTCTCGTAGAGCAGAATGCTCAGGCCGCTTTATCCATTGCCGACAGGGCGTACGTCCTTGAGACCGGTAAGATCATAATGTCCGGCACAGGGGAGGAGCTTCTTAAAAGCCCGGAGATCAAAAAAGCGTATCTCGGCGGCTGAGTGTTGCACTTCTTATACGCTTGGGAAAGCGTATATACTTTCAACACCTGAAAAACAAAATATAAAACATGAAGCTCCCGCAGGATACAATCCTGCGGGAGCTTCTGATAGGAGAGATTTAAATGAAACGCCGCAAAGCTCGCTGATGCGGCGTTTTAAGCGCAATTAAGTAGTAAAACGGGTTGCCTGCTGCGTTTTTATCAAGTCCAAAGAAAAGGAGTGCCTTTTGTATGTACAGATCCCAGAATCTCCATTCATGGCGATAGCCGGGCTCTGTCTCGAATGTCGCGTCGAGTCCGATCTCTTTTGCATAAGCTTCAAATTTCCTGAAGTTTTCAAGCGCTCCGTCGTCCTCTCCGCAGCAAAAATAAAGCCGCGGCAGCTTGCCCGTTCCCGCAAGCTCCGTAAAATGATCCCATGTGTTCTCCGGCGACTCAAGGTAGGATTCAACGCTCCCGGCGCGCTTTATGTCGTTCATCATGCGTCTGTCAGGTCCGGATTCTACCGCGGCGCGAAGATCACGCGGTGAAGATGATAGTACCGCCGCCGCCGCAAATTTTTCGGGATGTCCGCAGACGAATTTTGCAGTGCCCCGGCCGCCCATCGAAAGGCCGGCGATAAAATTGTCCTCACGCTTGTCCGAAGCCGGAAACCAGTTGTAAACTACCGGCATAAGCTCCTCAAAGAAATAATCCCACATATTAAACCCAAGACCGAAATCAGGCCAGTTTTCATAAATGCTGTTCATAGCCGAAGGCATAACGACGATAAGATCGTTTTCACAGGCGTACAGCTCGATCATAGATTTGCGTATCCAGTCCGAATAATCGCCGAAAGTTCCGTGCAGAAGCCATAGGACCTTGTACCTCTTGCCCCTGCCATAAAAATCCTTAGGCTCAACGTCGCGCGGCTTATCGGGGAGGATAATCCCGACGGTGTGATTATTGCCGAGGTACTGACTTTCAAAATTAAATGTTACAAGTGCCATGATAATACTCCTTTCGCTACGTTAATAATATTGTTTTAATAATTTAATAATACTGCAATGGCCAAAGTCAAGCGTAAGACGGGATTTTTGTATGATTGTACAATAAATTAAGGAAAAATTAGCTAAAAAGCCAATAGACCAACTTAAAAACTCTCCTAAACGTCTGTTCACATTAAAAGCGCAGATGTTTGGGAGAGTCTTATTATTAAAACAGATATTGCAGGGCTTAGGTTATAGCCGCCTGGATTATTTCGACGTTTTTTTGAAGCCTTTCATCGTCCGGCATAAGCTCAAGAGCTTTTTGTGCCATATCAAGTGACTTTTCAAACTGCCCGGTGTAATAGTAGCCCAACGACGCGAGATCGTAGGGGAGCGCACCCCAGGATTCCGCCTCGCATATGTAGCTTTCCGGCCTCGCGGTAATGTCAAGCGCGCAGCGCGTAAAATAAATGACCCCTTCCCAGTCGCCTATAGATTGTAAAAGCGAGGCAAGATACATATACGGCTCCCGGAGGTATGGAGCTTCGGCGATCGCCCGCAAATACCATTTTTTGGCCGAAAGGACGTCGCCTTTTGCTGCATACGCCTTCCCAATAAAGCGCATTGAGGCAGAGCGCTCGTCTGCCCAAACGGCAGAAGGCATGTCGAGATGACGCATCAGTGTTTCAATACACTTATCCCACATACCGTAGAACATATATTCACGTCCAAGGTAGTGCATATTCCTATCGTCATCGGGCGCTTCCTCAACAGAAAGTTCAAGCAGGGACAAATATTGTGAGCGGCTTTTGCTGTTGTCGGCATGATGGTCAAGCTGAATCCCGGGTACAGTTATGAATCTTTCGCTGTCCGTGCCGGTATATTGCAGGATCTCGTGGACAGGATGTGTCCAAATATGATCCCCGTACGAATGGATCTTGTCAGACCAAAACACGACACCTTCACTTCCGTCATCATTAAAATTCCATGTATAGCGATACCGCGCTCTCGTCACACCGTCCTGCCATGAATCCTCGAGTAGCTTGCGCCATCCTGGTTGGAACACCTCGTCAATATCGACACAAACGCAAATATCGGTATCGTCAGGAATAAGGCGCATTGAAGCATTGCGAGCGTGGTCAAAGCGCCATGGGGATATAATTTCTGTCTCCGTGATAATACCTAACTCATTTAAAATACTAACTGTAGTATCAGTAGAGCCGGTATCCAAAACAGCTATATAGTCTGCCTCGCTCATGGATGCGTACCATCGGCGCAAAAACTTTTCCTCATTTTTTGCAATTGCATAAACACAGATTTTATAGGGCATATTAACCTCCACATAATGGCTGTTCCTCTGCAAATGCGGAGGAACAGCACTTTTTTCTTATTATTTTGTGGCTCAAACTATCCCTGCGGGATAGTAAAATTCAGCGTGTAGGTGTCGCCGCTGCGCGTAATAGACACCGCCGGCTGAGATCCGGGTTCTCCTGCCGTAACAGTTCCTATTGCAAGCTGTATTGCAGAGCCCGCAGGTCCAGTTGGGCCAGTGGCACCGGTTGGACCTGTAGGTCCTGTAGCACCCTCGGCGCCCGTCGGCCCTGTCGGACCCGTGGGGCCAGTGGCACCCTCAGCACCGGCGACGCCTGTCGGACCTGTCGGGCCAGTAGCACCAGTCGGCCCTGTGACACCGGTAGTACCGGCGGCTCCTGTCGGACCAGTAGCACCAGTCGGACCTGTGAGTCCTGTAGCACCAGTAGCGCCGGTCGGTCCGGTAGCGCCGGTAGCCCCAGTTGCGCCTGTGGGTCCTGTAGGACCTGTAGGACCGCCAGCAGGTCCTGTGGGCCCCGTCGGCCCTGTTGCCCCGGCAGCTCCTGTGGCTCCTGTGGCTCCTGTGGGGCCTGTGACGCCGGCAGTACCGGTAGCGCCCGTAGGACCGGTCGGACCTGCAACGCCGGTAGCGCCTGTTAAGCCAGTGGCACCCGTCGCACCTGTCGGCCCTGTGACACCTGTAGCGCCCGTAGGACCAGTCGGACCCGTGATCCCTGTCGCGCCGGTCGGTCCTGTAGCGCCCGTGGCTCCAGTGGGTCCAGTAGCGCCGGTAGCACCAGTCGGACCGGTCGGACCAGTAGCACCGGTCGGACCAGTAGTGCCGGTCGGACCTGTGACACCTGTGGGTCCCGTCGGCCCTGTTGCCCCCGTGAGCCCAGTCGCACCTGTCGCTCCGGTAGCGCCAGTTGCGCCAGTTGCGCCCGTAGGACCACCAGCAGGTCCTGTAGGACCGGTCGGACCTGTGGGGCCCGGACATCCGCGCGGACCGGTCGGACCGCGTCTACAGCATCCGTTTCTGATGATATCGCAGTGTTCACCGGGAGATACGCCTGAACAGTCGTATCTCTTCATACCGCAATCATTGTTGTTAGACATCGCTTGACCTCCTAAAACATCATTGATGTTATATTCTTAGGGACATGGACAATATAATTAAATTGCCTACGACATAGTATTCATCTACATGGGGAAGTGTTACATCGAAAGCGCGGGACGCTGTGGGTAAGGTTCTTTATGGCGACTGTATAATTAAACGTGATAATACATAATATTGTAAATATTGCGCCGAAAATACGAATATTATCTTGCAATAAATGGATAAATATATAAATATAGTAAAATCAAAAAAGTTTTTGCCGCATCTCTATAAAATATGAAAAGCGGAATCCGGTGTGCTCATACCGGAAAACGGGATGCAGATTTGATCTCATGTGTTAGGAGAAACAGATATGGTAGATATGCTTTTAAAGCTGAACAGTACGGTAAATACGGTTGCATGGCTTTATATAATGCTTCCGTTCGTATTCCTTGGAGGATTGCTCCTCACAATCAGGGCAGGGGCCATACAGTTCACGCATTTCGGATACGCAATGAAAAATACCTTCGGCAAGCTGTTTAAAAAACAGAAGGCCGGTCACGGCGCCGTAACGCCTCTTCAAGCTGTCACGACAGCGCTTGCGGCGACTGTCGGCACGGGAAATATTGTCGGTACCAGCCAGGCGATAGCCATGGGCGGATACGGGGCAATCTTCTGGCTGTGGGTGGCTGCGCTTCTCGGAATGGCGATAAAGTATTCGGAAGTCACGCTGTCTATCCAATATCGTGAGCGCGATAAAAACGGGGACTGGGTCGGAGGCCCGATGTACTACATTACAAAGGGAATGGGCAAAAGCTGGAAATGGCTTGCGGTCGCATTTGCCGTGTTTGCAACGGGCGCGTCGTTCGGAATAGGGAATATGTCCCAGGCAAATTCGATATCGAGCTCGATAAATACCGCGATAAAGGCGCTGTCGCCGGGCTTTTCAGATGACGCAACTGTAAGTCTCGTAATCGGACTTATAGTAGCAGCGCTCGTCGGACTTGTGCTGTTCGGAGGTATCAAAAGGATCGGTATGGTCACCGAAAAATTTGTCCCGTTCATGAGCATTCTGTACATCGTGTTTACACTTGTCGTTATTATCGGCAATATGGATATGGTAGGCGAGGCGTTTAAAAAGATATTCGTCGCGGCTTTCAATCCCAGAGCGATAATGGGTGCGTCGACAGGTATCGTAGTACAGCAGGCGATACGCTGGGGTCTGCAAAGAAGCGCATTTTCAAACGAGGCGGGTCTCGGTTCTGCCGGTATAGCGCACGCAGCCGCGGAGACCCCGTCCCCCGTGCATCAGGGGCTTTACGGAATATTTGAAGTGTTCGTAGATACTATCGTCATATGCACACTTACGGGACTTACGATAATCATAAGCGGCGTTGACATAGAATGGGGAGTAAAACCCAGCTCGGAGCTTATAACAGCCGCATTCTCGACGGCTTGGGGCGAAAAGCTTGCAGCCGTGTTCGTAGCAATAGCGCTCATGTTCTTTGCATTTTCAACGATCCTCGGATGGTCGCTGTACGGAACAAGATGCGTACAGTATCTTCTGGGAATAAAAGCGTCGAAAGTCTATCAGCTCATATTTATTGCGATCGTAGTCGTCGGCGCAACTACATCGCTCGACATCGTATGGGATATCTCCGATACATTTAACGGGCTGATGGCGATACCGAACTTTATTGCGCTGTTTGCGCTTTCCGGTGTAGTCGGCAGGCTGACAAAAGAACATTTCAGAAAATACGGGAAAAAATAAAACGTGAAGGCCGTCCGGCGGGTATTGCTCCGGACGGCCTTTTATGCTTCAAGTGCTTAGATGCGGCCATATAAACGCCCGCCGGCTTGTGCCGGGGTCATACTGCAATCAGCGTGATCTCCGTAGGATAAATGGGAGAGCTTTTATAGCGCAGATAAAATTTGTAGTCGCTTGATATATCGTGTATCAGCCTGGGGATCTTCCAGAGATCCTCATTGTTGTGATATACGGAGAAAAGAAGCTTGGGATGATCGTGCAAAATATGGCTTCTCGCGCCTAGCAGCGCTTTTTGTTCAAATCCCTCAACGTCTGCTTTTATCATCGTGACAGGTTCGTCGATGTCTATGTCGAGTGTCGTGACTTCAACATTGACAGCACCTCCAAAACCAAGTGTGTTAGCTGAAGAACCTGCTGCGTTTTCCGATACGGTCATAGTTCCGATCTCGTCTCCGACTCCCTTGAGGCGCAGTTCGATGCGGTCGTATGTGCCGAGGTTGTATGCAAGCACCTCAAATGTAGACGGTGTGATCTCATAACAATATATTTTCTTGTAGCAGTCCGCGCCGAAGTTGCGTATGTACGAGAGAACGGTATCGCCTGTAAACGCGCCGAGGTCAACGACGACCTCGTCCCTGCTGCACTGTATAATGTCGAGGTCAAAGTATTCGTCGAACAAATACTCGCAGGTTTGTGACGCTGTGACAAAGTCGTAGCAGAACCAGTTGTTCAAGATGGCATAAAGCGTCTTTTTGGAGCGGTAATCGCAAAGGCGCTCATAAAGCCATATAAAATCGTCGATGTGCTCTGAAAGCGCCTTCTGTTTCAGCTCAATCTCTTCATAAACGCCGTTATCGGGGTCGAGCCTGCCCCAGTAATTAAACTGATTGAAAAAATCCATACAGCTTTTCTGCGTCTCAGCGGGTACAGCGTCAAAACTCTTCCGAATCCTATAATAGAGTTCTTTTTCGCTCAAATTTTTTATCGTTTCCGCAAACTCAAAAAACTGCCTGTCAATAATATTCATTTCATCACACTCCCGTTTAAATATATTATATGCCGGGTGGAAAAATATGATATAATATCCGCAAAGCGGATATTATATTTTGATTTTGAGTCCTTTTTCTCGCCGCATTTGCGGCAACCGAAAAAGATGACAATTGTACCATTCCGGCAAACGCCGTCATGGTATAATATCCATGTAATGGATATCATATTTCAATTTAAACCCTTGCAGAAAAAGAGGTGAGAACAATGAGAAGTACGCTGTCCGCTGTAAAGCGGATACTGCTTGAGACGCCGATGTTTTTGGCTTTCGTTTTAATGGGACTGCCGTTTTATACATGGATTCGCCTGTCCGGCAGATGGACGGGCCTGATATTCTGGCCGTTTTGGCTCATAACGACGGGCGCGCTTATGATAAGCTATATGACCCCGTGGAAAAAGGTGCGCGCCGCGATGCACCTATGGGGAGAGGCCTGCTTCTGGGTATGTATATACATATCTATAGCGTTTTATATCCGGCTGTTCATTTTAGCGGCCGCAGGACTGTTCGGAGCGAATATCACACCGCAGATAAGGCTGTATTCAGGGTGGACGGCAATTTTTGCCTGCGCGCTTTTTTATCTTGCGGGCGTTTTAAACGCCATGCGCGTAAAAACCGTACATTTTATGCTAAAAGCGCCTGTGATGAAGAAAATTCGCATAGTATTCTTATCCGATCTGCATCTCGGCGCGTTTACAACGGACAATATGCTGCCGCATATATTGCGCGCTGTAAAAAAAGAGTCGCCCGACGCGGTTTTAATAGGCGGGGACATATTCGACATGGAGATATCGGAGCTAAGAGACAGGGAAAAGAAGAAAGCGCAGCTTTCAGAGCTTTGTGCCGCCGCGAAGACTTTCGTATGCCTCGGCAACCACGATATGCTGACGGCAGAGCCGGAGCGCGATGAATGGATAAAAGATTTTGGTATCACCGTGCTTAAAGACGAGGCAGTAAAGCTATCCGATGTTACCGTGTTCGGACGGCGCGACGTGCACGACGGCGAAAGGAAACCCACGGAGGGACTTAAACATCTCAGATCCGAAGCCCCTCTCATAATACTCGACCATAATCCGAGGGATTATAGAGAAAATTTTTCGCTCGGCGCGTTTTTGACACTCAGCGGCCACACGCACGGAGGACAGACGTTTCCCGGAAATATAGCACAGAAAATATTTATGAAAACACCGGTGTACGGACATTTAACGGAGGGAGGAAAGCACCTGATTGTGACGTCCGGCGCGGGATTTTGGGGGCCGCCGCTCCGCATAGGCACGAATAACGAGATATGGAGCATTGACATAATCCCGGCAGACAACTAACCCGCCGCTCCGCAAAACCGGAAAGCACCTTGTATAGAAAGGTTATATGGAAAAAAGTATTGCTTTCTCGGCGCGCGCCGATTATAATTGGAATTACAACTGAATATGGTTGCGAAAAAAGCAGAAGAAAGGAAGTAAAAGCAAAATGCCCAGAAAAATCAAACGGGCCCTTTTGCTGCTTGTCGTCGCTTCGATGCTTCTGACCTCACTGAGCGGATGCGCAGGAGGTACGGAGTCAAGCTCCGAAAGTTCGACGACGTCTGCACAATCGGGCGAGCCATCAGACGATAGAGGCTCAGTCACGGTAGGTATCGCACAGGACTTGGATAGCCTCGACCCGCATAAGGCGATAGCCGCGGGAACGAGCGAGGTTTTGTTCAACGTCTTCGAGGGGCTTGTGAAAGCAAGTCCGGACGGCGAGGTAATTCCCGCTGTTGCCAGTGACTATACTATCTCTGTTGACAAGACAGTATACACCTTTGAATTAAGAGAAGGGGTAAAGTTCCATAACGGAGAGGCGGTCACGGCGGAGGACGTTGTCTATTCACTTGAACGCTGCGCCGGATCAGAAAACGATGGAACGCCTCTGATTACGGCGTTTTCTAATGTTGCGGAGATCACGGCTACGGACGATACCCATGTAACCGTAACGCTTAAAGAGCCAAATCTCGAGTTCATTTTCTCAATGACGGCGGCAATAATTCCGGCGGGATACGGTGATGAATCTTCGACTGCCCCGATAGGGACAGGGCCGTTCAAATTCGTTTCATACACCCCGCAGGACAGCTTCGTTATGGAGAAATTCGATGAATACTGGGGCACGCCGGCTTATCTCGACGAGGTGACGTTCAGGATCATCACAAGTACCGAGACTCTTGTTATGAGCCTGAAGAGCGGTGCGCTCGACATGGTAATTCACCTGCCCAACACCGTAGCGAATCAGGTCGAGGGCGACTTCACTATCCATCAGGACACGATGAAGCTCGTACAGGCGCTTTATCTAAACAACGATGTAGAGCCGCTCGACGATGTCCGCGTGCGTCAGGCTATATATTACGCGGTAGACGTGCAGGAGATAATCGATTTCGTCTGTGACGGAGCGGGAGTGGCTACCGGTACGAGTATGTATCCGGCATATACGAAATATTTCAT
>CALXCR010000119.1 GCA_944386855.1 uncultured Oscillospiraceae bacterium
CCCACCTCGATTGTTTCGTCCGTGTTGAGCGCCATGCGGCATATTTCCTCACCGTCGACCGTAACCACGGCATATTCCCCGCCGGTCTTCACCGCCGACAGGACGATCCAAGACGCAATTGCCAAAACAAAGAGGGCGGCAATAAGTGCTATGTCGTTTCTGCGCTTTCCCATCGCCGTCCCCCTCTCTTTAATTTATAAATTTATAGTGCCGCAACGCCGCCTCAATGACAGTTTTCGCATCGCTTACACGTCCGCTGTGCGTACCCATTTCATTCAAGCTCAAGCGTTTAATGGGCTTTTACATCGTGCTGTTCGTGATGCCCGCACTCTTGCGCGACTATTTGTGCTTTTTGGCCGGTATCCGCACAGCCAAAAAACGGATTGACTTTCTTTGCCCTTTCAGGGCAAATCTGCGAACCTTTTAAAAGGCTTCAATTAATCTATAATATCCGCAAAGCGGATATTATATCACGTCGAGTCCACTTAAATATCTGCGCACCATATCGAGGGCGCGCGCCGAGGCGTGAGTTCTTATCCTCGTCCGCTCGCCGCCGAGATGAAATTCCTTGCAATACACGCTGCTTTCATCGGCGAGCGCTATATACACAGTCCCGACCTCTGTCCCCTTCTCATCGGAGTCTGGGCCGGCCACCCCTGTTACGCTTATACCGATATCGGTTTTAAGCCTGTCTCTGACGCCTTTCGCCATCTCAACAGCGACTTCGCAGCTTACGGCGCCCTTTTCTGCAATTAAATCTCCGTCTACCCCTATAAGCTTAGTCTTTGACTCGTTGCTGTATGTCACGACCCCTCCGAGATACCCGCGCGACGCGCCCGCAACATCCGTCAGGCGCTTCGCTATGAAGCCTCCCGTACACGACTCGGCGGTCGACAGTGTCTTTCCCTTTTCCGCGAGGAGCTCCAAAACGGCCGACTCGAGATTTTCCTTATCCACGCCGTATATGACATCGCCGAGCACCGAGCGGACATTTTCAATAACGGGGAGCATCATACGCTCCGCCTCGTCCGCCGATCCGGCTTTGGCCGTTACGCGGAGCGTCACCTCGCCCTCTTTTGCATACGGGGCGAGCGTCGGATTTTCGAGTGACTGCATAATATCGGTAAGCTTTTCCTCGACGGCAGACTCGGTCATCCCGACGATATGTATGATATGCGAATGGAGTTCGCCGTCCGACAGGCGCGAAAGGTACGGCATCGCGCACTTTCTGAACATGGACACACATTCGCGCGGCGGCCCTGGCAGCATCAGTACATGCTTTCCGCCCGCCTCGAACGCGCAGCCGGGCGCTGTCCCCATATCGTTGCAGAATACGGTGCAGCCCTCCGGCAGCATGGCCTGCAGGAGATTATTTTCCGGCATATCGTCGGTTTTCAGACGCTCCCTGAAATATTTTTTTATCCTGTCTCCCTCTGATTCGTTGTAGACGAGCTTTTTGCCGAACAACTCCGCGATCACCTGCTTTGTCAGGTCGTCATACGTCGGCCCAAGCCCTCCCGTAGTGATTATAATATCCGCCCTCGATCTGGCTATATTGACAGCGTTTTTAAGACGCCGCGGATTGTCGCCGACGACCGTCTGGAAAAAGACGTTTATGCCGAGCTCTGAAAGCATAGCCGACACGTCTCTCGCATCTGTATTTGTGATATTGCCGAGAAGGAGTTCCGTCCCGACAGAGATTATTTCAGCCGTATAACTCACTGTCTAATCCTTATCCTTTCGATATTATTGTACGCCTCATCAACAAGCCCCTGCAAGTCAAGCGCGCGCTCCGCCTCGATAACCTCTTCAAGTCTGGGCTTCGTGCGCGGATGGCGCGGCGTAAACACCGTACAGCAGTCCTCATAAGGCAGGATTGAGGTGTCGAACGTCTCGATTTTCCTGGCGATTTCGACGATCTCCGTCTTGTCGAGACAGACGACAGGCCTTATCACTGGGAGATTTACACACTCCTCGGTAACGCCCATGGCCTCCATGGTCTGGCTTGCGACCTGCCCTAAGCTCTCGCCCGTAACGATGGCCTTGCAGCCGTTTGCGTCGGCGATCTTTTCGGCGATACGCATCATAAAGCGGCGCATGATTATCGTGAACAGCTCCTCCGGGCACTTGTCGCGTATCTCCTCCTGTATATGCGTAAACGGCACGATCTCGAGCATCATCCTGCCGCAGTACGCGGTGAGTATCTCGGCAAGCTCTATTACCTTTTGTTTTGCCTGCTCCGACGTGTACGGGAATGAGAAGAAATGGACCGGGATAACAGATACGCCGCGTTTTGCGGCCATATACGTCGAGACGGGGCTGTCTATGCCGCCCGACAGCAGTGATACTACCCTCCCGTTAGCTCCGACCGGCATTCCGCCGACGCCCGGCTCAGGCGCGCAGTGGACAAACGCCGCGTAATCCCTTATCTCAATATGGACCGTGAGTTCGGGATCGTGTACGTCAACGGCGGTATTCGGAAATTCCTCCGACAAAAGGCCGCCGATGTACTGCGAAAGCTGTATCGACGTCATCGGAAATGATTTGTCCGCCCTTTTCGACTCGACCTTGAACGAGCGCGCACCCATCATAGCATCCGCAAGATACATTTTTGCCGTATTGAATATCGCGTCCTTATCTTTTTCGCATGCAGCCGCTCTGGATACGGCGACGATGCCGAATATCTTTTTTGCCGCTTCGAACGCACCGTCCATATCGCAGTCATCATCCTGCGGCTCTACATAAACCGTCGACTGTACGGCATAAATATTAAAGTCCCCAAAATTTTTAAGCCTGCGGCGGATATTGCCGAGGAGCTTCATCTCAAAATTTTTTCTGTTAAGGCCTTTAAGGACGATTTCGCCCTGTTTCAGTAAGATTATATCTCTCATTTGTTATCAGCACCCCGCATCCGTTATTTAAAAACCGGCAAATATTATATCATACCTACAGCATAGGTATGATATAATTATCATATTTTTCGGTTGCCGCATATGCGGCGAGAAAAAGGACTTGAATTAAAATATAATATCCGCGTTGCGGATATTATATCATATGCCTCTCCCAAAAGCAATTCACGGCGGCACACCCGGATTTATTCCTGCACGCAAAAACGCCTGAAGCTTTATCGCCTCAGGCGTTTTTGTAAAACAGCATTATGTGCTCACGTTTCATATTTGGCATCGCCCGGTAGTGGGCTTATGCTGCCTATGATATTTTATTCTTCTCTCCGCGTATTTCAGCGAGGTTCTTTGACTGCGTATGCGCTATCGGCGTCCACTCAACCTTTTTAAACATGGCGGTAAACGATATTGGGATATACGTCATCATAAACAGCGGGAATGTAAATGTATAAAATATCTTGCGCGCCTTTGTCGTCAAAATATTATCCCACTCTGTGATAGTCGTGACGAGTCCGACCCAAAAAAGCGTGAAATACGCGTTTGCCAGGATGACCAGCACAGAGATTATCGCGTCTGTTATATCCTGCCGCGTGACAACACCGATAAATGACACTCCAAGGTTTGCCAAAACCGCAAGCGCCGATAAAATGATTGCCGGCATGATCGTCATCGTCATATCAAAGCACGAGAAACTACGCCGTTTGAATATGTTTGCAAGCAGCGCACCGCCGTAATTGCGGAAAACCTGCAGATAGCCCTTTGCCCAACGCAGGCGCTGATTCCACGACTGCTTGAACGTGACCGGCTGCTCGTCATACAGCATCGCCTTCTGGCAATATCCGATGATCTCACCGTTTATAACATTATCTATCGTAAACTGTATATCTTCGGTCAGCAGGAAAAATTTCCATCCGCCGTACTTCTCTATGATCTCGCGCGCGAACATAAATCCCGTGCCGGAGACAGCACAGCTCGTGCCGAGCATCATGCGCGGATTGTTGAGGTATTTGGACTCGCGCAGAAACCACAGCGCATAACCGGCAGATATCCAGTTATCGCCGTAGTTTTTGGAGTTTCTGTAACTAGTTACAATCCTGTAGCCCTCGGAAAATGTTTTATTCATCTCCGCGATATAATTTTCATCAAGTACATTGTCGGCATCGAAAACAAAATACGCATCAAACGGATCATCGGCATAATCGCGGGTTATGCAGTCGATCAGGTACTCGAGGGCATAGCCTTTGCCGACCTTTACCTTATTGAACCGTTCATATACAACAGCTCCGGCATCTCTGGCAAGCTGCGCCGTATTGTCGGTGCAGTTATCCGCCGCTACAAATATGGTTATATACTTCTGAGGATAGGTCTGTGCTTTTATACTGTCTATGAGCTGCGTTATAACGGCGCTCTCGTTCCTCGCGGAGATGAGCACCGCGTACCTGTGCAGGACCATAGGTTCGCGCGAAACTCTCTCCCGTTTATTCTGTAACAGGGTGTAAATAATATAGAACAGCTGGTAGGAGTAACAAATGCAAAACATGACAGAAATCAGAAAATTGATTTTTTGAACAATCTCCATGTTTACCGACCTTCCATTTTTTTAAATTTTATCGATATCTTAAACAGGTCTCCGTCAACAGTAAGCTGCAAGCTGCCGTTTTGCAGCTCAACGAGACTTTTCGCGATTGACAGGCCAAGCCCGCTTCCCTCTGTGTTTCTCGAGCTGTCGCCGCGGACAAACCGCTCCATAAGCTCTTCCCCGGAAATATTGAGCTGTGATTTTGATATATTCCGGAATGTAATTACCGCGTACTCATCTTCTCCGCGCACATCTATGTAAACGCGCGTGGACGGCTGTGCATATTTACACACGTTGTTCAACAGATTGTCAAAAATGCGCCAGAGGTGTCGGCCGTCCGCCATTATCATAGCCGGTACAAGCGACTTGCTCATCACAAGCTCCAGTCCCGCCGCTTCAAGCCGGTCTCCGTACTCCGCTATCGCCTGGTCGAGCAGCACATCTACATCGCACGGCTCGAGATTAACCGGCAGATTGCCCGTCGAGGCTTTCGACGCCTCAACAAGATCCTCAATAAGCTTTTTCAGGCGGCCGGACTGTCTGTCCAGTACGTTTATATACTCTTTTACATTTTCGTTTTCAACGCGCTCCTTCTTTATCAGGTCTACATAGTTGATAATTGACGTGAGCGGCGTCTTTATATCGTGCGACACGTTCGTAATAAGCTCCGTCTTCAAGCGCTCGCTGCGCATTTTTTCATCGACAGCCTTCTGCATTCCGACATTTATGCTGTTTAAATCATCTGCCGAGCGTTTAAAGTCGCCGTACATGTATTTTGTATCGATATTATAGTCAAGCTCTCCCGCGGCTATCCTCTGCGCCCCGTCTTGGAGCTTTTTAAGCGATATCGCAGAGAATATCAGCAGCGGGAACAAAACTATGCGTTCAAGCAGTATAAACGCCACTACAGGGCCGTGATAATTCCCCCAGCTCAGAAGCATATCGATCTCTACAAATGACAGCACAGCGAATCCGAGCGCCGTTTTCCAAACAAGCGGAAGCTTTCCAGCGATAAACACGGCGGCACGGCCCGCCTTTTTTAAAAGGCGGCGTATCACCCGGAAAAATCTGTATACCGCCATATCGCTTATCAGATTATGGAGCTTTACCCTTGTTGCCAAATTCATCACATACAGTATGGACAGCGTGACATCAACTACGAACATGATTGCGACCGCGGCATATCCGCTATACGGTGAAAAAATCGACGCAAGTATTTCAACCTGCACAGGCCATATCATGACCATTATGGCCGTCAGCACATCGAACGGAATCCTCCCCGCCGCCGGAAGCGACAGGCCTTCGACGCCGCTTCTATGTCCTGCAGCACAGCAGAGATATACCATAAGCGCGATAAATATAATCGCAGATGAAGCGCCCACGGCTATTGCCCCGTAGCGGAAATTATACGCTTTTTCAAGCAGTCTGCTTGCAACGGCTATCTCATCATTTTTCGGCAGACTCTCATCAATATAACCATATACGAAATAGTCCAAAAAGTCAACGCTAACTGTGGGTTCGGATGATAAAATTTGTTCGGGAACCGTCGATATTCCGGTCTCGCCCGCACTCGTCACTATCGAAAAATAGAAATTGGTGTCGGTGAAGTAATCCGAAACGTCGATCCCGAGAGTCAGCGCGTCGTTTACAACGTACACGCGCTCTACCGCGTAGCGCTCGAAAAGATCGGTTTTAAGCTGTTCAAACGGCGTGACATACACGCCGGCTTTAAACATTACGACGACTCCAAAGGCCATCGCAAACGTAAGGCAGGCACAGATGACGGCGAGGAAGATAGCAGCCGTCTTGGCGGCCGTGCTGTGAGCTATGTTCCTTTTCATCATCTTCTCCTTTCAAACTTATACCCCTGTCCCCAGACCACCTTCAGATAACGCGGTTCGGCCGGATTGATCTCTATCTTCTCGCGGAGATGCCTTATATGCACCGCAACCGTGCTCTCCGCGCCATAGGGGTTATCCTTCCAGACGCTGCGGTATATATCTTTCGGAGACATGACTTCATCCGCGTGCTGCATAAGGAGCTTTAATATCTCAAACTCCGTCGGCGTCAGATTTACCTCTTCTCCGTCTACCGTGACCATCTTGCTCTTGTCGTCAAGCTCTATGCCGTCCATCGAAAGGCTTGTCTGACGCTGCTGAGTACCTCCGAGCTGCATATATCTGCGAAGCTGCGATTTTACCCTTGCGATAACCTCGACGGGGTTAAACGGTTTCGTGATATAGTCGTCCGCACCGACATTAAGGCCGAGTATTTTGTCGGTATCCTCGCTTTTTGCCGTAAGCAGGATTACGGGGATATTGCTCTCCTCGCGCAGCTTGAGCATGGCCGACAGTCCGTCGAGCTCCGGCATCATTATGTCCATCAGCACAAGGTGTATGTCGTTTGCGTCGATGATATCAAGCGCCTGTTTGCCCGTGTACGCCTCAAATATGTTGTACCCCTCAGACGAGAGGTATATTTTGAGTGCAGACACTATATCGCGTTCGTCGTCGCATATGAGTACGTTGTACATTTTATCCCCTCCGCAGAAATTGTAACAAATTAAATATTAAGAATCGACATCTTAAATTTTTAAGATTTTATTAAGATTTGTCTGTAAAGCCGCCCAATTCCATTGAAAGTACAGTTTTACGATTTATTCTGCACTTCAAAGTGATGCGCAATATGAAATTCAACACCGGTCGCTAACTGCACGTTTAATCACACTGACGGCGGCTATCCGGCTTCGAGCGGCGGCTGAAAAACTCCCCCGCTCATAATACCACGTTGAGCGGGGAAGTGCACAAAAACTTATATCAAATTTTAAAATGCCGCAAAAATTAAAGCGGGATATTGTGATCCCTGTAATATTTCTTGCAGGCCTCGAGCATACGGCAGTTGTATTCAAACTCACCCCATGCGGCAACTCTCTCCTTGTTCGGTATCTCGGGATATACGAGAGCCGTGTCGGGGATAGCGCGTATGTAATCGGAGATGTCGACTCCGCTCTCGCCCGGGAACAGG
>CALXCR010000120.1 GCA_944386855.1 uncultured Oscillospiraceae bacterium
CCTATGTTTTTTCCGGTTTTGCGTGTATAATGATAAATATAATTCTAAAAAACAGCGAGGCGACATGAAATGAGCTATTTTGAAAAGCAAATATCCTCAGATACGGCATACAGCGGAAAGATATTGAGCCTTACGGTCGACAAGGTAGAACTGCAGACGGGCCGTGTTACAACGCGCGAGGTTGTATGGCATTCCGGCGCTGTCGGTGTTGTAGCCATAGACGGGGACGATATCATCCTCGTGCGCCAGTTTAGATATCCGTTTTCACGGGAACTGCTTGAAATACCTGCGGGCAAGCTTGAAAAGGACGAAGAGCCGATAGCCTGCGCCGCGCGGGAGCTTGAGGAGGAGACGGGGTACTCGGCGGAGGAGTATATATATCTCGGCGACTTCTATCCGTCAGCCGCGTATTGCAAGGAGATAGTCCATATATACCTCGCACGCGGGCTCTCGGCCGGAGATGCACATCCTGATGAGGGGGAACTTATCGACACCGTCAGGATGCCGGTGGGCGAGTTTACCGAAATGATTATGAACAACACAATACATGATGCCAAAACGATCATCGGCGTGCTGAAAGCGATAAATTTCCTCGATCTTGAAAAATAACTCTTTACTTTTTCGGAATTCAAGGGTATAATAACCTACGCTTGGATATTATACCTTTGATATTCCGATATATCCGTGTCCGGCGGGAATATAAAATTTCATGGGCTCGTAGCTTAGCTGGGAAAGCGCCGCGTTCGCAACGCGGAGACCGAGGGTTCGAATCCCTTCGGGTCCACCAAATAATAATGGACATTGCTCCGCGGAGCAGTGTCCATTATTAAAAATCTGCTTAGGAGGGATCTGTATGCCGGATTACAAGGCTATGTATTATCATTTGGCGGGGCGCATGGCGACGGCTGTTGATGCGTTGGAAGCGACCACCAAAGCGTTGGCTGAAATTACTGAAAAGCTGAAACTGGCGCAGCAGACCACGGAGGAAATGTTTCTTTCCCGTGCCGACGACAATGCAGATTCTTTGGATAACGTTTCAGAGTAAGAGTCGTAGTCCGCAAATTTAATAAACGGCATACATAGTGACCGGATATTACGCGCCAAAATGAGCTGCGCTCGCTTGCAAATGCGCTCACGACGCTTCATAGCCGCTACAAATTTTTGCGGGTTGCAAGGGTTCGACTCCCGTTTTTGAAAAGCCGAAAAAATCTTTTTCATTTGTCCCAGATAATTTGGAATCGGTGAAGTCATTCAAAAAAGCCCGGTTTTTAAAACTGGGCTTTTTTACTGCCATGGAGCACACATACGGCGCTGCCTTATACGATGAGGCAAAGCATGACGCCGCTTTGGCTGTTAATATGAAACGACCCGCGTAAGAACGCGATAAAATCTGAGCCTCCGCGCATTACGGCTTTTTAAAACACCGTGGCGTCGGCAAATCCTATATGAAAGGAGAAAAACTTTCACAAGATGAATATTATACAACTTATGATCCCAAAGGTATCGACCGCTTTCGCTTATGAAAACGATTCCGTCAGACAGGGGCTCGAATCGATGAGACATCACGGCTATACGGCTATACCGGTGCTGAGTGATGACAACACTTATCTCGGCTGTATCACGGAGGGGGACTTTCTCCGATTTGTGCTTAAACGCGGTTCTACCGATATGAAGGATTTCGAGCAGTTTAAGATCGGCGATCTTCTTAGAAAAGATTTCTGCCGCCCACTCAAAATACAGGCGTCCACAGAGGAAGTAATAGAGGTCGCGCTGCAGCAGAACTTTGTTCCGATAACCGATGACAGGGACGCTTTCTGCGGCATCATTACAAGACGCTCTCTGCTCGTTTATCTGTCAAAACAAAACGGTGAAGACGATAAAAAACTTTAATGCCGGCGGCTAGGTATGAAGGCAGAGCCGCGATAAACAATTGGTGGTACATGGAGGCTTTAGGACCGGCCGGTTAACTACATAGAAATCCCCGGCAGCTTTATGCTGCCAGGGATTTTTTTGTTTGAATAGCAACAATCGATCAGGCTGCGCGGCAAATGCTGCTTCAATTACAGGCGTGCAGCGCTACCTGCCGCGGATTGAAGAGCTTACTCGATCGGCTCAAAATCGGCCGCGCCGTGTTTGCAGAGCGGGCAGACGAAATCCTCAGGCAGCTCATCGCCCTCGTAGATGTATCCGCACACCTTGCAGACAAAGCCTTTTTTACCCTCTGTCTGCGGCTTCGGCTTGACGTAGTTCTGATAATAGGTGTAAGTCATCGTCTCCACGTCGGATATAACTCTCGCCTCGGTTATGCTGCATATGAACATGCCGTGCGTGTCGAGGTCGATATACTGTTCGACCGTGAGCGACATGAAGGAGTTTATATATCTCGGCAGGAATACGAGCCCGTTGTCGGAGCGCAGGACATCATAATTTGCAAATTTGTCGGTGTTTCTCCCGCTGTGGAAACCGAAAGTCTCAAACACGGAAAACGGCGCGTCGGTCGACAGGCAGTTTAAATTCATAACGCCGGTCTGTTTTATAACGTGATGCGAGTAATTCTCCTTGTTTATCGTGACAGCGATGCGGTTCGGCGTGTTTGTGACCTGCGACACCGTGTTTACGATAAGCCCGTTGTCCTTTTTGCCGTCGTTTGACGTTATGACATAAAGCCCGTAGCCGATATTGAAAAGGGCGTTCATATCGTCCTTTTTAGCCGTATCGCTGTGCTGTGCGATGTAATCACGGCAAAGCTCCTCGGCCAGAGCCTCAAGCTGTGCGGAGCTCTCGTCGTTTGGCGCCGAACGAATAGTGACGGTGTTGTCGGCGATAGTCAGTTTTTTGCAGCCCTCGAGCATTTTGCGCATGACGCGGGCCGCAAGCGGTGACCATGAGCCGTTTTCTATAAACGCCACAGTGCGGTTCTGGAAATTGCGCTCGGTAAGATGATCGATAAACTCGCGCATGAACGGGAATATCTCGGCGTTGTACGTCGTCGTCGCGAGGACGAGTTTTGAGTACCTAAATGCGCTGTCAACGGCCTTTGCCATATCGCAGCGCGCAAGGTCGAAAACTACAACGTCCGGACAGCCCTTGTCGCGAAGCTTCTCTGCAAGGATATCGACGGCCTTTTTCGTGTTGCCGTAGACAGATGTATAAGCTATGACAATGCCCTCTTTCTCAACGGCGTATGATGACCAGATGTTGTACAGGTTGAGATAGTATCCGAGGTTTTCCGTAAGTACAGGGCCGTGCAGCGGGCATATGATCTCAATATCGAGCCCGGCCGCTTTTTTGAGCAGATTCTGAACTTGCTGCCCATATTTTCCGACTATGCCGATATAATAGCGGCGCGCCTCATCGGCCCACTCCTCTTCAACGTCGAGCGCTCCGAATTTGCCGAACCCGTCGGCCGAGAAAAGGACCTTGTCCGTCTGGTCGTATGTCACCATGACCTCCGGCCAGTGGACCATCGGCGCCGAGACAAACGTAAGCGTGTGCCGCCCGAGCGAGAGTGTGTCTCCCTCGGCAATGACGATCTGTCTGTCCGCAAAATCCGTGCCGAAAAACTGCTGCATCATGGTAAACGCCTTGGATGACGCGACGATTTGCGCCTCCGGATACACCTTCATGAAATTTGCGATGTTAGCGGAGTGATCCGGCTCCATATGCTGCACGATAAGGTAGTCCGGCTTCCTGCCGTCTAATGCGTTTTCAATGTTGTCGAGCCATTCGTGCGTAAATCCAGCGCTTACAGTGTCCATTATGGCGATTTTCTCATCGATTATCGCGTAGGAGTTGTAAGCCATGCCGTTTTTGACCGCGTACTGCCCCTCAAAAAGGTCGACAGCATGGTCATTTACGCCGATGTATTTTATATCGTTTGTTATTTTCATTGTCGTCTCCTTTTTACATTTTTTATTTTCTTCATTCTATCATATATTGCTCTGTTTTCACACCATAAATAGGACAGTTTTTTATTTTATAATATATTTAATTTGTGTGATTATAACATATTTTGTGACGAAAAGTCGGTATTTTATGTATAATTTATTGATTGACCGCCGAGACCGTGATATAATATCCGCATTAATAAATATTTTCACAGGAGGAAAATTTTATGGATCGAATGAAAGACAAGATCGCCGTTCTTACGGGCGGCGCCTCCGGTGTCGGGCTCGGATGCGCCAAAAAGATCCTGGAAGAGGGCGGCACGGTTCTGATCGCCGATATCTCCGAGGAGATACTCAAAAAGGCCGACGACCTCAAGGCCGCGTACGGCGACAGGGTGATGACCGTCGTGGCGAGCTGCTGTTCCGAGGACGATATGGCGATGGCGATGAAACTCGCCGTCGATACGTTCGGCAGGATAGATGCGCTCATAAACTGCGCAGGCATATCCGGCAGAGGCCCGATAGACGAGATGCCGCTCGAGTCATGGGAGTCGGCTATCGCCGTCACCCTGACCGGCACGTTTATTGCCTGCCGCGCTGCTGTCCCGTATATGAAGCAGCGTCATTACGGCCGCATTGTAAATATAGCGTCCGTCGGCGGGCGCGGAAAGCGCGGTGTCAATGTCTCGTACTCAGCCTCTAAAAACGCCGTAATGGGACTCACTCGCGGCCTTGCTATGGAGCTTCGCGAAGAGGGTATCACGGTAAACAGCGTGGCGCCAGGCCCGCTTAACAGCGGCCCGTTTTACGCCGCGCCGGGACAGGAGCGCTCCCCGCAGATGGCGAAAGCCGTCGAAAGGCTTACGGCTGACGTCGTGTTTCACCGCCTCGGTGAGGTGAGCGAGGTCGCGCACGCTGTCGTATATCTCGCGAGCGACGAGGCGAGCTGGACAACGGGCGACTGCCTCGACGTAAACGGCGGTTGCTTCATGCAGAACTAAAGGGAGGTCAGTTAAATGAGATTTAAAGATAAAGTCTGTGTTCTTACAGGCGGATGCTCGGATATGGGAATCATCGTCGCTGAAAAATTTCTCAAAGAAGGAGCGAAGGTCGTTCTGGTCGACATCTCGGAGGAGCTTTTTGAGAAAATGGACGAATACAAGGCCGAATACGGCGATAATTACAGGTTTTTCCTCGGCTCTGTATGCAATTACGATGAGATGGAAAAGGCTATGGAGTTTACGGCGAAGGAGTTCGGCACGGTCGACATCCTCGTAAATATGGCCGGAATGGGCGGAAGAGGCAAGATCGAGGAGATGACGCTCGAATCGTGGAATAACGCCATCGCCGTGACGCTCACCGGTACATATCACGCATGCCGTGCGGCAGTTCCGTATATGAAAGAGAAGAAATACGGACGCATTATAAACGTCTCGTCGATCGGCGGCCGTTCAAACCGCCCCGTAAACGTCGCTTATGCCGCGAGCAAGGCCGGCGTGAACGGTTTCAGCCGCGGACTTGCCATAGAGCTTGCGCCGTGGAATATCACGGTCAATACGGTAGCTCCCGGCCCGCTCAACGGCGGTATGTTCACAAAGGGTGCAAAAGACCCGAATTACGTCCCGTCGCCCGAGATGATAAAGGCCAGACAGATGCTTGAGAGTACCGTTGCTATGGGAAGGCTGGGCGAGATGAGCGAGATAGCAAACGGCATCCTGTATCTTGCTGACGATGAAGCCGGCTGGACGACCGGAGAGATCCTCGATATAAACGGCGGCGCTCTTATGATCTAGCCCGCCGGTGCGGAAAATAAATATCCGATAAATGTAAAATCATTGCAGCGCCCGCCGGCATCTCTGCGGCGGGCGCTGTTTTATCAAGCGCCTGCTTATATCGGCGCGCGTATTTACATAAGTTAAATATTTCCGGTGATGCAAAAACGCCGCGGCGCACCGATATAACGGAAACGGAGGAAAAATGGTATCAAAAGTACAGCCGTCCGAGAAATTGAAACATATGTTCCGAAAAGCACATGACACGATCGTCTTGTCGTGCCTTCAGGGAGTTATGGGCGACGTGTACGCCGATGACGCGGTATGCCCGTCGTCGGCGATGGCAAAGCTCGGCGATTTTGCGTTTTTCGCCGGAAAACCGAACGTAGAGCTTATACTGCTGTCGCAGCGCGAACACCGTTATATGATACTAATCCCGCAGGACGGCGCATGGGAAACGGCGATAGAAGAACATCTCGGCACACGGGCGCGAAAGATCGAGAGGTATGCCTTT
>CALXCR010000121.1 GCA_944386855.1 uncultured Oscillospiraceae bacterium
TATATGTGCGGCAAAATCCTCCTGCCGCAGGAGTTCTTCCCTTGAGATCTCTTTTCTCTTGCCGTTCACGGTGTCCTCCAAAGCGTTTTTCAAGTTCCAGATTGATATTATACAATTTTTATGTAGAATTTACAATCACAATCATATATAATTGTCTTTAAGTATAAAAAGTTTTTACATTTTTCGGTCAGTCCCGCGGGCGGATATCCGCCGCCGTGAGACCGATATACGATCAACTATACTTTAGAAAGGCAGTGAAGTCCATGAAAAATCTTGTCATCGACAAAAACGCCATAAAGAAAAATATACGCGCTATTAAAGAACGCGCCGGAGGATTGACTGTTTACGCCGATCTGAGCGCCGACGCCTGCGGACTCGGCCTTTTGGAGACGGCTTATGTTCTGCGCGACGAGGGAATCCGCAATTTTGCAATATCCGATCCGAAAGACGCGCGCGAACTGCGTACGCACGGATTTATCGAAGAGACCATCATGATGCTGCGCAGCACGGCGGACGCCGGCGAGCTTACGGAGCTGATCGATCTCGGCGTCGTCTGCACCGTTGGATCGTACGATGCCGGCGTCGCCATAAATGGCATCGCCGAGGAGAGGAAGACCGTCTGTGAGGTGCAGATCAAGGTGGACACGGGCCTCGGGCGGTACGGATTTTCGGCGGACGAGCTTGACAAGATCGTATCCGTCTACAAATACATGACAAATCTTGCCGTCGTCGGCGTTTTTACGACGTACAGCGATTCCGGCAGAAAGGCCAAAAACGAGCAGAGCCAGGTCGCCGTATTCGCCTCGGTGCTCGAGCGTCTGCGCAGTATGGGCTTTGAGACGGGCGTGACGCACGCATTCGATTCATCCTCCCTCTTTTCCGGCCAGCCGGAAGGGATAGACGCCGTGCGCGTCGGCCCGGCGATCGCCGGCAGGATACCGGGCAAGAACATCCCGGCGCTGACAAAGGTCGGATTTATCGAGACGAGCATAGAAGAGGTCGGCTGGTTTACTAAAGGTCACAAAATATCCGGCGGAAAGCGCCTTAGAAAAGCAACGCGCCTTGCCGTCTTATCGGTCGGGTATTACCACGGCTTCGGCGTTATGACGATGGACGAGCAGGAGAGCTTTTTCCGCCGCCTGTTTTTCCCCGCGAGAAACAGGAAATTTGTCAAGGTCGCCGGGCACAAGGCGCGCGTCATGGGGAGCGTAGGCATGATGCACACGATAATAGACGTGACGGACATAAACTGCACCGTCGGCGACACCGTCATAATGGACGCGAACCCGCTCTACGTCAAGGGGCTTGCGCGCGTATACAGACAGGCGTAAAAACTGCGGCTTCACACAGGAGAGACATATGGCAAAAATAGAAGTACTTTCTCCTCATGTTGCGGATCTCATCGCCGCCGGCGAGGTAGTCGAACGGCCGGGGTCCGTAGTGAAGGAGCTTTTGGAAAATTCGATAGATGCGGGCGCTTTTATAGTGACCGTGGAGATAAAAAACGGCGGGATGAGCTATATCCGCGTCACCGACAACGGCTGCGGCATGACGCCGGACGACGCAGAGTCGGCTTTTCTGCGCCACGCGACGAGCAAGCTGCGCGACGAGCGCGGACTCGAAGCTATCGGCACACTCGGCTTTCGCGGCGAGGCGCTCGCGGCAATCGCCGCTGTGTCGCGCATACACATGGTGACGCGCGAGGAGGGCCGCGACAGCGGAACGGAGCTTGCGCTTGAGGGCGGCTCTGTACTGTACAAGCGCCCGGCGGGATGTCCGACGGGCACGACGATAACCGTCAGCGATCTGTTTTTCAACACGCCGGCGCGCCTTAAATTCATGAAAAGCGACAAGGCCGAGGGCGCAAACGTCTCGGCCGTCGTACAGCGTGTCGCGATGTCGCACCCCGAGGTGTCGATAAGGTATATAAAAGACGGCAAGCAGGAGTATCACACGCCCGGCGACGGGCGCGTCGACTCGTGCGTTTACAGCATTTTGGGGCGTGATTTTGCATCGTCTCTTCTCGAGGTGACGGGCATAGACTCGTCCGTCCCCGTCACGGGCTATATAACGGCGCCCGTAAACTCGAGGGGCAACAGAAATTACCAGTTTTTCTATGTAAACGGCCGCTATGTTAAATCCAAAACACTTCAGGCGGCGCTTGAGCAGGCGTATAACAACTCGCTTTTCACAGGGCGGTTTCCCGGCTGCGTCCTATATATCGATCTCGGTCTCGGCGCGGTCGACGTGAACGTGCACCCGGCAAAGACCGAGGTGAAATTTTTAAACGAGAAGCAGGTGTTCGACGCCGTATACTACTCCGTTTTAGCGGCGCTCGGCGCCGAGAGCAAAAAGGCGGAGATCGAGCTTTCGCCAGGGACTCGAGCCGCTGTTTCAAACGGCTTCGGCATCGCTCCGACGCAAGAAAAGCCGGAAAAAGGCGGTCGGGACGACCTCTCGCAACCGTCCGGCGGGAGCGTTTCCCGCAAGCCGGACGGGGATTTTTTCAAAACGATGCAGGCGGACTCTTACCGCGCGCTTTTCGACGGCATATCGCACAGGAGCGGCACGATGCCGCTTCGAAACTCAACCTTGCCGCGGTACGATACGACATACGGCGTGAAAACCGGCAAATCGGACTGTTCCGCCCCCAGCGGCGGCGCACAAAATGCGGACGGCGGCGGGATCTCCGCAGGGACGCCGCTTGGCGGCGTCGGAAAGACTTATGATTCGGACTATCCGTCCGCCGGGGCAGAAGACGGCGGCGCGGCGGCTTCCGCAGGCAGCGTTATGCCCGATAAAAGTTCCGGCAGCGCCCAGGGCGATCTGCTCGCCGGTAGAGACGGCGGCGACTGGCGCATTGTAGGCGAGGCGCTCTCCACATACATAATCGTCGAGCGCGGCGACAGTATCTTCCTGATCGACAAGCACGCCGCTCACGAGCGGATGCTTTTTGACAAACTGAAACGCGAGACGGGCGCAATCATGTCGCAGCGGCTTTTGACGCCGATGGTTTTGAGCATGGACCGTGAGAGCGCGGCGGCGCTCTCCGAAAACGCGGAGTACCTCGAAAATTTCGGCTTCGAGATCGGGGAGTTCGGCGACGGGCGCATTCTTCTGCGCGCGCTCCCGGCGGACATTGCGGAGGACGAGATACCGTCGCTTCTGGCCGAGCTCGCCGAAAAGCTTGCCTCGGGGCACAGGGCGAATCCGGACGAGCTCAGAGACGAGCTCT
>CALXCR010000122.1 GCA_944386855.1 uncultured Oscillospiraceae bacterium
CGGCCCGCCGCCGTATCGCGCGTTATCGTGTGATCCGTCCCGCTGACGAGCAGGAATCCCGCTATGCCGCATATCGCGCCCGACACGAACATCGTCCGCATAATACCTTTCTTGACATTTATGCCTATGTACCGCGCCGTATTTTCACTCTCTCCGACGACTGATATCTCGTACCCATGCTTGCTGTACTTTAGATATACATACATAAATACCGTTATCGCCGCGACGATAAGGATATTCAGCAGATAGCTCTGCCCGCCGATCGCCGGAAGCCATCCTATTTTCGACTGTAAATTTATTACGCCGATCTGACCCGAGCCCTTCGGCACCGACCAGATGTAGGTGAAAAACGACACGACCTGTATCGCGATATAGTTCAGCATCAGCGTAAAAAGCGTCTCATTTGTGTTCCATCTGGCGCGGAAAAACGCCGGTATGACCGCCCATATGGCGCTTGCCAAAATGCTTGAGACTATCATCAGGACAAAGAGCAGCGCCGTCGGGAGTTTCCCGCTGAACAGTATCATGCACGCCGCCGTTGCAAGCCCGCCTACAAGTACCTGCCCCTCGGCGCCGATGTTCCAGAACCGCATTTTAAACGCCGGGGTAACAGCGAGCGATACGCAAAGCAGCATCGCTATGTTCTGCAGAAGATTCCAAAATCTCCTCTGAGTTCCGAATGACCCGTCTATCATCGTGGCATACACCCCGAGCGGGTTTTCGCCCGTCAGCAGCACCGTGATCAGCGCACATACCAAAAGCGCCGCTACAACGGCAAGCAGGCGTATCAGCCATGATTTCCACCACGCTATCGCGTCGCGCTTTGCTATATGAACCCACGGCTCGTGCTTATGCTTCTCGTTTTTATTCACGCTCTTCTCCTCCTGCCGTTTTCGTCATCAAAAGCCCTATCTCTTCCTTTGTTGCCGTTCTTCCGTCAACGATCCCGGTAACATTGCCCGAGCCTATGACCATAATGCGGTCGCACAGCTCCAAAAGGACGTCGAGATCCTCTCCCACGAATATGACGGCGACGCCGTTCTCCTTCTGCTGATTTAACAGGTTGTATATCAGGTATGACGAGTTTATATCGAGCCCGCGCACCGGATATGCCGCCATAAGCACTGTCGGCGACGACGCTATTTCGCGCCCGACAAGAACTTTCTGCACGTTTCCGCCGGAAAGCCGCCTCACAGGCGTCGCAACACTCGGAGTAGATACGTCTAGCTGTTCTACGATGTGCTCCGCAAGCGTTTTAGGTTCTTTGCGCTCCAAAAACGCCGTTTTTCCCTTTCGGTAACTGCGCAGCATCATATTGTCGGTGATGTCCATATTGCCTACAAGCCCCATTCCGAGCCTGTCCTCAGGCACAAACGAGAGCCTGACCCCCAGTTCGCGTATCTGAACGGGTGTTTTATCTCTCAGGTTTTCAACGGCTCCCGTTTTAGGATCGTGATATATTATCTCGCCGCTTTCAAGATGCTGCAGTCCGGCTATCGACTCCAAAAGCTCTCTCTGCCCGCTTCCGGCAATGCCGGCGATGCCTAAAATCTCGCCTGACCGCGCCGTAAACGACACATCGTTTAGTATCTTGACGCCGTCTCGGTTTATGCAGTTTACACCTGTCACAACGAGCCGGTCCTGCGGATCTTTCGGCTCGCTGCGCTCTATATTGAGCGAGACCTTCTGCCCGACCATCATCTCCGTAAGCTCTGACTCGTTCGTCTTTGCAGTCTCGACTGTACCTATGTATTCTCCTTTCCGCAGCACGGCAACGCGGTCTGACAATTCAAGCACCTCGTGCAGCTTGTGGGTTATGATGATTATCGCCTTGCCGTCGTCACGCATACGGCGCAGTATGGAAAACAGGTTTCTAGTTTCCTGCGGCGTCAAAACGGCTGTAGGCTCGTCCAGTATCAGAATATCGGCGCCGCGGTACAGCACTTTTATTATCTCGACCATCTGCTTTTCGGAGACGGACATCTCATATACTTTTTTCATCGGGTCAAGCTCGAACCCGTACTGCTCGCTTATCTCGTGCACGCGCTTTGCCGACTGTTTAAGATTGAATTTGCCTTCTTCCTTAAAGCCGAGCACTATGTTCTCCGTCGCAGTAAACACGTCTACCAGCTTGAAATGCTGGTGAATCATGCCTATTTTATAGTCGAACGCGTCTTTCGGCGATACTATGACCGCTTCTTCACCGTTTATGAATACCTGCCCGCTGTCGGGGAAATATATGCCTGAAATTATGTTCATAAGCGTCGTTTTCCCGCTGCCGTTTTCGCCGAGTATCGACAGTATCTCGCCCCGGTTCACAGTCAGGCTTATATTTTTGTTCGCCACGACTTGTCCAAACGTCTTGGTTATGTTTTTAAGCTCTATCGCCGCAGTCTTTTCTCCCACGCGCCGACCCTCCTGTTTTAGTTTTCAAAAGAGTTATATACATATTTATATCACACTTTTCAAAATTAAAAAAGCACAAACAAACGTAGGCGGGGCATTTTATTGCCCCGCCTGATGAAAAATGCGGTTTAATACATTTCGTTAAGCAGCGTGATACCGTCGATGCGGAGATCGAAGTACGGAGCTGAACGCATCTCGGACTCATGGAAATAACCGTCGGAGATGGCTTCCGTATCGGGCGTATAAGCTTCGTCGGTGTCAACGTCCGCCATATAAGAGGTGAGGGTCTCACCGTCTACTGTGAACGTATCGGTCGCGAAAACATGGAGCTCGCCGGCTATGAGCTGTTCCTCAGCCTCGGCTATGGCCTCTTCCGTGCCCTCTGCCGCGACATCCGTGTTTACATCTGTAAGAACAACAGAACCCTCTTCAATGCCTGCGCACCAGTCGGCGTCGATTGCTTCGCCGTTTGCTACACAGTTTACGATGTACTCAAAGTACGGAGCCCAGTTGATGCGGGAAGAAACGATAAACGTATTCGGGCAGGCTTCTATCGTGCTGCCGTTGTAGGATACGTTCGGGACACCGGCCGTCTCGCATGCTGTCGGAGCGCCCATAGAGTCTGCGTGCTGGCTTATGAGCTTGCATCCGCGGCTGATAAGCGTATTGGCGGCTTCTTTTTCAGCTGTCTCATCGTACCAGCTGCCCGTAAACTGAACTTCCATCGTAGCCGTCGGGCAGACGGATCTTGCGCCGAGGAAGAATGAGGTGTAACCGGATATAACTTCAGCATATGTGTAAGCGCCAACATAACCGATCTTGGCTTCTTCAGCCGTAAATTCGCCGGCTTCTATCATCTCGTTGAGCTTCATACCGGCAGCGATACCGGCAAGGTAGCGCCCCTCGTAGATGGACGCAAACGCGTTGTGGAAATTGTCAAGTCCGGCGGTATGCGCCGTCGTACCGGTGGCGTGGCAGAACTCTACATCCGGGAACTCCGCCGCTGCCTGTGCCATAAACGGCTCGTGTCCGAAGCTGTCCGCGAAAACGATGTTGCAGCCGCGGTCGGCAAGGTCAGCCGCCGCCTCGTAGCATGAATTGTCCTCGGGAACGTTCGTTACCATGAGAACCTGATCGTCGGAAAGGCCGAGAGCCTCTTTCATCTCGTTGGCGGCATCGATAAAGTTCTTATCGTATGTTGAGTTTTCATCGTGCAGGAAGATGAAGCCTATCTTGATGTCTTCATAGGCGTTCGTCTCCTCCCCGGACGACGAATCGTTCGTGTCGGAGCTTGTCGTACCGGACGTGTCAGCAGAGCCCGTAGAGGAGCTCTCCTCGCCCCCGCAGCCGGCGAATGCGAAGCACATGGTGAGCATCATCGCAGCTACAAGGACTAATGCCAAAAGCTTTTTCATTTTTGTTCCTCCAGAAAATTTTTTATGTAAAACAAATTACATACAGATTCAGTCGCGGAAAACTATTTCTCCGCCGTCCATACTGTCGATAAGGGCGAGTGCCTCCACTCTTACGCCGCGGGCACGGAGCTCGTCTCCGCCGTGCTGAAAGCCCTTTTCGATTGCGACAGCCGCACCCGCTACAGATGCATTTGCCTGCGCCACAATATCCATAAGCCCCTCAAGCGCTTTTCCGTTAGCCAAAAAATCGTCTACAAGCAGGACATTATCGCCCTCTGAGATATACCTCTTTTCTACAACGACCGTATAATCGGTCCCATGCGTATATGAGTGTACCTTAGTTTCGTACATCTCTCCGGACAGGTTTCCCGTCCTGTTTTTCTTCGCAAATACCATCGGCACTTCCATGGCCGCCGCCGTTCCGAGCGCAACGGCTATTCCGGACGTCTCGATAGTCAGTATCTTCGTGACGCGCTCGTCATGAAACAGCCGTGCGATCTCCCGTCCCATTTCCATTATGAGGTCCGCGTCTATCTGATGGTTCAAAAACGAGCCGACTTTCAGGATGTTTCCAGGCAGCACAACGCCGTCTTTAAGGATCTTTTCCTCCAGTGCTTTCAAGCGTATCGACACCTTTCAAAATCATTTTCACGCTAAAAACAGAAAAACAGACTTAAAATCTTTTAAGTCTGCCGCTGATAAAAATATTGCATACTTATACACTGTATGCAGATCAAAACCAATAGTCGCAACTTTCGGCGTGCGGTAGAAACATTTGAGCCATATATTCAAACCTATATTGGCAGCATTATTTATCTGTTACGCCTGATATAATAGCATGGGTTTTGAGTAAAGTCAACAAAATAACGCGTTTTTTGACAGATATCCCATAATTTCCGGGCGCACACGCGCCGTTTTGACCGCACTTTTGGGGTGCGCGGCGTCGGTTAAAACGACGCCGCGCATATTACTCTTATCCGGCTATGGCGGGACGTCTGTCCTTCCATTTTCCGCTGAAAAAATACGGGAACACGACTATTCCGTAGCCGTAGCTTGCAATGGCAGACCCGTACCAGAAACCGCTGATACCCATATTGAGCACGACGCCCATGAGATACGTCAGGCCGATGCGCAGTACAAACCCCTCGACTATCCCCATCGCGAAATTCATCTTTGACTGTCCGAGCCCGTTTATCAGGCCAAGACTCGGCGAGCGCACCGCAAAGCCCATAAAGCTTATCGCCGCAACCGGCGCGTACAGCCCCGCCATTTCGAGGACCTGTTCGCTCGAGTCGAAAATCCCAAATATCTGACGCGGAAACGCAAGGATTGCGGCGCTCAGCGCCGTCACAAAGATCAAATCAACAATAAACACCGTATAAAATACTTTTTTGATTCTATCCGTCTTGCCGGCACCGAAACACTGGCCTATCATAGCCGCAGACGCTACATTCATCGAGTTTGCTACTATGAGCGCGATACTGTTGAGCTTATGACCAACGCCCGTTACCGCCGAGGCGGCGACGCCGTATGTGTTGACATATGATCCCACGAAAAGCGTCGATATATTCCCGGCGGTGGACTGTATTGCTATCGGGATACCGAGCTTTAGGATCAATTTTGCCACTCCCCTGTCGGGAACAAAGCTTTTGCTCCTGAAATCAAACATAAACGCCTCTTTGTTTTTATATAGATAGGCAAGCGACAGCAGAAATGACGCGCCCTGCCCTATGACGGTCGCTAGCGCCGCGCCGAAAGCGCCCATCTCGAATACGGCGACAAAAAGCAGGTCGAGCACAGTATTGATAACGGCCGCAAGGCCGATGAATATCATCGGGCGCTTTGAATCGCCCATACCGCGCAGCACGGCGCTTACCATATTATATCCGAATATGAATATCATGCCGGCGGAACAGCACATTATATATGAGTAAGCCCCCTCCTGTGACTCCGGCGGCACATTTAAAAGCGATACAAACATTCCCGTACATATCACCCCTAGGACAGACAGCACCGCCCCCAGTCCTATAACGCAGGTGAAAAGCGTTCCTATAACGCTGTTCAGTTCTCTTCTACTCCCGGCTCCTATGTACTGCGACACTATTATCTGGCCGGCCGTCGCAAATCCCATGCCGAGAAACGAGAAAAAGTGCATAACATCCCCGCCGATGCTGACTGCGGACAGCCCCGCGCTGCCGACATACTTGCCCACAACAATCATATCGACCATGTTGTACGCCGTTTGCAGCATATTTGACAGCATTATCGGGTACGCAAACCCCAGCAAAAGCGGCAGGACTCTGCCCTGAGTCAGATCTTTAACAAGCTTTCCGTTCACTTTTTATATCCTCCAAAAAAATAAAGGGAGACAGTTGAAGCTCGGCAACCCAACTGCTCCCTTTTCATAAATTTTATAAGTATTTTACCTCTTTTTTCATTTTTTGTCAACGGGAAGCCGAAACGGCATGCACCGCCGGCCGTACGGAAAAAATCGGGCGTAAAGATTTTGATAAATTATTGCCGGATGGCTTGACATTGCGCCCGCGTTAGGCTAACTTATGGTATAAGTTCGGACTTTTTTCAAAGTGTTTTAAACATTTTATCGGGGGTGTTATTTTGCGTATTCTTTGGAAACAGTCTCCCGGCAGGATCATAGCACTGGGATTTGCGTCGGTAATCATTATAGGCTCCCTGATCTTGATGCTGCCTATAAGCGTCAAAGACGGCGTAGACCTCGCTTATATCGACGCGCTTTACACCGCGACGAGCGCCATCTGCGTCACCGGTCTTGTCGCCGTAGACCTGTTCGACACGTTCACACTGTTTGGGCAGATAGTCATCGCGCTGCTCATCCAGATCGGCGGTCTGGGCGTCGCGACGCTCGGTGCAGGTATACTCCTTGCCATGGGCAAGCGCATCGGACTTAAAGGGCGCAGGCTCGTTCAGGAGTCATTAAACCTGTTTTCAGCCGACGGCCTTGTCCGTCTTGTAAAAAGCGTTATTAAGATATCGCTTACGGTCGAGCTTTGCGGCGCTGTTATAAGCTTTATATCGTTTTCACAGGATTATCCTTTCTGGCGGGCCGTATGGACCAGTATTTTCCACGCCGTCTCAGCGTTTAACAACTCCGGCTACGACGTGTTCGGCGGCGGGAAAAACCTCATACTTTATCAGGACGACGTTATTATAAACCTTGTGACTGCCGGGCTTATCATCATCGGCGGTATCGGTTTTGTCGTCATACGCGACCTCTTGAAAAACAAGTTCCGCTTCAGCAAGCTGATGTTCCACTCGAAGGTTGTCATCACCATGACAGCGATCCTTCTTGTGAGCGGCACGCTGCTTATAAAGCTTACCGACCGCATCCCGTGGCTCAACGCGTTTCTGCTCAGCACGTCGACGCGTACGGCCGGCTTTTCGACGCACAACCTCTCGCTGTTTTCAAACGCCGGTCTTTACATAATGATGATACTGATGTTCATCGGCGCGTCTACCGGCGGTACCGGCGGCGGTATCAAGACGAACACATTTTTCGTGCTTTTGCAGGGTATCAAGTCCGCGGCGACAAATAAGGACAGCAAGGCGTTTAAATACTCCATATCGAAAGAGACTTTCCAAAAGGCGTCGATCGTCACGTTCCTGTCAATTTTCGTCGTGTTCACCGGCATATACCTGATATCAGCATTCGACCCGCATCTCGGCTTCCGTGACGTCTCGTTTGAGGTGTTCAGCGCTTTCGGCACCGTCGGTCTTTCCACAGGCATCACGTCGGGACTGTCCTTCGCGAGCAAGCTCGTCTCGATTCTTATAATGTTCACCGGCCGTCTCGGGCCGCTTACGATCGCGTCGCTTTGGAGCTTCGGCCTCGAGGAGCGCGCCCATTATCCGGAGGGGACAATCGCTATCGGCTGATCTTCTCCTGTGCGCGGCTTAAGCCGCGACAGGGCTTCGTTACAGTCCTCTTTAAACTTTTAACATTGTACAACACATAGTGGCAAATCTTTATGCGCCGCCATTTTAACGACGCCGCGGCGGACCGGCCCGGCATGATACGGCGGCAGATTGGAGTGTATCATGAAATTTCGTAAAAACACAACACAGGATCAGGATAAGATGTACGGCATCATAGGCCTCGGCCGTTTTGGAAAAGCGCTCGCGCTTCAGCTCGCCGAGAGCGGAAAGGAGATCCTCGTTCTCGACGCGGACGAGGACAGCGTACGCGAGATACGCGAGTACACGGAAAACGCGTTTATCGTAAAAAACCTCGATAAAAAGACGCTTCTCGAGACCGGCATACAGGACTGCGACGTCGTGGTCCTCTGCATCGGTGAGAGGATCGACACCTCTATCCTCGCAACGCTCACGCTGACGAGCATGGGTGTTCCGCACGTCATTGCAAAGGCGAGCAGCGCGGATCACGGCGAGATACTCGAAAAACTCGGCGCCGAGGTCGTTTATCCGGAACGCGACATGGCTCTGCGTCTCGCGAGGAGATTCGACTCCTCCAGAATACTCAACTACGTCGAGCTCAGCGAGAATATCGATATATCGAAAATACCGATACCGCAGAAATTCGTCGGCAAAACGATACTCGATCTCGATATCCGCAGGAAATTCGGCCTCAATATCATTGCTATCGAGCACGACGGAGAGATATCCACCGACGTACTGCCGGACCATGTGTTTAAAGACGACAACGCGATATTTGTTATAGGCAGCTACGATAAGATCCGCCAGCTTGAGGAATCTTTCAATTAAAATATATACGGCCGGGATTTAACGGCCGCATAACAGCATACGGCGCTTGACATGTCATGCCGTTTTGTCGTATTATCTGTAATAAGGGAGGCGGAGTTTTACCCCGCCTCCGATTTTTATGGAGGGAGATCTTATGAAGGCTCTTTTCTCTCTTAAAGACAAAGTTGTCACGGTTATTGTAATGGCAATATCCCTGATATTCGGAGGTGCTCTCGGATACCTCGGCGCTGCCGCGATCGGCGAGGCGTTTGACGGATTTGACGGTTTCGGCCGTTTTGCCATGCTCGTCGGCACTGTTATTGTCGCGGTGTATGTCGGACTGTTTTTGCAGATCGCCGTGCATGAGGCAGGGCATCTCGTGTTCGGCGTCATGACGGGATACGGCTTTGTATCCTACCGCGTCGGAAATATAATACTCATAAATCAAGGCGGCAAGCTTAAGCTCGCAAAATATTCTCTCGCCGGCACAAGCGGGCAGTGCCTGATGTCGCCGCCCGCGGGCAGTATGACCGACTACCCCGTTTTTCTGTACAATATGGGCGGCTGTATCATGAACCTTATATTCTCTGCCCTGACAGGGCTTTTGTGGGTATTTTGCAGGGACGTGCCGATCCTGCCGGCGTTTGCCGGTATTGTCGCGATGATCGGCCTCTTTTTCGCCGTTTTAAACGGTATCCCTGTAAAGGTCGGCCCTGTATCAAACGACGGGACTAACGCGCTCACGCTTATGAAAAACCCGCTCGCGCGCGAGGCGTTCTGGAAGCAGCTTCGCATAAACCAGCTCAATTCATCAGGCACGCGCCTGCGCGATATGCCGGAGGAGCTTTTCCGTATGTCCACGGATGGGGACGACGCCCTCAGCCTCTCGGTTCATGTGTTTGCAATGAGCCGAGCCGTTGATTCACTCGATTTCACCCGTGCCGCCGATATCGGAAACAAGCTTCTTGAAAAAGGCGTCAACCTGCCCGATATATACAAAGCTCTCGTCACGGCGGAGGTTACATACTGCGAGCTTATTGACGGCTGCGACAGGGAAAAAATCGCGCGGCTGTACACGAAACAGACCGCAAAGATGATGAAAACAACGGCAAAATCGCTGCCGTCGTCGGCCAGATTCATGTACGCCTACGAGCTTTTGTATAACGGCGACGAAAAAGCCGCTTCCAAGGCTCTTGATATGTTTGAAAAGATAGCAAAGCGCTATCCCCACCCGCATGAGATCGACGGCGAACGCGAGCTCATAGACATAGCGCGTCGCCGCGCCGAAGAGACGCCGGAATCCGGCCCATCGTGATCTTGCTCGGAATCGTGCGCCCGCCTTTGTATGCTTAAACCGCGCGCTTTCAATGTAAAACATTATCGCCGGAGCTTCATGAGAAGCTCCGGCGATGTTTTTACTTACTTTGGCAAACCGGACGACGCCAGATCGAACCGTATTTTATACGCTAGCGATTTTACGGCGAGCAGTGAAATCTGCGGGCAGTCGAGCTCAACCTGCTCCTCGCGGAGGCAGCTCTCTACCGCTGCGCAAAACGTCTCATAAGCCGGCTTTGTGTCTCCGCCGCCCTTCAGATCATTCAGAACAAGCACTATCTCCGCCGTTGACAGCACACGCTTGAGCATCGTGATCATAATAAGGTCGGCCAGATGCTCTTTTGAATAGCGCTTCTTGACCGTAGGTGTTATCACCTTCTGCTTGACATAATTGTTTATCATCATCGGCGTTATTATTTTCTCGTTTTCCGGCGTTATCGCCTTTACGGCGCTCTCCACTATTATAAGCACCTGATCGAGATACAGCGCTATCGACGGCATCTCATCCCAGCGGGGCAGCCTGAAATCGCATAATCTGTTATTTGTCATGTGTTTATTTCCTTTTCAGTTATTTTTCACATTTGTCTCATATCATATTCATTTCAAATAACATATAAACATTTTAAAGTATATCACGTTCCCGCCCTCCGCGTCAATGCTCGCGGCGGGCAGGCGGTATTTTGGCGCTTATATATCCGTCCGCTTTATCAAATTTGATTGATTTTTCAGTTTTTTGTGCTAATATTATATATATTCTATGCCCGCCGTGTCCGCTTAATACGGATTTTGTAACGGGCAATAAGGAGAGATCTTTTATGAAACAAAAACGCGTCGCCGCAATACATGATATATCCGGCTTCGGGAAATGCTCGCTCACCGTCGCGCTTCCGATTATATCGGCCGCCGGTATTGAGACCTCCGTTATACCCACCTCCGTGCTGTCAACGCACACATCGGGCTTTGAGGGATACACTTTTCTTGACCTGACGGATGAGATACTTAAAATAGCCGAACATTGGCACAAACTCGGTCTGCATTTTGACGCCGTATATACCGGATTCCTCAGCTCTGCCGAACAGATAGAGATAGTCTGCCGCATAATCGACCTGATCGCATCCGACGACACCGTCGTGATCGTCGACCCCGCTATGGCGGACAACGGCAAACTCTATCCATGCTTTGACAGCGAGTTTCCGTCGCACATGAAAACGCTGTGCGCGCGCGCCGATATCATGCTGCCAAATATTACGGAGGCATCGCTCCTGCTGGACACGCAGTATCTCCCCGCTCCGCACTCGCACGAGTATATCGAGTCACTGCTGCGCGGCCTTCACGAGCTCAGCTCCAAAGACGTCGTGCTTACGGGCGTCGACTACAACGGCGAAAGTCTCGGCGCCGCCTGCTATTTCGGTGACAAGCTCTATTTTACGGCGCATGAGAAGATCCCGCGCTCGTTCCACGGCACGGGCGACGTATTTGCAAGTGCTTTTGTCGCGGCGCTTGAAAACGGCAACACGCGCGAGCGGTGTGCCGATATTGCAGTCGCCTTTACCTGCCGCTCGATCTTAAAAACGATAGAAAACAATCCGGAGCGACAATACGGAGTCAATTTTGAGCAGGCAATACCGTCGCTTTTGTCAAACCTCGGTTTGACCGATTGATACTGCGGCGGGGATACACCGCCGCAGCCGTTTAAGGTTCAATCTGTTTTAAGGAGGACTCTATAATGTATAAATTTGACGCTTCAAAAGCCGCTGAGGCTTGTGTGGAATGGATAAAAGAATGGTTTGAAATAAATGGGCTCGGCTGTAACGCTGTAGTCGGCGTCTCCGGCGGCAAGGACAGCTCCGTCACGGCGGCGCTGTGCGTAAAGGCGCTTGGAAAAGAGCGTGTCATCGGAGTTATGATGCCGCAGGGCGAGCAGTTTGACATCGACTACTCGATTGAGCTATGCAAAAAGCTCGATATCAAAAATTACACCGTGAATATCGGAAGCGCCGTCAGTGCGATACTCGGCGAGCTCGACGGCAAGTTTGAGATAACCGACGCGACACGCTTCAACCTTCCTGCGCGCATGCGCATGGCGTCCGTATACGCAGTCGCGCAGTCTAATAACGGCAGAGTTGCCAACACCTGTAACCTGTCGGAGGACTGGGTCGGCTACGCGACGCGCTACGGAGACGGCGCGGGCGATTTCGCTCCGCTCGCAAACTTTACCGTTGCGGAGGTAAAGGCTATCGGCCGGCATCTCGGACTGCCCGAGAAGTTTATCGAAAAAGTACCTATCGACGGGCTGTGCGGCAAGACGGACGAGGACAATCTCGGCTTCACATACGCGGAGCTTGACGCGTATATCCGCGAAGGTATCGAACCCGCACCGGAGACAAAGGCCAAGATCGACCGTATGCACGAGCTGAACCTGTTCAAACTGAAGTATATGGACACATTCCCGTTTGAACCGTAAAACCAAAACACTGACAAATTTAAACGGACGCCGGTTTTACGGCGTCCGTTTATTATATATGTAGCTTTTTACTGCTCGTTCAGCCTGCGCAGGAACTCATACACGGCCTCGATATCTTCGTCGGTCGTATTGGAAAACGACTTCACCGAGTGCAGCGGCAGTCCGTCCAGCATATGCGAGAACATCTGCCTGTGCTCTTTTCCGTCGAGTCCCGAGAAATCCCCCGTAAATCGCGACACCATCGGGGACAACTTTTCCAAGACCTCCCTATCGTCGGTAAACTCTAAAATATCGCCGACCGTCAGTGTGTCGTCAAGCTTCAGCGGAAGCGGCTTGGCGACGAGTTCTACACTGCACTTAACAGGCAGATCGCGGCTCGACGTGCCTATGTATATCGTATACCTCCCGCTCTCGGCGTACCAGTCGCTTATCTCCGTATTATAATACGCAAAACTCCTCTTGTCGAGATAGAACATTACCGTTTTAATCTCGCCCGGCTCGAGTCTCACTTTTTCAAAGCCCTTTAGCTGTCTTACGGGACGTCCTACATGATCCTCTCCGTCGTAGCCGATATAAAGCTGGATAACTTCTTTTCCGGCGCGGACGCCCGTGTTTTTTATATCCACTGACACCGTCAGGCTGTCATCCTCTTTTATCTTTTCCGCCGATATGCGCAGGTTTTTGAGCTTAAAGCTCGTATACGAAAGTCCGTGGCCAAACGGGAACAGTACATCCATATTCCTGCTGTCATAATATCTGTAGCCGATATACTGCCCCTCGGAATAGCGCACCTCCGTCTTGTTTTTCGCGTAATCGGGGTATGTCGGATTGTCCTCCAGCCGAAGCGGGAACGTCTCCGCAAGCTTGCCGGACGGGTTGACCTTTCCGAACAGTATATCAGCAGCTGCGCCGCCGACGGCCTGACCGGCGAGGTACATCTCAAGCAGGCCTTTTATTTTGTCTATATTCCGCAGCGTGACAGGGCTTCCGTTATGGAGCACGACAACGAGGTTCGGCTGTACGGCCGCTATTGCCTCGATCGCCTCCTCCTGATAATCCGGCAGGTTAAGATGACTCCGGTCAAAGCCCTCCGACTCATACGACGTGGGCAGTCCGGCAAATACGACAGCCACGTCGGCCTTCTCCGCCGCTGAAATCGCCATATCCCATGTCTTATCGTCTCTGCCCTCGTCGGTGAACATGCGCACATATTCAACATCGGCATATTCCGCCGACGCCTCCAGCGCCGGCGTCACTTTAGTACACGTTATATGGCTCGATCCGCCGCCCTGAAAACGCGGCGACTCGGCGTATTCTCCGATAAACACTATTTTCTGCCCATCTGCGAGCGGCAATATGCCGTCCTCGTTTTTTAGCAGAACGGCGCATTCACCCGCTATAGCCCTCGCGGCCAGGTCGTGCCTGTCATACGGCGTCTCCGTATCCGTCCTGCGGCCGGAATAGCACCATTCCGTCCATCTGAGTGTCTCGTACACTCTTTTATCGAGCATGGCCTCATCCAATTTGCCGCTTCTGACCGCGTCGACTATATTTTTATCGGTCACACCGTTTGACGACGGCATCTCTATATTCAGCCCCGCCTCAAGAGCGCGGCATCTGTCGTTCATCGCGCCCCAGTCGGTCACGACGACGCCATTAAACCCCCACTCCTCACGCAGTACGTCTGTGAGCAGCCATTCGTTTTCGCAGGCGTATGTGCCGTTTAGCCTGTTGTACGAGCACATGACGCTGTGCGCCCTGCCCTGCCTTACGGCGGCCTCAAACGCCGGGAGATATATCTCCCGCAGTGTCCGTTCGTCAACTATCGAGTCCGCGCTCATCCTACGGTATTCCTGATTGTTGGCGGCAAAGTGCTTAACGCATGCGCTGACACCCTGCGACTGAAGCCCCTGAATATACGCCGCCGCAAGCTCCCCCGTGAGGAACGGATCTTCCGAATAATACTCAAAATTTCTGCCGCACAGCGGGCTTCTCTTCATGTTCACGCCGGGACCCAGCAGTACCTGTACGTCGTTTGCAAGCGCTTCCTCTCCGAGAAGCGTTCCGACGCGGTTTAAAAGCACACGGTCAAAGCTCGCCCCGAGCGCCGCCGCGACCGGAAAGCACACGCTCGGCCTTGTCGTCGGCTTTTCGCCGCGTGTCTGATAGTTGTCCTGACGGCGCACGCCGTGCGGCCCGTCGCTCATCCTGATAGACGGCACAGCCTGACTTTCGACCGCCTTTGTATCCCAATTATTCTCGCCGGAGCAAAGCGACGCTTTTTCCTCAAGCGTCATATCGTGTATTATCTGCCAAAGATCCATTTTACATCTCCCGTTATATAGTTTTTTATGCGCCTGTTTTAGTCCTGCCCATTGGCAAAACCCCGCCGTACACAGAGCCCGGCGCATCTAACAGACAGCGCCCGCCGGACTGTTGTGCCTCCCGTGGTGCGTGTAAAGTTTTTTCATTAAGTTCATTTTACTTGCTTTTTATCTTTTATACAACTGTTTTTTATATCAAAGCACATTTTCTCGGTAATTTGACGGATTTTAACAAAAAATTTATATTTTTCCCGCCCAAGGCATTTCGATATGGCCATATATGTCCCAATACCAAAAAATACCCGATTCTCACCTTGAAGTGAGTATCGGGTATTTTTATCATATCATGCGCTTCGTTCGCGGCATAGATCCGCATTTCTCGACGCCGTAATACAAGCGTTTTAACGGCTTGCCGCGTGTTTTTTAATACATGCCGCCCATATCAGCCGCCGGAGCTGCCGGAGCAGGCGGTTCGGGGATGTCGGCTACGAGCGAATCGGTCGTCAGGACTATTGACGCGATAGACGCCGCGTTTTCAAGCGCGCTGCGGCAAACCTTTGTCGGGTCGACGATACCGTCTTTTATCATATCGCAATACTGCTCTTTAGCGGCATCGAAGCCGTAGTTTGCGTTTCTGTTGTTTTTCACTTTGTCGAGGATGACAGCGCCCTCAAGGCCCGCGTTTGCGGCGATCTGCTTTACGGGAGCCTCGAGCGCCTTGCATACGAGCGCGGCACCTGTCTTTTCGTCGCCCGCGAGCTTTGACGTCATAGCCGCGACCGTCTTGGCAGCCGCGACATACGCTGTACCGCCGCCGGCTACGATGCCCTCTTCAACGGCCGCGCGCGTTGCATTGAGCGCGTCCTCAACGCGGAGCTTCTTCTCTTTCATCTCTGCCTCGGTAGCGGCACCTACCTTTACAACGGCTACGCCGCCGGCAAGTTTCGCAAGTCTCTCCTCGAGTTTTTCCTTCTCGTATTCGGAAGTCGTTACCTCGTGCTCGCTTCTGATCTGGGAAACTCTTGCCTTGATCTCTTCCGGATCGCCTGCACCGTCGACGATAATCGTGTTTTCTTTCGTCGATTTTACCTGTCTTGCAGTGCCGAGCATGGTTACGTCGGCATCCTTAAGTTCCATGCCGAGCTCTGTGGAGATGACCTGGCCGCCTGTGAGGACCGCGATATCCTTGAGCATTTCCTTACGTCTGTCGCCAAAGCCCGGAGCTTTTACGCACAGGCACTGGAACGTACCTCTGAGTTTATTGAGTATGATCGTCGCAAGAGCCTCGCCCTCTACGTCCTCAGCGATGATGACGAGCTTGCGTCCGGCCTGAACGACCTGCTCCAAAACGGGCAGGACTTCCTGGATATTAGAAATCTTCTTATCGGTGATGAGGATATACGGATTTTCGAAAACAGCCTCCATCTTGTCGGTATCGGTTACCATGTAAGGCGTGATGTAGCCTCTGTCAAACTGCATGCCTTCTACGACCTCGGAATAGGTCTCGGCCGTCTTTGACTCCTCAACAGTGATAACGCCGTTCTGTGACACCTTCTCCATAGCCTCGGCAATGAGCTTGCCTATCTCTTCGTCACCGGATGAAACGGCGCCGACTCTCGCTATATCGTCATATCCGGAAACTGGCTGAGAATTTGCCTTGATGGCCTCAACAGCGGCAGTTACCGCCTTCTGGATGCCCTTTCTCATTATCATCGGGTTCGCGCCTGCGGCGACGTTTTTAACGCCCTCGTCGATCATTGCCTGTGCAAGGACGGTCGCCGTCGTCGTGCCGTCGCCGGCCACGTCGTTCGTCTTGGAGGCGACTTCTTTTACAAGCTGCGCGCCCATATTTTCAAACGGGTCTTGAAGCTCTATCTCTTTTGCTATGGTGACACCGTCGTTCGTGATGAGCGGTGAGCCGTACTTCTTATCGAGAACTACGTTTCTGCCCTTAGGGCCTATCGTGAGCTTTACGGTATCCGCAAGCTGATTTACGCCGCGCTCGAGCGCTCTGCGCGCTTCTTCACCGTATATGATCTGTTTTGCCATTTTATACTACCTCCAATTTTATTCTGTTACCGCGAGGATATCGGACTGGCGCACTATCGTGTACTCCTCGTCCTCGATCTTTACTTCAGTACCGGTATATTTGCCAATGATGACAGTGTCGCCCGGCTTTACCTCCATGACGACCTTCTCGCCGTCAACGACGCCGCCCGGTCCTACCGCGACGACCTCGTACGTCTGCGGCTTTTCCTGTGAGCCGCTTGTGAGGATTATGCCGCTTTTCGTCGTCTCTTCGGCGGCGGTGCGCTTGACTATCACTCTGTCAAAAAGTGGTCTGAGTTTCATTTTAAATTTCCTCCTGTCAATATTAAAATATAATATTTAGTATTATTACAGCTTTACTGCGTTAGCACTCAAACCGCCGGAGTGCTAACGCAGTTATTATAATAGCCCATTATTTTCCATTTATCAAGAGGTATTTTAACAAATTACAAAAAATTCACATTTTTTATTCTTCCAAAGCGCTGTAGACGACGTTCTCGTCTGTCAAACGGCCGTTTTGGACTTATCCCCGGCGTTTTCTCCGCTCTGAGCTGAGAAAAACTCCATCCCGCGCGGAAATATCATGTTTACTCCGTCCGGCACAACCTTAAATTCGACTGTCTTGCCCTTATACGACTCGCCGTCAAAGCCAACCAGTATTTCCTTGCGGCTTTCTATGCGGATATTTTTCCCTCTGATGTGCCTTATATACTCCGGATATTGTTTATATTTCCCTTTTGCATAATCTCCGATAAGCAGCGCCACCTTAACTATGCCCAAGTTTTTGACAATGAGAATATCAAGCAGGCCGTCGTTTGGGAGAGCCTCCGGCACGGGGTTAAATCCGCCGCCGTAATACCTGCCGTTGCATACGCTGACCATCGTAAATTTGCCCTGTATCGTCTTTCCGTCGACGATTATGGTGAGCTCCTGCCCTATTCCCTTCATCACGTTTACGATCATCGAGACGACATATCCTCCCGCGCCTCCGATAAACGGCAGTGCGCTGTATTTGTGCACGTCCGCGCCGACGCGCGCGTCGATTCCAACGGATGCAATATTAAGTCCGTACATGCCGTTGCCGCAGTCGATGAGGTCTATCGGATGCACCTCGCCGCTGATAAGGTCTCCGATCGCAAAAAATTTTACACGCTCATGCTCGAAGCATTTTATGAAATCATTGCCCGTTCCGCACGGGTAATGCGCTACGGCGGTGTTTTTCATGCCCGCCGCGCCGTTTACGCACTCGTTGAGCGTCCCGTCGCCACCGCAGGCGTATACCCTGAGCTCCCCGCCGGAGGCAGCCTCTTCTTTTACCTTGCGCGTGGCATCCCTAGGACCTGTGGTGTAATATATCTCGTAGTCGCCGCCGATCTTCTCCATAGCGGTCAGAATATCGCTCTCTGTCTTATGCGGATCATGCTTTTTTCCTCCGGCTACCGGATTTATCACAAACAGGTGTTTCATCTCTTATTTTCCCCTCCGCTGCTTCTATTGTACATATATAAGTCGCATTTTATCATACCGTTGTAAAGCTTGCGCTTTTTATCGGCGGTTTTGCCGAAATGGCGCTCAAAATCGACATGCGACGAGAGAATGTATATCCCCCATCCGTCGAGCTTCTTTACGGCCGCGCCGAACTCGCGGTACAGCCGCTCGGCATCGGTGCGCTCCATGACCCGCTCGCCGTACGGCGGGTTCGATATGATAAGCCCACCCGGGGCATCTCTGTAAAACCGGCGCACATCGGCCTCTTCGATCCTGACTATGTCTCCAACTCCGGCACGGCGCACGTTTTCCCTTGCTATTTTGACGCTGGCGGGATCGACGTCCCCGCCCCATATGTCGTATTCTCCGTGAAATTCGCGGTCTTTCGCCTCTTCCGCCGCTGTTTTCCACGATATCTTAGGCATCCACGCCCATTTCTGCGCAGCAAATGAACGGTTAAGGCCGGGCGCACGGTTTTTCGCGATAAGAGCCGCCTCGATCGGTATCGTGCCGGAGCCGCAGAACGGGTCGCACACCTGTCCACGTCCGCGGTATCTTGAAAGCAGCACCATCGCGGCGGCGAGCGTCTCTCTCAGCGGCGCTAAATTGCTTACCGGCCGGTATCCGCGCTTATGAAGCCCCTGTCCCGTTGTGTCTATATAGAGATACGCCGTATCGTTCATTATCGCAAACTGTATCTGGTACTTTTCGCCGCTCTCTTCAAGCCAGCCAACATGGTATTTCGATGCCAGCCTGTCCGCGACAGCTTTTTTGATTATTCTCTGGCAGTCGGGTATCGAGTGCAGCTTCGAGTTTATAGAATGTCCCTTAACGGGAAACGAGCCGTTTTTGGGGATGAACTGCTCCCACTTCATAGCCTTTACTCCCTCGAAAAGCATATCGAATGTGTCGGCCCGCACAGCTCCGACTTGTATAAGTATACGCTCTCCCGTCCTGAGCGCGATATTTGCGCGCGCTATGTCAAGTGCCGTCCCATCAAACAGGACTCTGCCGTTTTCCGCGCGGACGTTTTCCATCCCAAGCCGTCTTAGCTCATCCGCGGCAAGCCCCTCAAGTCCAAAAAGGCACGGTACACATAATGTAAGCTCCATAATTTTTACCCTCATTCTTATATATCAGCCTAAATATGATATCATATGAACTATCTTTTGCAAATAAAAATTGAAGTATATTTTGCAAATTGAGTCTTGCATTTTAAAATCAGGTGTGTTATATTAGTTAGGCTAATTGTGTAAGCGCCTGTAGCTCAGCTGGATAGAGTGCACGGCTACGAACCGTGAGATCGGGGGTTCGAGTCCCTTCAGGCGTACCAAAAAAACGAGGGTATCTGTAGATACCCTCGTTTTTTTGGGCTTCGGCTCGCATAGCGAGCCTTGCACCATTTAGCCATTTTACGGCGGAAATAAATTCCGCCTATGGCAATTCTCCGCTTTGCTCCGAATTGACGCGCCACCCGGCGCGCGGCTCTGAAGAGCCGTTTCTTTTTGTGCCGCCCGCTTCCTTGTGTCTCCTCTCAAAAACGCAACCGCTGCGCCGGGGGTGTAATTTTGTTATTTAGGGATATCCTCTTTTTGGGGCTTCGGCCCGCATAGCGAGCGTTAGCTCGATGCTCTCCCTCTCGGCTGCATCTCTTCCCAAACCCGCAAACCGAACAAAGCGTTTGCGGGTTTGTTTTTTGCGGCGTCCCGCTGCTATCTTTTCGCCGGCCGTGCGGGTGAGAGCTTACCGAGCCACAACAGCACTGGAGATTTTGTTACGCTTCATGCAAAAAATCTGCGAAACAGTATTGCTTGTTACGCTGCGTAATGATTTATAATATATCCTGGGAGGTAAACAATTATGGCGAAATACAGAGCGATACCGCCGGGGTTTATGACCGTCGGCGAGGTGGCAAAGAAAATGGGTATTACCGTTCGGACTCTGCAATACTACGACAAGGAGGGTCTGCTTGCCCCGTCGGCGGAAAGCGAAGGCGGGCGCAGGCTTTATACGGATAAGGATCTGATAACGCTTCATCAGATTATGTCTCTGAAATCATTAGGCTTTTCCCTGGACGATATAAAACAGCGTCTGACTTCTTTGGAGACGCCCGCCGATGTTGCGAATGCCCTTACGGAGCAGGCAAACGACATACGCGAAAAGATAGAGCAGCTTACAGAGTCGCTGACGGCGATAGAGCAGTTAAAAGCAGAGGTTCTGCAAATGCAGACGGTGAACTTTAAAAAATACGCGGATATAATCGTCAACCTGCAAATGAAAAACGAGTTTTACTATCTGATAAAGCGCTTTGATGACGACACGCTCGACCATATCCGCAGCCGGTTTGATAAAGAGAGCGGCCTGGACTTCATGGACAGATTTAATCATGTGAGCGATGAGATCGTACAGCTTAAAAAAGACAAAGTACCGCCCGAAAGCGATAAATGCCAGCGGGTCACAAAAAAGTACTGGGATCTGATTATGGAGTTTACAAACGGAGATATGAGTATGCTGCCGAAGCTCGTCGAGATCGGAAACATCGACACCGCCGCAAGCGCATGGGAGGAAAAGCAGAAAATCGTGAACGATTATTTAGAGCCGGCTTTACAGATCTATTTTTCAAGGCTCGGGGTTGATCCGTTTGAGGAGGCGGAAAAATGAGCGCGGCTATACAGGTTCGTAAACTCACGAAAAGCTACGGAGGCCACACCGTTCTCAACGGACTTGATTTTCGGATCGAATCGGGGGAGATTTTTGCCCTGCTCGGCGTAAACGGCGCGGGGAAAACAACCGCACTTGAATGTATCGAGGGTTTGAGGAAATATGACGGCGGCGAAATTTGCGTAAACGGTAAAACGGGTATTCAGCTGCAATCATCGTCTTTGCCCGCCCATATTAAGCCGATAGAGGCCGTAAAGCTGTTCGCCAAATGGAATAAAGTACAGATCAACAGCTCAATGCTCGATGCTCTCGGTATAAACGAAATTGAAAAGAAACAGTATATCCAGCTTTCAACTGGTCAGAAAAGGCGGCTGCACCTCGCCCTCGCGCTTATCGGCGATCCCGATATTATTTTCCTCGACGAGCTGACGGCGGGGCTCGACGTCGAGGGCAGGCTGGCGCTGCACGAACTGATACGCAGGCTCAAATCGCAGGGGAAAACAATCGTTCTGGCAAGCCACGATATGTCGGAGGTGGAGACGTTATGCGACCGCATCGCAATTTTAAACGGCGGAAAAATCGTCTTTTGCGGTACGGCTTCGGAGCTCACCGATAAAGTAGGGAAAAAATACTTTATCCATATCAAAACGCAAAACGGAGACAGCACGTTGGAGACGGACAACATAGAAGATACCCTGCTTTCTATACTCGGCGAGTTAAAACGCGAGAATATCCATGTGCTTGACATTAAAGTTGACAGAGGGACGCTTGAACAGCATTTTATTGAAATGGCGAGGAGGACGGAAAAATGAGCGGTTTTTTATACGGCGTGGCGTTACAGTGGAAACTGGATATGCGGAGCAGATCTTTGCTTGTCACCTGCTATATCGTCCCGCTTATTTTCTTTCTTCTCATGGGCGGCATCTTTACGTCCGTTATGCCTGAAATGAAAAGCACGCTCATACAATCCATGATCGTGATGAGCGTTTCGATGGGCGCGTTCATAGGGCTTCCTCCGTCGCTTATCGAAACTTATGGGAGTGATATCAAAAAAGTCTATGCGGCAAACGGAGTGCCCCTGTATTTAGGCCTTGTCACAATGTTCATTTCAACATTTGTCCATCTGATGATCGCCTGTTTCATAATCGTGCTGCTTTCCCCCGTGCTGTTCGATGCATTTTTGCCGGTAAATTTTACCAGGTTCTTTTGTGCCCTTGCCGTATACATTATCGTATCGCTCAGCGTCGGTTGTATATTGGGACTTAGTGTAAAAAATCAGGCAAAGCTTACGATGATCGCGCAGCTTGTGTTTTTACCGTCTATCATGCTTTCGGGGATCATGTTCCCCATCGGCCTGCTGCCGGATTTTCTTGAATCCATCGGGCGGATTTTCCCCGCATTTTGGGGATACCGGCTGATGCTTGATAACGGGTTTACGCTTGAAAATCTATGGTACTTGGCGCTTGTATTTTGCGCGGCGGTAATCGTATGCGGCATTCTGCTGAAAAAGCAAGGCTCGCAGTAGGAGTAAAAACAAAAAATTCATACTGTGCGGAAGCTTCCTCCCGATCCCTTGAATTTACAAAGTTTGACAAGTCGGATTGGACAATCGGCGGTTTTGTGATAAAATATATCATAGGATGTTGTATGCAGGAGGCACACCCATGAAAACGATTAAATTCATCGACTTGTTTGCGGGCATCGGCGGGATACGCAAGGGCTTTGAGCTCGCCTGCGCCGAAAGAGGCCTGCAGTCGGAGTGCGTCTTCTCTTCCGAAATAAAACCGTATGCCGTAGATATATTGTCTCAGAATTACCCGGGGGAAACCGTTTTCGGCGATATCACGAAAATAGATGCCAAAGATATCCCCGAGTTCGATTTCCTGCTCGCGGGGTTTCCGTGCCAGTCGTTTTCGGTGGCCGGCAAACGCCTCGGATTTCAGGATACCAGAGGCACGCTGTTTTTTGACGTGGAGCGCATACTGGACGAGCGCAAGCCGTACGGCTTCGTACTCGAAAACGTCGAGGGCCTTGTGAAGCACGACATTGAAAACCCGCGCGATGAAATAGGCAAAACGCTCCATACGATACTCGATCATCTCGATGCTCTGGGCTACAAGGTGTCGTGGAAGGTGCTTAACGCAAAGCACTTCGGAGTCCCGCAGGACAGGAAGAGGATATACATCGTCGGCACGAAAAAAGCTGCGCCGAATCTTGAGAAGTTCCCGCAGACGAGCGCCGTTCTCGCCGATATCCTCGAAAACGGGCTTCCGGTTTCCGACAGCAGCTTTGTAAAGCTGCTGCTGTCGCACTATTCGGTCGGCGAGCTCGCCGGGAAGGCGGTCAAGGACAAGCGCGGCGGCAAAAACAATATACATAGCTGGGATATCGACTACAAAGGGGTAATATCGCAGAGGGAGAAAGATCTTCTCAACCGGATGCTGAAAGAGCGGCGCAAGAAAAAATGGGCAAAGGAGTTCGGCATCGACTGGATGGACGGGATGCCTCTCACGGTAGACCAGATCAGGACGTTTTACGACGCGCCGGATCTTGAAGAGATGCTCGAGCATCTGCTGGAGCTTAAGTACCTCCGAAAAGAGCACCCGAAAAAGAAAGTCGGAAACAGGCGGGAGCAGGATGAGAGCTTGCCGCTCGGCTACAATATCGTAGCCGGCAAAATGTCCTTTGAGGTCGGCAAGATACTAGACCCCAACGGCATCGCACCGACGCTTGTCGCCATGGATATGCAGCATCTGTTCGTACCTGACGGAGACGGCATAAGGCCGCTTTCGCTCCGCGAGGGATTAAGGCTGTTCGGCTTTCCCGACGGTTTCAAATTTGACACGACTGTCGAAAACGGGTACGATCTGCTAGGCAACACGGTCGTCGTACCGGTTATAAAGGAAGTTGCAGGCCGCGTACTCGACATATACGAGGGGGATAACAAGAAAATGAGACTGACCGCACAGCAGATATACGATAAATTACGAAATGACGACCGCATACTCGAGATAAAAGGCGGGATCGCCTTTAATTTCGGCGACATAAGCATCACGGTAAAGCAAAAAGACGTCGTCGGAAACATTATACAGGAGTGGGTGCAGGGCTGGCTCGATAAAAACGGCATCGACTACGCACCGAGCGAAAACACGCAGATGCCGCCCGATTTCTTCCTCAACCCGGACGATCTGACGCGCGATCTTTTGGAGATCAAGGCGTTCAACCGCTCGGCAAGCCCGGGGTTTGATATAGCGGACTTCAGGGCGTATCAACGTGAGATAATAAACCATCCGTATATGCTGCATGCCGACTATCTGATATTCGGCTACGATATGGATGAAAACGGCGTCGTGACGATCAAGGACGTGTGGCTCAAAAAGGTCTGGGAGATCACAAGGCGCATGGAAAACTGGCCTCTGAACCTGCAGGTCAAAAACAACGTCGTACATAAGATCCGCCCCGGCGTGTGGTACAGTACGCGTCCGCGCGATTTTTATATTTTCCGCAGTCTTGAGGATTTTTTGTCGGCGATCGAGCAGACCGTCTGGCAAAACCCCGATACAAGAACAAGTTCCTCTAATTGGAAGCGCGAATTTCTTGACAGCTACGAGAATTTCTACGGTGTACGGCTCGATATCCCCAGATGGGACGATATTGCCGACTCGTATAAGATCACGAGATAAAGCGGTATTGCCTGTCCGGCCGAAAGCATACCGATACCCCATGCCGTCCGTTACAGTGGACGGCATGGGGTAAATTTTGCGTCGCGCGAGAAAAATTTAACGATTATCATTAAATTTTTATTGACATACGTTTAGACATGTGGTATTGTCTATTTAACGACAGTCGTTAAATTTTTAATGTTGGAGGAGAAAACAATGGATATAAACAAGCTGTCCGCGACCGCAGGCCGGTTAAACCGGTTTTTTAAGGCCATACAGGCGGCGATCATCATAGCGTGGATAGTCGTGATCTGCGTGACGGCCGCCCTCACCGTGCAAAACGCCATAAATCCGAATGCCATGCTGGACTACGAATTTAATAATGCACTTGAGCTTGGGCCGATAAAGCTTACGTTTGCCGACGGGTACGCGCCGGAGAACTCAAATTTCCTCGTATACGCGTGGATATCCACGGCGCTCGGCAGCGCATATGCCGCGGTGCTCTATATCGGCCTCGGCTACGTCCGCAAAATACTCAACCCGATAGCGTGCGGCAGACCATTTTATCTGGAAAATGCGCTGTATCTGAAAAAGATCGCCGTCCTCAGCCTTATATGGGGAGTCGTGAAAAATCTCGGCGTTGTGATAGAGACGACGGCGGCGATGCGCTCGTTCGGTCTTGATGCGCTCCGCGACAGCGGCATGATAAGCTCGGTATCCGTCGATTATGTGTTCAGTTTTGATTTTATCGTCACGTTTTTTGTACTGATGCTCATGTCGTACGTCTTTTCATACGGCGCGGAGCTGCAGCGTCTCGACGATGAGACGCTCTGACAAAGGAGGGATGTGAGATGGCTATAATACTAAGGCTTGACAGGGTGATGGCCGACAGAAAAATGTCGCTCAACGAGCTTTCGGAAAAAGTCGGCGTCGCGAATGTGAATCTGTCCAAGCTTAAAAACGGACGCGTCAGCGCGATACGTTTTTCGACACTCGACGCGATATGCGAGGCGCTCGACTGTCAGCCGGGCGACATCCTTGAATATGAAAAAACACCAAACGGCGGGAAATAGCTCCCCGCCGTTTTTGCTTATGTAATTGATAGCGTGCCGAGTCAGCGGCCGGCGGCTTGCCAGTTTAACGATAACACTTATTGTAAAGTTCAATTTCACCTCAAAAACAGAGATAGTTTTATTCTTTCGTCCGTGTTAAGAAAATTCCAACAATCGCACCAATAAGGATAATCGGCGCTACTCTGACAAATACCCATTCAAACGAGTGAAATGCCACGCCGAGAACGGCGGTTTCGGGGTCACTGTAATCCCACCCCAAGTACGGACTCTCTAATACGGATAAGATTGCAAAAATCGCTGTTATGACTGCACACAACGATATAAGAGTCCAATGCAAAATCCTTTTCCTCGTGGTTTTTCTCCCGGCAAGTTGCAAATTTATCACCTCCAGCTTTGCAGAAATCGCCTTTAAGTCATCAGCGTCCGACTCCATGATATTTTCTCCGAGCAGCGTGCTCACGGGTGTTTCCAGAACTTCCGATATGGATATCAACATATCGGAATCGGGAACCGACAATCCCGTTTCCCTTAGTTAAGGATATTGTTGGGTATCTCAAGATGTGTCATTCGATTTTGCCGATAAAGCGGTAGAAGATTTCCACTTCCTGTTCCCGGCTTCCGTCCTCACTTTTGACCGCTTCATGGACAAGGATT
>CALXCR010000123.1 GCA_944386855.1 uncultured Oscillospiraceae bacterium
AAATTACTTTTCGGCGTACAGCGCCTTCATTGCCTTATAGGTCATATAGCAGTCGAGTTTAGACACGACCTCAAACGGGGCGTGCATAGAGAGTACGGGGACGCCCGCGTCGATTGTCGGGATGTTGCGGTTTGCCATGATCTTTGCGATCGTTCCGCCGCCGCCCTGATCAACCTTGCCGAGCTCCGCCATCTGCCATACGACGCCATAGTCTCTGAACATTCTGCGTATCTTGCCGACGACCTCGGCCGACGCGTCGTTAGAGCCGGATTTTCCGCCGCTGCCGGTGAATTTTGCGATGCCTACGCCGTAATTCGCCTTTGCCGCATTCCTCTTCTCAAAAACATCCGGGAAATTAGGGTCATATGCCGCCGTGACATCCGCCGAGATGCAGAACGAGTTTGCAAAGCACTCTTCGAGATCCTTTGTCTCTCCGCAGGCTTCAAACAGATTTGATACAAAATACTCGAACGCCATCGACTTCATACCGCTTACACCCTCAGATCCGACCTCTTCCTTATCGACGAGGATACAGAACGCCGTCTTTTCTGGGGCGGTCTCCTCCAAGATCGCCTTGAGTTCCGCAAAAGCGCAGACCCTGTCGTCATGGCCGTAGCCGCCGATGAGCGAACGGTCAAACCCTATATCCGTTACCTTTGCGGCCGGTACTATCTCAAATTCGGCCGAGAGGAAGTCCTCTTCGATAATCCCGTATTTCTCAAACAGTATCTTGAGGATGCGGGTTTTTACTTTTTCTCCCTTTTCGGCGTCGTTATCAAACTCCGAGCCGATGAGGACGTTGAGATCCTCTCCCGTAAACGCCTCGTCGAGACTCTTCTTCCTCTGATTGCGCGCAAGGTGCGGCAGAAGGTCGGTTATTACGAACTTCGGTTCGCCGTCATCCTCGCCTATCGCAACGTCGATCACGCTGCCGTCTGCGAGGACCGCTGTCCCGTGCAGTGCGAGAGGCGTTGCGACCCACTGGTATTTTCTGATACCGCCGTAGTAGTGAGTCTTTAACAGCGCAAGTTCGCTGTCCTCGTAAACGGGAAGCTGTTTTAAATCGAGCCGCGGAGAGTCGACGTGCGCACCCGCGATGTTCATGCCGGATACTAGCGGCTGCTTGCCGATAACGGCGAGATAGAGCGCTTTGCCGTATACATTTTTATAGACTTTGTCGCCGGCCTTAAGGCTCATACCCTTTTTAAACTCGACAAAGCCCTCTTTTTCCGCGAGTTTTATAGCCTCGCGCACTGCTTCGCGCTCTGTCTTGGACACCTGAAGATATGCCATGTAATCCTCACAGTACGCGTCCGACGCTTTCTTCTCGTCCTCGCTTATCGTCTCAAAAATATTTTGCTGCTTGTAAAACAGATCTTTGCTTTCCATTATTATCCCTCCATAATAATATTATTTATAAATTCTTCGCATCTCTTTTCAAACTCTTGTATAGACGCAAAGTTATTTTCAAGCGTTATGTCACATTCGGCCGCATATTCCTCGTTCGATTTCTGCGACCGTATGCGGTGCACGGCGTACGATTCGTCTATGCCGTCGCGAGCCATTATGCGGCGCACGCGCAGATCGTCTGGCGCTGTCACCGCTACCGTTACGTCGCATATATCGGACAGGCCGCTCTCTTTTAGCCCGTAAGCGTCGACCGCGGCGAGGCTAGTCCCTTTTTGAGACTGTTTTTCGAGCATATCCTCTACCCTGCTCACGATACGCGGGTGCGTTATTTTTTTCAGCTGATCAAGCGCTTCCGCGTCCTCAAAAACTATGCTCCCGAGCGCCTTTGTATCGAGCGTGCCGCTCTCATATGCCTCGGGAAAGCGCTCTTTTATAGCTCTTGTCATCTCGTCCGAGGTTCTGAGCATATCGTGATATACGGCGTCACAGTCGATGATATACGCTCCCTTTTTTTCAAGGACATTGAGCAGCGTACTTTTGCCAACTCCGGTTCCGCCGGTTATACCTATTACGAGCATTTCAGCACCTCCCGGCTTATGAATGTTATACCGCCGCAGCTACGGCGTGTATGGTTGTCGTCTCTTTCGGTTATCCGCACAAGCAGAGAAAGAAAAAGGCTGAAATTGCAAATATATAATATTTGCCCTGCAAAGGTTATACTTCAACTTCGATCCCCGTCTCGCTCTTTATTGTCTCCGGCGAGAGCCCGCCGAGGCGCAGTACCTTAAACGGTTTTTTTGTCATATCTATTATCGTCGACTCTATGCCGACGGTGCAGTCTCCTCCGTCAATGGCGCACGGCACAAGGCCGTCAAAATACTCCATAGCCTGAGCGAGATTTTTGGGGCTCGGCTGTCCCGACAGGTTTGCCGACGGTGCGGCGAGCGGGGTCTTGCTTTTTTCTATAAGCTCGAGCGTCTTTTTATGGTCGGGGCATCTGACACCGACCGTGTCCCCTCCGGCGGTGACAATATCGGGTATTACTGGTTTCTTTTTCAGTATCATTGTGAGCGGGCCCGGCCAAAAAAATAAGGAAAGCGCGTACGCCTCCGGCGGTATAGCACAGGCCGAAT